>NZ_NFLM01000020.1 GCF_002160915.1 Faecalibacterium sp. An121
AACACCCATCCGATGTGGCGGCAAAGAGGAATAGAACCAATATTCCTTCTGTTGTTGATCGCACCAAAACAAAAGAACTTTTGCGTCACGAAAGATAGGGTCCCTCTGCGGGGGCCGGCTGCAAAGCCGGCCCCCGCATTGTGTTTGTGCGCCCAAAATCCAAAAAGCCCCGGTCTTCCCGGGGGAAAGCAGGGGCCGATCCTCAGATCACATTTTGGAGGAGTTCTTCCAGGGGCACGCCGTAGAGCTTGGCCAGCAGCACCAGGTTGGACATGCTGGGGTCCGAGTCGCCGGTCTCCCATTTGCTGACGGCCTGACGGGACACCCCCAGGCTCTCGGCCACAAATTCCTGGGTCATGCGGCAGCGGGTGCGGTGATCTTTCAGGGTCTCGGCCAGGGTCTTGCGGACGGCGGCGGTCTCCTTTTTGACCTCCTGGGCTTTGGTGTGGGTCTTGATGTAGATCCACAGCGCCCGGATGCACAGGACCAGCAGGATGAGCGGCAGCACCACGGCGACAGCCAGGATGAGGAAGGATAAAAACATTCCGACGATTTCGATCGCAGCAAGTTTCATGACGATCAGCTCCTTTCATTTGGTGGTTCCAGCATAGCAGAAAAGGCCGGTTGCATCCACCAACTATTCCGCAACAGGGGGTTGCAAAGGAGTTGCAGGGTCAGAATTCCCGCCAGAACAGCCCTCCGCTGGTCTGGAACAGGGGCCAGGGGCTGATGCTCTTGCTGCCGATCTTGAAATCCATGGTCAGCTCCTCCCCTGCCTGGCCGATGGCGTCTCCCCGCGCCACCGACTGGCCCTTTTCCACATGGAGGTCCGCCAGGCCGTAGAGATAGCTGCGCAGCCCGCAGCCGTGGTCGATGACGATGGTGTTGCCGGTCAAAGCCAGGTTCTGGGCCACCACCACGACGCCGTCGGCGGGAGCCCGTACCGGGTCCCCGGGGATGGTGTACAGGAGGGTGGAGTTGGACTGGGTGGTCCGCGCGCCGTCCATCACCCGGGTCTGGCCGTAGTCCAGCAGGACGGTATACAGCTCGACCGGGCACAGGAAGGCCCCATGCCACAGCTTGTCCCGGGCCTGAGCCTCGTACTGGGCCCAGATGACGTTGCGGAACTCCTCATTGGCGGCGGCAGACGCGGGCGGGTCGGGCTGGGCCTCCGCCTCCCCGAAATCTTTGGCGCTGACCCCAAGGGCGATGGTCAATGTCTCGCCGTTCACCGTGACGGCAATGTCGTGGCTGCCCGCCGAGGCGTTGTAGGCTGCGGGTATGTAGCAGCGCCATCCCGCCGGGCTGCGGACGCACTGGACCGACCCCAGGTCGGTCTCCACCGTGGGGGTGCCGCTGCCCACCATCCCGCTGATTTCCAGAGCGGCTACCCCGCCCTGCTCGATGCGCTGGGCCGACAGTTCCAGCTCCGCCGACGCCTGGATGGTGAACCGGAAGGAATACTGGTAATACCCCGCCGCCCTGGCCGGCCGTTCCAGCCCGCTGTTGCGCAGGATGGCCCCGTCGGCAGGCTGGCCGAAATCCACATCGGTCATCCCGACCGGCAGCCGCCAGACCGTCAGCTGGGCCTTGTATTCCCCGTTGGCCGGATAGAGGAAGCCCGCATACTCCTCCACCGTGCCGTCAAAATAGGCGGCGTCCCCCAGGCCGTCGGCGGTGATGCGCAAGGTGGCATGGGTGGCCCATTCGGGCAGGGTGACTTCGGGATGGGCCTCGTACAGCACGCCCAGCTTCTGCACCGACAGGGTGGAGGGAGCGTAGAAGGCCTTGTCCAGCATCCCGCCGATCAGGGGCACCCGCCAGCAGCTGCCGTTTACCGCAAGGGCAGCCGAGCCGAATTGGGCGCCGGGGTCCGGGCGGCTGCCGTCGGTGGTGAAAGAGTAGCTGGCTGCCATCACCGCACCCAACAGCACAGCCACCCCCAGCGCCACACCCACCAGCCACAACAGGATGTGTTTGATGATCCGCATGGTGTGATTCCTCCTTGTCTGCAAAAAACAAAGGCGCACCGGCGGCAGGCACAAAGGCCCCCGCGGTGCGCCCTGGATCCATTTTTACCGGGCCGTGCCCCGGGACAAAACCCGGACTCCGGCCGCCGGCGCAGGGTTACTCCTCTGCCGCATCCTCGCCGGCAGCCTCGGCGTCGCCGGCATCCCCTTCGTCTTCGGTGTCGGCGGGGACAGCCTCGTCCTCCCCAAAGAGCAGACGCTCGTATTCGTCCAGCTCTTTTTCACGGCGGCGCAGGTAAACAGCCACAGCGGCCAGGGCACCGGCCACGGCGGCCAGAGCGGCGATCACGGCGATCAGACAGGATTTCTTCATAGGTCGAGCACTCTCCTTTTCACGCGCAAGGCGCTTTTTCATCTCGTTGTACCGGCAGGCAAGGTGCAGCGCGATCTTCAGCATCCCGATCATAGCTGAGAAGATATGGACAGAAGTTTGAAAGACGAGAGACATGGCCAACACCCTCCTACCCGCGGGGGCGCGGCACCGCTGCCCCCGGAATATCTCTATTATACCCGCTGGCGGACAAAATTACAACCGGAATCCACAAAATTTCCCTCACCCGAGCAGGAATTTTCGGTACGCTTTGAAGGCGCCGGGCAGGGCGTAGCCGGTTTGCAGCTGTTCGGGGCCGGCCCAGACGCAGCCTTCGGGGGGCTGCTGCTGCGGCGCGGAGAGCTGCCAGCCGGTCATCTGCCACTCCACATGGCTGAAAATGTGCCGCGAGGCGGGCAGGGGCTGCGCGCTGTCCGGGTCGGTCTGCACGCCCATGGCGGCCAGGGCTGCGGCTGCGCCGGGGGCGTCCAGGCGCTCCCCTTCAAAGGCCGGAGGCTGCCACAACCCGGCCAGCAGGCCGCCGGCGGGGCGCTTTTGGAGCAGCCATTCCCCTGTATCCTGCCGGCGCACCAGCGCCACCGTCACCGGGACCATCCGGCGGGGTTTGGGCTGGGGCTTGCAGGGCAGGCTCCGGGCGGTGCCGGCCCGGCGGCCCTGACACAGGCCGGCCAGAGGGCAGCTGCCGCACAGGGGCGCGCCGCCGGGCAGGCAGACCAGGGCGCCCAGCTCCATCAGGGCCTGGTTGTAGTCCCCGGGGGCGTCGGGGGGCTGGTGGTCCATCACGCGCCGGGTGAAGGTCTTTTTGACGGCGGGGTCGGTGATGGGAGAAGGATCGTTGTACAGCCGGGCGAACACCCGCAGCACGTTGCCGTCCACGGCGGGGACCGCCAGCCCGAAGCCGATGGAGGCGATGGCTCCGGCGGTGTAGGGTCCTACCCCCGGCAGGGCCAGCAGCTTGTCGTAGTCGGCTGGCAGCTGCCCGCCGTACTCCCGGCAGACCACCTGGGCGGCCTGCTGCATGCTGTGCACCCGGCGGTAATAGCCCAGGCCCTCCCATAGCTTGTCCAGCCGGTCGGGCGGGCAGGCGGCCAGGGCGGGGATGTCGGGCAGCTCCCGGATGAACCGCTCGTAATAGGGCAGGGCCGCCGCCACCCGGGTCTGCTGGAGCATGATCTCACTGACCCAGATATGGTAAGGGGTGGGGTCCTCCCGGAAAGGCAGGGTGCGCCGGTTCTGTCCGAACCACTGCAAAAGGGCGGGGGCGATGTGTTCCACGATACGACCTCACAACAAAACGTCCAGGCCGGCGGCCTGGACAGGGATGGATCTGCCGGCAGGCAGACGTTCGATCAGGGGCGCCGGGGCTCAGAAGCCGTAGGCGGTGCGGGGGAAGGGCAGAACGTCGCGGATGTTCTGGATGCCGGTGAGGTACATCAGCATCCGCTCAAAGCCCAGGCCGAAGCCCGCGTGCTCCACGGTGCCGAAGCGGCGCAGGTCCAGATACCAGTCGTAGCCGGTTTTGTCCAGGCCCAGCTCGTCCATCCGGGCGGCCAGCTTGCCGTAGTCCTCCTCGCGCTGGCTGCCGCCGATCAGCTCGCCGATGCCGGGCACCAGCATATCGGCTGCGGCCACCGTCCTGCCGTCGGGGTTCTGCTTCATGTAGAAGCTCTTGATCTCCTTGGGGTAGTCGGTGACAAAAACGGGCTTTTTGAACACCACCTCGGTGAGATAGCGCTCGTGCTCGGTCTGGATGTCCACGCCCCACTCCACGGGGTACTGGAACTTCTTGTTGTTCTTTTTCAGGATCTCCACCGCGTCGGTGTAGCTGACCCGGCCGAACTCGCTGCCGGCCACCAGCTCCAGCCGCTCGATCAGGCCCTTGTCGATGAACTTGTTGAAGAAGTCCATCTCGTCGGGGCAGTTGTCCAGCACATAGCGGATGACATACTTGGTCATGGCCTCGGCCACGTCCATATAGCCGGACAGGTCGCAGAAGGCCATCTCGGGCTCGATCATCCAGAACTCGGCGGCGTGCCGGGTGGTGAAGCTCTTTTCGGCCCGGAAGGTGGGGCCGAAGGTGTACACCTTGCCAAAGGCCATGGCCATGGCCTCGGCCTCCAGCTGGCCCGACACGGTCAGGTTGACCGGGCGGCCGAAGAAGTCCTTGGCGTAGTCGGTGCGGCCGTCCTCGGTCTTGGGCAGGTCGTCCAGGTCCAGGGTGGTCACACGGAACATCTCGCCCGCACCCTCGCAGTCGGAGGCGGTGAGGATGGGCGAATGGGCGTACACAAAGCCGTTCTCCTGGAAGAAGCGGTGGATGGCGTAGGCCGCCACGCTGCGCACCCGGAACGCCGCGTTGAAGGTGTTGGTGCGGGGGCGCAGGGTGGGCATGGTGCGCAGATACTCCATGCTCATCTTCTTCTTTTGCAGGGGATAGTCCTCCGAGGGGCACTGGCCCAGGATCTCGATGGTGTCGGCGTTCAGCTCAAAGGGCTGCTTGGCCTGGGGGGTCAGCACCAGGCGGCCGGTCACCCGCATACTGGTGTACAGGCCGGCGTGGGCCACTTCCTCGTAGTTGGACAGCCGGGCGGCCTCAAAGACCACCTGCAGGGTCTTGAAGCAGCCCCCGTCCGACAGGGCGATGAAGCCGATGTTTTTGCTGTCGCGGATGTTCTTGGCCCAGCCGCACACCGTCAGGACGGTGCCGTCGGCCGGGGTGGCGCGGTAAAGGGATGCGATCTCGGTGCGTTCCATTGCGGTCATACCTCCAAACGAAAATAAAAAGACAGCTTTCTCCCCAGAACTCCAGGGCGAACAAGCTGTCTTGTAATGTCCGCGGTGCCACCTGAATTCACCGGCCGGCGGCCGGTCTCATATGCTCACGCCCGCAAAGGCGAAGCACTCCCCTTTTAACGCTGGGGTGGGCGGCGCGCCTACTGCCCGCCGGGGCGGGGTTCAGGTTGCAGCTCCCGGGTGTTCTTTCTCCCTCCCTGCGGGCAGGCTCACAGCGCCGCCTGCTCTCTGTGCCGTCGTGGGGCGGGGTACTTTTCCCGATCGTCGCTTTTCGGATAGTGGCACTATATCATATCTGCGTCCGTTTGTCAACCGGTCCCGGTCAGGGCGGCGGCCAGGGCGTTGGCGGCCAGCTGCCCGGCGTACAAAGCCTCGTTCAGGTTGTTGCCGTGGGTGCCGACTTCCAGCAGCAGGCTGCCGGTGGTCAGGTCCTGGTTGTAGAACCGGTAGCTGAACAGCACCGGACGGGTCAGCCCGGGGTACATCCCCTCCATGGCGCTCTCCCAGGCGGCGGCAAACCGCAGGTTCTGCCTCCAGTTGGGCAAAGACACGGTGGAGCCGTTGTCGCACCCGCAGATCAGCATCACCTGGGCGGCTTTTTGCCCCTGGATCTCGGCCACCGGGGCCATCCGGGCCCCCTCGGCGTTCTCGATGGCGTCCCGGTGGACGTCCACCACCACCTTGATGCTGGGATATTGAGCCAGGTACTGCTGCACCACCGCCCGGCTGTTGGCGTAGCTGCCGTTGTAGCTGGGATAGTCGTTGAGGGTCTCGTCGTGGAGGGTGTGGATCCCCGCGGCGTTGAGGGTGTCGGCCATCACCCGGCCCACCGCGCACATATTGGAGGCCCGGTCGGTGGTGCGGGCCCCGCCGGCGGGGTCGGCCCACAGCCCCTGGCTCATCCGGTAGCACTCGGTGGCGTGGGTGTGCATGATCAGCACCTGGGGTTCGGGGCTGTTCAGCTGGACCTGGAAGGGCAGCGGGTTCTGGATCTCGGCGGCCACCTCGGCGGAGGGGACGCTGGTGTTGTTCTTGATGGTGCCGGCGGCGCAGGCGATGTATTTTTCCCCGCTGCCCTGGCCATAGGCCGTCTCCACCACCCCCTGGGCGTCGGAGGGCATGGCGCTGTCGGGCTGCAGCTCCACCAGGTAGGACTGGATGCCGGGGGCGCCGTCCGTCTGGCTGGAAGCGGCGGGAGCCGGGCCGCTTTCCGCCGCCGCGCTGGAGGCGGGGACCTGCCGGTCTCCGGCCAGGGCCAGGGCGGTGCGCAGGGCGGGCACCGGCCCCACCAGGGCGCCGGCCAGCACCAGGGCCAGCCCTCTGCCCCAGAGGGCCAGGGCCAGCATCACTGCGGCGGCCCCCACGGCCGCCCGGCCTGTCCCGGAACCCTTTGGCCCGCCGGCGGCGGAACGTTCTTGCGCGGGGCCCATGGCCTCACCTCCCTGCCTTGCATGATATAGACAGGTATATGCGCCAGGGAAGCCGGTTTATGCCTGGCTGGCCAGCCAGCACAGCTGGTTGACGGTGAGGCGGGGCTGCAGGGCCCGGTTGATGGCCGCCCCCAGCAAAGCCGCCCCATGGGCGATGACGCTGTCCAGGGCGCGGGGCGCTACCACCAGATCCCTGCCCTCGACGGCCTCCATCAGGGTGGGGACCCCGGCCGCCACCACCGGCACCCCCAGGCCGGCGGCGTCCAGATGGCGGCTGGAACCGGGGTCGGCGGGGGCCAGCCCGGTATCCGAAAACTGGATGGTGCGGCCCAGACGCTGGGGCTCGGAGGAGCACAGGCTGTCCACGCACAGCAGGGCGGTGGGGCGCACCGCCCCCACCAGGGCCCGCGCCAGCTCCTGCAGGCTCAGCCCGGCGGACTGGGATACCCCCGGGGCCACCGCCGCCACCGGCCGGATCCCCCGCAGCGGCAGCGGATGGCTGGCCCCCATGGTCACCAGCACATGCTGCACCGTCCGGGGCCCCAGCGCGTCGGCGGTCACCCGGCGGTTGCCCACCCCCAGCACCAGCACCGGGCCTTCGGGGGGCAGCAGGGCCCGCAGTTCCTCCGCCGCCAGCTCGATGACCGCGGTGTCCCGCTCGTCCAGCAGGCTGAGGCTGGGGGTCTCCAGGGTGACATACCGGCCCCGGGGCCGGGCCAGCCCGTCCCGGGAGATCTCCACCCGGGTCAGGCGCATCCCGTTCTGGCGCAAAGTGGCCAGGCGTATCCCGGTCCGGTCCCCGGCGGCCTGTCCGGGGCCGAAAAGTTCGTCTGCCATGTCTGTATAGCGCATTCCGATGCCTCCTTTGGCCGGTTTTGGCCGGCTGCTTTGGCCAAAGTGTGGGCAAAAGAAATTTTTTCAAACAAAATTTGAAAAAAAGCTTGCGCAAATACGGCGAATATGCTATTATAGAGTGCGCTGTTATAGGTAGCCAAGGAGGTGGAACGAATGCCTAACATCAAATCCCAGAAGGACCGCGTTGTCCAGTCTGCTGCAGAGCGGGCTCACAATAAGGCCATTAAGACCAACCTGAAAACAGTCGTCAAGAAGGCAAACGCTGCCATCGATGCCAAAGCCGCTGACAAGGACGCTACTGTCCTGGCTGCTGTTTCCGCGATCGACAAGGCCCGCGCCAAGGGTGTGCTGAAGAAAAACACCGCGTCCCGCAAGATCAGCCGCATGGCCAAGCGCGCCAACAAGGCCGTCTAAGCCGTTCACGACTGGTTCGATACGTTTGACGAACAAAGCTCTCCGCGCCATTCACCCGGCAGGAGGGCTTTTGTTTTTACGGGACCCGGGACCGGCTCCAGCAGGCCGTCGGGACCAAGGGGAGCCTGGGGCAGCCAGACCCAGCCCAGTGCCAGCGCCAGACAGGCCGCCCAGGCCGCCGCAAGGGCTCCCGGCCCAAAGGCAGGCCCCTGGCCCGCCCATGCGGCGGCCAGCCCCTGACAGGCCCAGAACAGGCCGGGCAGCGCGCCCAGCATCCCGGCGGCCCCCAGGCATACAGCTCGTATCGTCATGTAAAACGCCCCCTTTTGGCCCAGCATACCATGTCCTGGGCGCAAAGAGGGGCGAAAAGGGGCGGTCAGTTCTGGTCGTGGCTTTTGCCCACAAAGGAGCACACCACCCCGCACAGCAGGCTGGCGGTGATGCCGGCGGCTCCCGCCTGCAGCCCGCCGGTCAGGCAGCCCAGCAGCCCCTGCCGGGCCACCGCCTGCTGCACCCCCTGAGCCAGCAGGTGGCCGAACCCCAGCAAAGGCACGCTGGCGCCGCTGCCTGCAAAGTCCACCAGCGGGCCGTACAGGCCCAAAGCGGACAGGGCTACCCCGGCCACCACATAGCCGGTGAGGATGCGGGCGGGGGTCAGGTTGGTCAGGTCCAGCAGCAGCTGTCCCACGACACAGATGGCCCCGCCCACCACAAAAGCCCAGACGTATGCCATCGCTTATCCCTCCTTTTGGGCCGGCGCGGCCAGCTCCACCAGGTGGGCGATGGCCGGAATGGTCTCTTTCTGCAAAAAGGTGGTCTGGCTCATCAGGGCCCCGGTGGCGATGAAGGCCACCCGGCCCATCTCGCCCCGCTCCAGCAGGGGCAGGATATGCCCGCACAGCACGCTGGCGCAGCAGCCCGGCCCCGAGGCCCCGCTGCGCACCTGGGGGTCGCTGCCATAGAGCAGGCAGCCGCAGTCCTGGTGGCGCAGCCCCGTCACGCCCTCGGCCTCCAGCAGCTGGGCCAGCAGGGCGCTGCCTACCCGGCCCAGGTCTCCGGTGTAGACGCAGTCCAGGGCGGCGGGCGCCGTGCCGGTGTCCCGCAGATAGCGCAGCAGGGTGGCGGCGGCAGCGGGTGCCATGGCGGCCCCCATGTTGCTGATGTCCCGGACCTGGTAGTCCTGCACCCGCCCCAGGGTGACCGCCCGCACCTGCACCCCCGTTCCCCGGGGCCGCAGCAGGCAGCAGCCGGCCGCGGTGGCGGTCCACTGGGCGGTGGGGGCCCGCACGGCGCCGTAACTCAGCGGGGTGCGGAACTGGCGCTCGGCGGCGCAGAAATGCCCCGAGGCCATGGCCAGCACCCCCTCGGCGAGGTCCCCGGCACAGAGGGCGGCCCCCAGGCCCAAAGCCTCCGCCATGGTGCTGCAGGCCCCGAACAGCCCCGCAAAGGGGATGTCCAGTTCCCGCATGGCATAGCTGGAGGCGGTGCACTGGGCCTGCAGGTCACCGGCCAGGACCAGGCTGACCGAGTCCTCGGCGGCGTGCCCTTTTTGCAGGCAGAGCCGGGCCGCCCGCAGCTGCAAGGCCCGCTCGGCGGCCTCCCAGTTTTTCTGGCCAAAAAGATTGTCCTGGCTCAGCTGGTCAAAACAGTCCGCCAGAGGCCCGCGGCTCTCCTTTTTGCCCCCCACCGCCGCGTGTGCCGCAATGACCGGCGGCCTTGCAAACCGCAGGGTGTCGCCTTGCCGCAGCGCCAACCGCATCCACTCCTTTCCATGTTCTGCGCCGGGCCCGAAAAACGGCCTGCCGTTCGCCCGGCTTTTGCAATATTTTCCATCTGGCAGGCGTATTCTCTATACAAGACCCATCGCCATCTGCCCCAGCCACAGCCCCGCGCCGTATACCGCCGAGGCCAATGTGCCGTAGACGATGACCGGCCCCGCGATGGTGAACATTTTGGTGCCGGTGCCGGTGACGTGTCCCTCGGGGGAAAACTCGATGGCCGCGCTGACCACCGCATTGGCAAAGCCGGTGATGGGCACAAGGCTGCCCGCACCCGCCCGGGACGCCAGCTTTTGGTACCACCCCAGGGTGGTGCACAGGGCCGACAGGGCGATCAGGGTGCAGCTGGTCAGGGTGGCGGCGGTGGCGGGGTCCGCCCCGGCCGCCAGGTACTGCCGGCGCACCAGCTCCCCCAGGGCACAGATGGCGCCTCCCGTGCAGAAAGCCCACAGGCAGTCCCGCCCCAGAGGGGAGGGCGGTCCCGTCTGCCGGACCCTGCGGGCGTATTCTTCCGCTGACAAATGCATATCGTTTCGCCTCGCTCCTGGTGTTCTGTTCATTAAGGTGCCCAGGCGGAGCGTATCTATACACGTTCATCTGTCCAATCTTTACAGAAAGAAGGGATCTTTATCCAACCCATGTCCAATGATCCGCGCCGCCCCCAGGGCGGCCATCGCCCCGGCGGCCGTCCGCCCATGAACGCCGCCCAGATGCGCCGTCGCCGCCGCCAGCGCCGCGCCCGGCGTATCTTCCACCTGCTGACCCGCCTGGCCGTGCTGGGCCTGGTGGCGGGGGGCGTCGTGTTTGTGGGCAGCCGTTTCCAGATCCAGGCGGCCCGCGCCCAGCAGGCCCGGGATGAGGCGGCCGCCGCCAGCGCCGCTGCGGCCTCCAGCGCTGCGGCTGCTTTGCATGAACAGGCGGCTTCCAGCGCCGCCCGGGCCCAGGCTGCCGCAGAAGCTGCCGCCATCCTGGCCGACCCCCGGATGGTGCTGGTCAACCACGACACCCCCATGCCCGAGGATTACACCTTCGATACCAAGGAGTGCGGCTCGTCCCTGTCCATCAACGACACCCTCCAGACCGAGGCGGCCGACGCGTTCCTGGCCATGCAGGCGGCAGCCGCCGCCGACGGGGTCACCATCTGGATGCAGAGCGGCTACCGCAGCGTGGAATACCAGACCACTCTCTACAACAACAAGACCCAGCAGTATCTCAACCAGGGCTATGACGAGGCCACCGCCCGCCAGATGGCGGCCAATGTGGTCAATCCGCCCCGCTATTCCGAGCACAACTGCGGCCTGGCCGCTGACCTGAACTGCCCCGAATACACCACCCTTGACGAGGGCTTTGAGAATACCGAGGCCTTTGCCTGGCTGTGCGAGCACGCGGTGGACTACGGCTTTATCCTGCGGTATCCCAAGGGGGAGCAGGCCGAGGCGGTCACCGAGATCACCTATGAGCCCTGGCACTGGCGGTATGTGGGCCCCGAGAACGCGGCCCGCATCCAGGCCAGCGGCCTGATCTTTGAGGAGTACATCGCCCAGCTGCAGGCGGCGGCAGCGGCTGCGTGAGGGCTGTGAAAGTTTTGGCTCCGATTGCTTTTTGCGGCCCGATATGATAAGATAAGCATGGCTTGCAAAAAGCCTGCAAAGCGATCCCGCGCCGTGGGAAGCGCCCCCAAAAATCCGCTATGCTGCGCGCTTGTTGCCCCCGACTGTCCCCTTTTCTTGTATCCCAGAAAAGGCGCGCAGGCCGGGTCTGCCGGCGGCCGGCGGCGTGCGGCGGCGCCCCCTGGTGCAGAATGGATAGACTGATGAGAAAGAAAAGGAATCTTGCCATGATGAAACGTAAATTTCTGCTTTCCGTGACCGCCCTTGCCCTGTGTGCCGCCCTTCTGGCGGGCTGCGGCGGGTCTTCTTCCAGCACTGCTTCCAGCGCCCAGAGCACGGCGCCCGCCTCCTCGGCTGATGCCGGCTCCGGCGCCCGTACCGCCGAAAACGGCACAGTGGACCTGGATGCCATTGTCAGCCAGCTGCTGGAGACAAACCCCATCTCCAACCAGTTCGAGATCGCGGCCATGAACATCGAGTACGACTTCGGCCTGGCCGCGGAGGATGTGACCGCCTACAAGGGGGTGCGCAGCAACGACAACGGCGACGCGGGCCTGGTGCTGGTGATCCAGCCCGCCGCAGGCAAGTCGGAAGCCATCTGCGAGCAGCTGCAGACCTACAAGCAGGACCAGGTGGCCTTCTACGGCAACTATGCCGAGTTCGGCCAGGCCCAGTCCAATGTGGAAAACGCCGTCATCTCGGGCCGGGACAACCTGGTGGTGATGGTCATTGCGTCCAACGAGTCCACCGGCGATATCTCCGGCGCTGTCGACAGCGTCATGGACCAGTACGCCCAGTAAGCGTCTGCCCCAGAGCCGATCCCATGGCATGGGCTCTTCTTTGATTCTGGCCTGTGAGAAGGAGACACCACCTTGATATTCAGTTCGATCATCTTCCTGTTCCATTTCCTGCCCTTCACCCTGGCGGCCTATTATATCGCCCCGGCCAGGGCCAAGAACACCGTCCTGTTTATCTGCAGCCTGGTGTTCTACTGCTGGGGCGAAGTGCGGTTCTTCCCGGTGATGCTGAGCCTGATCCTCATCAACTACCTGTGCGGCCTGGCCATCGCCCATTTCGAGGGCCGGCGGGGCTGGCAGCGGGTGTTCCTGGTGGCGGCTCTGGTGGGCAGCCTGGGGATGCTGTTCTATTTCAAATACGCCAATTTTGTGCTGGAGAGCGTCAATGCCCTGCTGGGCACTCACTTTGCCCCCATCGAGGGGATCAGCGTGCTGCCGCTGGGCATCAGCTTCTACACCTTCCAGACGCTGTCCTACACCATCGACGTCTACCGCCACGATGTCGGCTCGGAAAAGAACATCATCGATTTCGGCGCCTATGTGGTCATGTTCCCCCAGCTGATCGCCGGCCCCATCGTCAAATACCGGGACGTGGCGGCCCAGCTGCACGTGTACAAGCACCGCTATTCCCTGTCCCAGATCGAGGAGGGTATGACCATCTTCACCTTCGGCCTGGCCAAAAAGGTATTGCTGGCCGATGCGGTGGGCGCCTTGTGGACCGATATCATCGGGGTGGCCGACGACGCCTCGGTCACCTTTGTGGGGCTGGCCAACGCCTCCACTCCGCTGGTGTGGCTGGGCATCCTGGCGTACAGCTTCCAGCTGTATTTCGACTTTTCGGGCTATTCCATGATGGCCATTGGCATGGGCAAGATGATGGGCTTCGAGTTCCCCCAGAACTTCAACTATCCCTATATCTCGGCCTCCATCACCGAATTCTGGCGCCGCTGGCATATGACCCTGTCCAGCTGGTTCCGTGAGTATGTGTATATCCCCCTGGGCGGCAACCGCAAGGGGCTCAGGCGGCAGATCTTCAACCTGTTCATCGTGGAGCTGCTCACCGGCATCTGGCACGGCGCCAACTGGAACTTCATCTGCTGGGGCCTGTATTATTTCGTGCTTCTGGCGGCGGAAAAACTGTTCCTGCTCAAGCACCTGCAAAAGGGCCGGGTGTGGCCCCATATCTACACCCTGTTCTTTGTGGTGGTGGGCTGGGCCATGTTCGTGGGCAACGACCCCGGCGTGCAGTTCGGGCTGCTGTTCCGCAAGCTGTTCGTGCCCAGCGGCGGCGTGTCTCCGCTGTATTTCCTGCGCAATTACGGCGTTCTGCTGGTGGTGTCCTTCATCTGCTGCACCCCCCTGATCGAAAAGCTGTGGGACAAGCTGAAAAAGCGCAGCTGGACCCGGGTGCTAACGGTGGGGCTTTTGCTGGTGGTCTCCACCGCCTATGTGGTGGGCAGCACCAACAGCCCCTTCCTCTACTTCAACTTTTAAGGAGGCGCCCCTATGGAAAAACACGCAAAGCCCGGCGGGCTGCGGGCACTGGGCCGCTACCCGGTGCTGATCCTGTTCACAGCCTTTTTTGCGGGGGTGTTCCTGCTGGACGGCATCACTCCGGACCGCCGGATCAGCGAGCTGGAAAACACCACCCTGACCCAGCGCCCCGCCGTCACCGCGCAGATCCTGACCGCCCGCGGCCTGAACGACTTTTTCAACAGCTACTCCCAGTACACCAAAGACCAGATCCCCGGCCGCGACGCCTGGATCGGGCTGCAGAGCTTTGTGGAGACCACCCTGCTCCAAAAGACCCAGAGCGGCGGGGTGCTGCTGGGGGCCGGCGGACAGATGTTCGACCGTACCTACGGCCTTGTCTCCAGCGAGGAGCGCACCCTGCCCCGGAACATCGCGGCGGTGGCCGCCCTGGCGGGCCGCTATCCCGGCAAAGTGTACGCCATGGTAGCCCCCTCGGCGGCGGCTGTCTATCCCGAGCGGGTGCCCGCAGGGGCGCCGCTGCTGTCGGAGGAGAGCTACGTCGCCCAGATCCGGGCGGCGGTGGAGCAGGCCGGCGGGACCTTTGTCCCCCTGCAGGAGGCCCTCGAGGCCCACAAGGACGAGTATATCTACTACCGCACCGACCACCACTGGACCACCCTGGGGGCCTATTACGCCTACGATCAGCTGTGCCAGACGCTGGGGCTTGTCCCCTTTGACCGGTCGGCCCACACCGCCGTGGAGGTGGAAAACTTCTACGGCACCTTCTATTCCCGGGCCCGCACCTGGAACGCCAGGCCCGATGTGCTGACCTACTACCAGCTGGACGCCCCCCTGACCATCTACCAGGTGACCGGGCCGGGGATGCCCGGCGAAGGGCAGACCACCGGCCTGTATGACCTCGCCAAGCTGGACGCCTACGACAAGTACGCGGCTTTCCTGCACGGCAACAACGGCCTGAGCCGGGTGGAAGGGGAAGGCCAGGGCCGCATCCTGGTGATCAAGGACAGCTACGCCAATTCCCTGGTGCCCTTCCTCACCGCCAACTATGCGGATATCGATGTCATCGACCTGCGCAACTACAATTACGGTCTGGATGCCCTGATCCAGGAAAACCAGTATGACCAGATCCTGGTGCTGTACAGCTTTGACAGTTTCAAGAGCGATCCCTACCTCTACCGGGCGGGGATCGAGGGATAAAAGGCTTCCGGTTTTCACAAAGATACGGGCTGTAACTTATAGAAAAAGCCTAAATTTTAACCTTTTTGAATGGAAACTCTTGAGCATTCTCTCACAATGTGGTAAAATGAGCGTGAACCCCGGATACGTGAGGGAATCTGTTTTGCGGCCGGTTTTCCTGTCGCGGCCCTTGTAAGCAAAGGAGATTTTACCTATGAAACAGAAGATCCGTTATCCTGAGCATTTCGCTCCCATCGCAGAGGACGAAATGGTCTATCTCAACGGCGGCAGCCTGTTTGAGGACGTGGGCAACGCGGTGGACGATGCAGTGGATGCCACCAACAAGACCCTGGGCACGCTGGGCACTGTGGCCAGCGTGGTGGGTGTCGTGGTTCTGGGGGCAAGCTACATCTGGGGCCTCCAGCAGGCCAACCGCTGGCTGGACAACAACGCGGACGGCAACATCTTCACCATCCTGGGCCGGGCTGTTGACGATCTGGGCGCTGATATGTCCAAGTCGGTGTCCTACTTCGCGCGCGATCTGGTAGCCGCCGGCATGGTGGTGGCCCTGTGGCCCATCAGCATCCCCGTCCTGCTGATCATCTGATCCCTGTTTGCAAACGGACGCATTTCTGCTGGGACCTTCTCCAGTTGGAAGCTGGAATGTGCCGTTACAATAAAATTTAACCTTCGCAAAGAAAAGGAGTGTTATTATGGAAATGAACGTTCGTATGCCCGCCAATTACAATGTCATGAACGAGGAAGAAATGACCTACACCACCGGTGGTGCTCCCGCGGCTTATTATGTGTCGCTGGCTGGCTCTCTGGTCGTTGGCGGCCTGCTGCTGTACAACTGGGTCGATCAGCTGCTGGGCGCCCGCAGCTGGTATGCTGCCAACAAGACCGGCAACATCGGCACCGATCTGGAGAAGGGCATTGACACCTGGCTCAACTACACCACTTCTTCTGTGATGAACTGTGTCCGCAGCGTGCTGGCTACCGCCGGCAGCCTGAGCGGCCCCATCGGCTGGGTCGTCACTGCGGTCGCCTTCGCCACCGTTTAAGGGTCTTACCAAAGGTCTAAATGGGCGGCCGCCACCTTGGTGGCGGCCGCCTTTTAGCATTCCAATCGGTAAAAATCAAAGCAAAGGAGTATTACTATGGAAATGACTGTTCGTATGCCTGCCAATTACAACGTCATGAACGAGGAAGAAATGACCTACACCTCCGGCGGCGCTCCTGTAGCTACTTATGTTGCATGGGGCCTCGGTGCTGCATTCACCATCGGCTGGTACTGGAACTGGCTCGATCTGCTGATCGGCGCCCGCGGCTGGTATGCTGCCAACAAGAGCGGCGATCTGGGCACCGACCTGGAGAAGGGCGTTGACGCCTGGGTGGACTACACCACTTCTTCTGTGGTGAACTGCATCCGCAGCATCTGCGCTACCAGCACTGCTGTCTTCTCCCCCATTGGCTGGATCGGTGACGTCCTGGCATTTGCCACTGTCTGATGACAGAGGGTATACCCAAGACCTGAATAGGGCGGCGACCTGACTTTTGCGGCGGGCCGCCGCCCTTTTTGTGCAAAAAAACCGGAGGCGGCGTGCCGTTTGACGCGCTGCCCCCGGTTTCTTTATGTGCGTGCGTTATTTGTTGCTGTTCAAAATGTCCTTCAGCTTGCGGAAAAAGCCCTTGCGCTTTTCGTAGTTGTCGTCCTTCATCAGGTCCTCGAACTTCTTCAGGGCGTCCCGCTGGGCTTTGTTCAGCTTTTTGGGGATCTCCACGTCGCACTTGACGTACATATCCCCCCGGCCCCGGCCGTTCAGATACTGGATGCCCTTGCTGCGCAGCCGGAAGGTGGTGCCGCTCTGGGTGCCCTCGGGCAGGGTGTATTCCACCTTGCCGTCGATGGTGGGTACGGTGATCTTATCCCCCAGCACCGCCTGGCTGAAGGTGATGGGCACGGTGACCCACACGTCGTAGCCGTCCCGCTGGAACAGGTCGCTGGGCTTGACGGTGACCATGACGATCACATCGCCGGCGGGGCCGCCGTTCGAGCCGGCGTCGCCCATCCCGCGCAAAGCAAAGCTCTGATCGTCGTCGATGCCCATGGGGATGCTGACTTCCAGTGTCTTTTTGGTGGATACCTTGCCGCTGCCATGGCACACCTTGCAGGGGGTGCGGATCAGCTTGCCCTTGCCGCCGCAGCGCTGGCAGGGCTGCTGGCTCTGCATCACGCCGAAGGGGGTGCGCTGCTGCTGGATGGTGTAGCCGCGGCCGCCGCAGTCGGGACAGGTCTCGGGGCTGGTGCCGGGGGCCGCGCCGGTGCCGCCACACTCGGTGCAGGCCTGCTGCCGGGTGATGGTGATGTTCTTCTTGCAGCCGTGCACCGCCTCGTCAAAGGTCAGGGTGATCCGTACCCGGATGTCCTGACCCTTGCGGGGGGCGTTGGGGTTGGAGCGGGAGCCGCCCGCAAAGCCGCCGAAGCTCCCCCCGAAGATATCCCCGAAGATGTCTCCGAAGTCCATCCCGCCAAAGCCGCCGAAACCGCCTGCCCCGCCGCCCTGGCTGGCCGCATAGTTGGGGTCTACCCCGGCAAAGCCGAACTGGTCGTAGCGCTTGCGCTTCTCGGGATCGGAGAGGACCTCGTGGGCCTCGTTGATCTCCTTGAATTTTTCCTCGGCGCTCTTGTCGCCGGGGTTGTAGTCCGGGTGGTATTTCAAAGCCAGCTTACGGTAGGCCTTTTTGATCTCCTCATCCGTGGCCGTTTTGGACACACCCAGGACTTCGTAATAATCACGTTTTTCCTGTGCCATTTCCACTCACCTCTCGCCTGCCAGCCGCGCTGGCCTGTAAAACCGGCAAATGCCGCCCCGGAAAACCGGAGCGGCTTTGCCTTTTGCGGGCAGCTGCCGGCAGGCACCGGCGCTCCCCTTTCAGCCTGTGCCCCCGCCGGTTTGGCCGGAGAGCCAGTGCATGATCCGCTTGATTAGACTTCCTTGAAGTCGGCGTCCACGACGCCGTCATCGTTGGGCTTGCTGCTGCCGCCATTGCTGCCGGTATCGGGGCCGGAGGCTGCGCCTGCGGCCTGCTGTGCGGCGGCTGCGGCCTGGTACATCCGCTCGAACACCTGGCTCAGAGCGTCCTGCTTGGACTTGATGTCGTCGATGCTGCCGGACTGGAGGGCGTTCTTCAGGTCACTCAGCTTGCTCTCGGCCTCGCTCTTGACGTCGGCGGGCAGCTTGTCGCCGTTCTCCTTCAGCATCTTCTCAGTCTGGAAGACCATCTGGTCGGCGCCGTTGCGGATGTCGATCTCCTCGCGCTTCTTCTTGTCCTCGGCGGCATACTGCTCGGCCTCCTTGACGGCCTTGTCGATATCCTCCTTGGACATATTGGTGGAAGCGGTGATGGTGATCTGCTGCTCCTTGCCGGTGCCCAGGTCCTTGGCGCTGACCTTCACGATGCCGTTGGCGTCGATATCAAAGGTGACCTCGATCTGAGGCACGCCGCGGGGAGCCGGTGCGATGCCGTCCAGGTGGAACACGCCCAGGCTCTTGTTGTCGCGGGCAAACTCACGCTCGCCCTGCAGCACGTTGATCTCAACGGAGGGCTGGTTGTCGGCTGCGGTGGAGAACACCTGGCTCTTGTGGGTGGGGATGGTGGTGTTGCGGTCGATGATCTTGGTGCACACGCCGCCCAGGGTCTCGATGCCCAGGCTCAGCGGGGTGACGTCCAGCAGCAGCAGGCCCTTGACGTCGCCCTGCAGCACGCCGCCCTGGATAGCAGCGCCGATGGCCACGCACTCGTCGGGGTTGATGCCCTTGAAGGGCTCGCAGTTCAGCTCCTTCTTGACCGCGTCGTAGACGGCGGGGATACGGGTGGAGCCGCCCACCATCAGGACCTTCTTCAGGTCAGAGGCGTGCAGGCCGGCGTCGGCCAGAGCCTTGCGCACGGGGGTCATGGTGCGGTCCACCAGGTCGGCGGTCAGCTCGTTGAACTTGGCCCGGGTCAGGGTCATGTCCAGGTGCTTGGGGCCGGTGGCGTCCGCGGTGATGAAGGGCAGGTTGATCTGGGTGGTCATGGCGCTGGACAGCTCGATCTTGGCCTTCTCGGCGGCCTCCTTCAGGCGCTGTGCGGCCATCTTGTCCTTGCGCAGGTCGATGCCGTTCTCCTTCTGGAAGGCGTCTGCCATCCAGTCGATGACGCGCTGGTCGAAGTCGTCACCGCCCAGGTGGGTGTCGCCGTTGGTGGCCAGGACCTCGGTGACGCCGTCGCCCATCTCAATGATGGACACATCGAAGGTGCCGCCGCCCAGGTCGTAGACCATGATCTTCTGGTCATCTTCCTTGTCGATGCCGTAGGCCAGGGATGCGGCGGTGGGCTCGTTGATGATGCGGCGGACGTTCAGGCCCGCGATGGTGCCGGCGTCCTTGGTGGCCTGGCGCTGGCTGTCGTTGAAGTAGGCGGGCACGGTGATGACGGCCTCGGTGACAGTCTCGCCCAGGTAAGCCTCAGCGTCAGCCTTCAGCTTCTGCAGGATCATGGCGCTGATCTGCTGGGGCGTGTACTCCTTGCCGCCCAGGGTGACTTTTTCGTTGGTGCCCATCTTGCGCTTGATGGACGAAACGGTGTTTTCAGGGTTGGTGATGGCCTGGCGCTTTGCCACCTGGCCCACCAGGCGGTCGCCGGTCTTGGTGAAGCCCACCACCGAGGGGGTGGTGCGGGCGCCTTCGGCGTTGGGGATGACGACGGGCTCGCCGCCTTCCATCACGGCGACGCAGCTGTTGGTCGTACCAAGGTCGATACCAATGATCTTGCTCATAATAAAGGCTCCTCTCTCAAAGCTCATGCTTGTTTGTCTTGCTGATTTCTATGCGTAAAACGCGATCGTATCACGGAAAGATCTCTTGACGGGGCGGACTACTCGGCCACCACGACGGTGGCATGGCGGACGATCTTGTCCCCCAGCTTGTAGCCCTTCTGGTAGACGGTGACCACCGTGCCGCTCTCCTGCCCTTCCTGGGCGGGGACCTGCTGCACGGCGTTCATCAGGTTGGGATCGAAGGGCTTGCCCAGCACCTCGATCTCCTCCACCCGCAGGGTGTGGAAGGCTTTGGCGGCCTTCTCCAGGGTCATGGTGACGCCCTTCTTGTAGTTCTCGTCGGCACAGGGGGCGTTGGCGGCCATTTCCAGGGTGTCCAGGATGGGGATGATCTGGTTCACCGCATAGGAGATGCCGTCGTTGAACTTCTGGTCGGCCTCCCGGGTGGTGCGCTTGCGGTAGTTGTCGTATTCGGCGGCGATCCGCAGCAGCTGTTCCTTGGCCTGGGCGGCGGATTTTTCGGCGGCGGCCAGCTGGGCTTTCACGCCCTCCAGCTCCCGGCTCTTTTTGTTGAACCATCCGTCCTTTTTCTTGGCGTCCTCTTTGGGCTCCTCCTTGGGGGCGCCGGCCGGATCGGCTGTCCCGGTCTCGGGAGAAGCGGCCTGCTGGGCTGCTTCCTCCTTTACGCCGGTGTCAGGCGCCTGTTCGGGGGCCCCGGCCTCGGGGGCCTTTTTGGTTTCTTCGCTCATCTGCGCTCCTCCTTATATATGACGGGTCCGCCGGGGCACGGCGGCCTGTGGTGCTTCTTTGCGTTTGCCTGCCATCCCCTCGCCCAGCTCGTCGGCGAAGGCTTCCAGCAGGGGGATCACTTTGCTGAAGGGCATCCGGGTGGGACCCACCAGGGCCACCGAACCGAACAGCCCGCCCCCGGCCAGATACCGGCAGCTGACCACCGAAAGACCGGGGATCCGGGGGTCCATATCCTCCCCCAGCAGGACGCTGGTGCCTTCGGCGGGGGCTGTGATCAGCCGGGCCGCTGCGGCCTCGTCGTTGAGCAGCGTGAGGATCTGCTGCACCCCGCCCTGCAGCTGGGGCCAGTCCAGCAGGAAAGGCTCGCCGCCCAGGTAGACCCTGGGCGTGGCGGATTCCTCCAGGATGGCGGCCGCTGCGCTGACCACCGGCACCAAGGTGGGGCTGATCTGGCTGCACAGCTCGGCCAGCCTCCGCTGGGTCAGGTCCACCGCCGCCACAAAGGTCAGGCTGTGGTTGAGCAGGGACGCCAGCTGCGCGGCGTTCTCCCGGGTCAGACCCTCCCGCACCCGGGCCACCCGGGTGCGCACATAGCCGGCGGTGGTCACCGCCAGGACGGCGGCGGCGCTGCGGCCTACCTGCACCACCTCAAAGTGGGCGATGCACAGGTCGTCGGCACAGGGCGTGCTGACCGCCGCGGTGTAGCCGCTCATCTGGGCCAGCGCCTTGACGGCGCCCTGCGCCAGACGGTCCGGTTCGTGGTCCAGGCTGGCGAACACGCTGTCTATCCGGGCCCGGGTCACACGGTCCAGAGGCTGGCTGTCATCCAGAAGGTGGTCGATATAATAGCGGTAACCCTTGGCGCTGGGCACCCGGCCCGCGCTGGTGTGGGGCTGCTCCAACAGGCCGAGCCGTGTCAGGGCGGCCATTTCATTGCGCAGCGTTGCGCTGGATACCGCCATATCAAAGTAGTTGGCAAGGACGCTGCTGCCCACTGGCTCCCCCTCTACGCTGTAGAGGGATACGATTGCCCGCAGCACCCGCTGCTTGCGCTCATCCATTGCCATGCTGTCCCGCCTCCCTGTCCTGTGTCCGTTTGTTTGTGGATGCCTTAGCACTCTTTATCTCTGAGTGCTAAGTTTATTATATGCAAAACAGG
This sequence comes from Faecalibacterium sp. An121, assembly GCF_002160915.1. Lineage (GTDB taxonomy): Bacteria > Bacillota > Clostridia > Oscillospirales > Ruminococcaceae > Faecalibacterium > Faecalibacterium avium. The sequence goes on from NZ_NFLM01000020.1 coordinate 21,440, forward strand.
CGCGCTGTCAAGGGGATGGCAAAAAAGTTTTCAATTCTGTCATAATCTCCGCCTTTTGACCCAAGGCGCAAAAAACGGGCCGCAGGCCCAAAGGCCCGCAGCCCGGCACGCTGTCGGGTTCACTCCTCCATCTGTTTGGCCAGAAAAGCCGCCGCCACCGACACCGCCTTCTGGTGGGCGGCGTCGGGCTTTTCGCTGCGGTCTTCGGTCAGCAGGCCGACGGCGCCGGTGACGTCCCCCGCCGCCACAATGGGCCAGGCGCACAGGATGGCCCGATCCGAACCCTCACAGGGCAGGACGGCCTGTTCCGGGCTGCCCTCGTTCAGATAGGGCTTGCGGCTCTCCATCAGCTTTTCCAGGGGCTGGCTGACGCTGCGGTCCGCGATCTCCCGCCGGCCGGTGCCGCTGACCGCGATGATGTGATCCCGGTCCGAGACAAAGGCGGTCATGGCAAAGCACTTGTTCAGCACATCGGTGTATTGGCTGGCGGTGCTGTGCAGCTCCCCGATGGGAGAGTACTTTTTAAAGATGACTTCCCCGTCGCCGGTGGTGAAGATCTCCAGGGGGTCTCCCCGGCGGATGCGCTGGGTGCGGCGGATCTCCTTGGGGATCACCACCCGTCCCAGCTCGTCGATGCGGCGGACAATGCCGGTTGCTTTCATGTTGTTTTCCTCACTTTCCTTTTTATAGGGCCTGTGATGGATAGTATCTGTAAGAAAAGGGGATTTATACCCGGCAGAACCGAAAAGCGCCCTGCTTTCGCAGGGCGCTTTAAATGGTGCAAAGGTCTTTTGGTATCTTTTATACGTCCAGCAGAGCCAGGACGCCCGCTTTGGGCCGGCTGCCCACCGACTGGTTGACCAGCTTGCCGTTCTTGAACACCAGCAAAGCGGGGATGCTCATGACGCCGAACTGGGCTGCCAGCTCGGGCTGCTCATCCACGTTCACCTTGCCGACTTTGACGTCGGGGCGTTCCTCGGCCACCTGGTCCACGACGGGGGAAAGCATGCGGCAGGGACCGCACCAGCTTGCCCAGAAGTCCAGCAGGACGGTCTTGTCACTCTGAAGCACTTCGGTGTTAAAATTCTCTTTGTTGATGGTAACAACAGACATTTCCTTCTACCTCCCAGTATCTCAGCGCGTATGGCGCGGCGTCTTGTTTACGGTTACAGTATAACCGGAAAGGGCCCGCTCGTTCCGTAACTGTGTCACCGATGGCGGGAGCCGCACAAAACGGGCGTCCTGGCGTCAAAACAGGAGGAAAAAGTATCCTTGTTCATACAAGCATACTACTTTAAACAATAGCACACCTGTGCACACAAGTCAATACTAAAAATAAAGTTTTCGGGATTTTTTCTCACTTTTTGTCAGGCCGCACAAATTTGCGGGTTGATTTTTGCAAGTTTTTGCTGTAAACTTGTAACAGTAAAAACAGCGGACGTTTCCCGCCTCATCCGCTTTTTGAACAACCCCGCCGGTCCCAGTTTGAAACCATACCGCACCGCCGGGGGCCCAGGCAGGCGGCAGAGAGGAAGGCCTTTATGCCCCGTTCCAAATTCGGTGATATCTATCGTGACCTTAAAAACAAGATTGAGCAGGGGGACTATCCCTACCAGTCCCTTGTGCCCTCCGAGAACACCCTGGTGTCGGTGTACGGCTGCTCCCGCAACACGGTGCGCCGGGCCCTGGCCGGGCTGATCGAGGGGGGCTATGTCCAGGCCATCCAGGGCAAGGGGGTGCGTGTGCTCTACCGCCCCGCAGCCCGGGCCCCCTTCACCTTGGGCCGCATGGAGAGCTTCCATGAGACGGCGGCGCGCTGCCGGACCCATTACCAGACGCGGGTGGTTCACTTCTCCATGACCCAGACCGACAGCGCCCTGGCTGCGGCCAGCGGCTTCCCGCCTGGAGTGGACGTCTACCATGTGGAACGGGTCCGGGTGGTGGAGGGCCGGGCTTTGATCCTGGATGTGAGCTACTTTCTCCGGTCGGTGGTCAAGACCCTGACCCCGGAGGCGGCCGAACAGTCCATCTATGCCTATCTGGAAAAGGAGCTGGGCATCCAGATCATGACCAGCAAGCGGACCATCACGGTGGAGCGGACCACCCCTGCCGACCGGCTGTACCTGGATATGGGCGGCTTTGACTGCCTGGCCGTGCTGACCAACCAGGCGTTCAATGCCGACGGCATCCTGTTTGAATACACCGTCTCCCATTATCATCCGGAATATTTCCGCTTTCAGGACACGGCCAGCCGCCACGGCAAGAAAGCCGAGTGACCCATTTGCCATGGCATCATGGCTCAAAAGCAAAGGAGCCGCTGCACCTCGAGCAGCCCGGCTCCTTTTTGATTTGCGTTCTGCCCGTTTGTGCGGTATACTGGACGTGCCGGGGCGGTTTTGCCCCGCATTCCAAGACCAAAGGAGGGCCTGTACCATGACCAATGAAACCCTTGAAACTTTGAAGAACCGCCGCAGCTGCCGCGCCTACCTGCCCAAGCAGATCACGGAGGAGGAACTGGACGCCGTGCTGGAGGCGGGCACCTATGCCCCCACCGCCAAAGGGCTGCAGAGCCCCAGGATCGTTGTCATCCAGGATGAGGCCACCCGCGCCAAATTGTCTGCCATGAACGCCGCCGTCATGGGCTCCACCGGCGACCCCATGTATGGGGCGCCCACCTATCTGCTGGTGATCGCCGATGCCCACCGCCCCACCGCCCAGCAGGACGGCAGCCTGGTGATGGGCAATCTGATGAACGCTGCCGCCAGCCTTGGGCTGGGCAGCTGCTGGATCAACCGGGCCCGGGAGATGTTCGACACCCAGGAGGGCAAGGACCTGCTGGCCGCATGGGGCATCCAGGGCGACTGGGAAGGGGTAGGCTTCTGCATCCTGGGCTACCCCGCCGCCCAGCCCAAGCCGGCGACCCCCCGCAAGGCGGACTACATCGTCCGGGTGTGATGGGCCGGAAAGACAGACTGCCCGCAGCCCCTGCCCTGCCCGCCGGCGGCCAGGGTCTGGTCCTGCTGGAAGGTCCCGAGGGGGCGGCCCGCCTGTATGCCCTGGCAGGGGCGGAGGATGAGGGCGCCGGGCTCTGGGTGCGGGGCGCGGACCTGTCGGGGGAGGAGCTGGACGGCCTGACGCTGTCCCGCTGCCTGCTGGAGGACTGCCGCCTGACCGGGGCGGGCCTGCGCAAGGCCGCCTTGACCGACTGCATCCTGCGCTGCTGCGACCTGTCGGGGGCGCAGGGGTATGACGGCAGCTGGCAGCGCTGCGCCTGGCAGGGGGTCAAGGCCCTGGGGGCCAACCTGTCGGGCAGCCGCCTGAAGGACTGGTCCTGCACCGACAGCCGCCTGGAGGCCCTGCGCCTGGACGACGGCGTCCTGGAGCACGCCAGCCTCCTGCGCACCAGCCTGGCGGGGGCCAATCTGGCCGGGCTGCGCTGGAAACAGCTGGTTTTGGAGGACGTGGACCTGTCGGGGGCCTGCGTCACCGGGGCCAGCCTGCGGGGGCTGGACCTGCGCAGCTGCCGCTTGGACGGCCTGACCGCCGGGGAATCCCTGCGGGAGCTGCGGGGCGCCATCGTGGACCCCATCCAGGCCGCAGTCCTCGCCCGGCTGCTGGGACTGGACATCCGCTGAAAACCCACCAAACGCTGAAAGGAACGTTATGAAGCCTGATTACAAGCTGGTCGCCAAGGCCAAATATATCCACCTCACCGCCGACCTTGCCGCCGCTCTGTGGCAGGAATGCTACAAGAAATTCTATCCCCCCAAACAGCTGGATGCCCTGGTGCAGCGGCTGCAAAGCGCCGACGCCATCGAGGAGGACATCGACGGCCAGGCCAACTATTTCGTGGTGCAGCTGGGCGGCAAGCCCGTGGGCTATTTTGCCTGGAAGATGGAGAACACCGCCCTGCATCTGCTGCACCTGTACCTGCTGCCCGAGTACCGGGGCAAGGCCCTGGGCCGGGATATCCTGGCCTCCTGCGAGCGTCTGGCCCGCAGCGACGGCAAGGGCCGGGTATGGCTGCATGTGCACACCAAAGCCCTCCCCGTCATCGCCTTTTTCAAGGAGCGGGGCTACCGTCCCGGCGCGCCCGAGACGGTGGACGATGGCGGCATCCGGATGGATCTGACCCCGATGGAAAAATTCCTCTGATTTTGCATTTTTTCAGCAATTCAGCATTGCATTTTTGGCCGGTTTGGTTTACACTTACACTAAAGCAATGAAGCGCCCCCCGGGCGCCATCTGACCAGTGAGGACATTATCATGGCAAAAGATCATCCGACCGGCAAATCGGGCCTGTACCAGGCCATCCTCAAGCTCGAGACGCCAGAGCAGTGCTACCGCTTTTTCCAGGACGTATGCAGCTATTCCGAGCTGAGCGCCATGGAGCAGCGCTACGACATCGCCGAGATGCTTGCAGACAAACGCATTTATACCGACATCAAGGAAAAGACCGGCGCGTCCAGCGCCATCATCAGCCGGGTCAACCGGGTACTGTGTGCGCAGGGCAGCGTCCTGCGGCAGTTCGTGGAAGAAGAACGTCCGGCCGCCCCTGATGCCGGGGAGTAAAGACAGGAGGAGAACCCCAATGAGCAAAGCAGTTGTATTTTTCGCCCAGGGCACCGAGGAGTGCGAGGCGCTCCTGGTGGTGGACCTGCTGCGGCGGGCCAAGGTGGAGGTCGTGGTGGCCTCGGCCTCGGGCAGCCTGCAGGTGACCGGCAGCCACGGCATCACCCTGACCGCCGACGCCCTGGCCGAGGATGTGGATTACAGCGGGGTGGACCTGGTGGTGCTGCCCGGCGGCATCCCCGGCACGCCCAACCTGGCGGCCAACCAGACCGTCTGCGACACCGTCAAGGCCTTTGCGGCCCAGGGCAAGAAGGTAGCGGCCATCTGCGCCGCCCCCAGCATCCTGGCCGACCTGGGCCTGCTGGAGGGCAAGAAGGCCACCGCCCATGCCGCGTTCCAGGACAAGCTGGCAGGCGCCGCCGTGCTGAACCAGGAAGTGGTGGTGGATGGCTCCATCACCACCAGCTATGGCCTGGGCGGCGCCATCCCCTTTGGACTGGAGCTGGTGCGCCAGCTGGCAGGCCCCGATGAGGCCGCCCGCATCCAGAAGGCCATCGCCTACAAGCACAGCCTGCTGTACGCTTCCCATAAGTGAACTGTTGTTCCAACACGCAAAAGAGCCGCTGCTTTTGGGCAGCGGCTCTTTTTTGCTGTTATCAGCAGCCCAGCATTTCGTGGGCGGTCTTTTCGATGGTGGCGGCGTCCAGGCCAAAGGCGTGGATCAGGTCCCATGCGGGGCCGGAGCAGGCGAACTTGTCCTGGATGCCCACACGGCGCACGGGGGTGGGCAGCTTTTCGCTCAGCAGCGAGCAGACCGCTTCGCCCAGGCCGCCGATGACGCTGTGCTCCTCGCAGGTGATGACCCTGCGGCAGTCACGGGCGGCCTCCAGGATGATCTCCTCATCCAGAGGCTTGATGGTGTGGATGTTGATCACGCGGGCGCCGATGCCCTGCTCGGCCAGGTGGCCGGCGGCGATGCGCGCCTCGTTGACCTCCAGGCCGGTGGCGATGATGGCGATGTCGTTGCCGTCGGTGACCTTTTCACCCTTGCCGATCTCAAAGTGGTAGGTGGCCGCGTCGTGGAAGACGGGCACCGCCAGACGGCCGAACCGCAGATACACCGGGCCCTGCATGGCGTAGGCCGCCCGCACGGCTGCGCAGGCTTCCACGTCGTCCGAGGGGCAGATGACGGTCATCCCGGGCAGAGAGCGCATCAGGGCAAAGTCCTCGCAGCACTGGTGGGAAGCGCCATCCTCGCCCACCGAGATGCCGCCGTGGGAGGCGCCGATCTTGACGTTCAGCCGGGGGTAAGCGATGGAGTTGAGGATCTGCTCATAGGCCCGCGCCGCGGCAAACATGGCAAAGCTGGACACAAAGGGGGTCAGCCCCATGGTGGACAGGCCGGCGGCCACACCGATCATGTTGGCCTCGGCGATGCCGCACTCAAAAAAGCGCTCGGGGGCCACTTTCTGGAACATGGCGGTGCAGGTGGAAACCGACAGGTCGGCGTCCAGCACCACCAGGTCGGGGTGCTGGGCGGACAGCTCCTGCAGGGTGCGGCCATAGCTGTCGCGGGTCGCGATATTCTTTACTTCTGCCATAGGTCAGCACTCCTCCTTTTCCAGCCGGGCCATGGCGGCGTTCAGCTCGTCCATGGCGGTGCGGTAGTCGTCATCGCCGGGGCCTTTGCCGTGCCAGTTGGCGTTGTTTTCCATATAGCTGACGCCCTTGCCCTTGGTGGTGTTCAGGATGATGAAGGTGGGGCGGCCCTTTTCGGCGTGGAAAGCTTCCACCGCCGCTTCGATCTGGTCCAGGTCGTGGCCGTCCACGGACAGCACCTTGAAGCCGAAGGACTCCAGCTTTTTGTCCTGGGGGGCGCTGTTCATGACTTTTTCAATGGGGCCGTCGATCTGCAGATGGTTCAGGTCCAAAAAGACGCACAGGTTGTCCAGCTTGTAGTGGGAAGCAAACATGAAGGCTTCCCAGCACTCGCCTTCCTCGATCTCGCCGTCGCCCATGATGGCGTAGACCCGCACCTGGTCCAGTCCCTTGACCTTGGCGCCCAGGGCCATGCCGCAGGCAGAGGAAATGCCCTGGCCCAGGCTGCCGGTGGACATATCCACGCCGGGGACGGTGTTCATGTTGGGATGGCCCTGCAGGCGGCTGCCGATCTTGCGCAGGGTCAGCAGCTCCTCGGCGGGGAAAAAGCCCCGCTCAGCCAGGGCTGCGTAGAGAGCCGGGGCCGCATGGCCCTTGGAAAGGACCAGCCGGTCCCGCTCAGGCCAGGCGGGGTTTGCGGGGTCTACCCGCATCTCCCGGAAGTACAAAAAGGACAGCACCTCCGCGATGGACAGGCTGCCGCCGGGATGGCCGCTTTTGGCGCTGTGGGTGCTTTCGATCACACCCATGCGGATGCGGCAGGCGTGTTTTTGCAGGGCAAGTTTTTCTGCGTTTGTCATAGATCGTCCTTCCATTTGCACTGGTTCGTCTCCCCGAAGGGCCCGCCCTCGCGGCGGGCAAAAAACCGGAATGCCGGAGACACGCTGTATTCCAACTTAATATTATCTATTCTGCCCTAAAAGGTCAAGATGATTTTGTCAAAATGTACAGCGGCGGGGAAATTCATGCTGAAGCCGTTGTTTTTTTGTGGAAAATGCACGGCGTTCGGAGCGCCAAAAAGCCCCGGCAGGCCGCCGGGGCGCGGGATCACGGTTCCAGATAGGTCAGATAGCCGGGCTGGATGCCCTGGATGCCCATGCCGGGGGCGTCCGAAACGGTGATCCGCTTTTCGTCAAAGCGGGCGCCGCCCACCACCGGGTCCGTGCTGCACAGCACCGGGCCGTCCAGATCCACCCGGGTGATGATGCTGCGGGCGCAGGCCAGCTCCACGGCGGCGTTGACGGCGATCTTGGCCTCCAGCATACAGCCGATCATGCATTCCACCCCACAGATCTCGGCGGCCGCAGCGATGCGCAGGGCGTTGGTCAGGCCGCCGCATTTCATCAGCTTGATGTTGACGTAGTCCGCCGCCCGGGTCTGGAAGATGCGCAGCGCATCGGCGGGTGAAAAGACGCTCTCGTCCGCCATCACCGGCACCCAGCTGTGCTGTGTGACGTATTGCAGGCCCTCCAGGTCCCGGGCGGGCACGGGCTGCTCCACCAGTTCGAGGCCCAGGCCCCGGTCCTGCATCTCGTTCAGGATGCGGACCGCCTGCCGGGGGGTCCAGGCCTGGTTGGCGTCGATCCGGATGCAGACTTCGTCCCCTACCGCCTGGCGCACCGCCGCCAGCCGGGCGGTGTCCAGGGCCGGGTCGGCCCCCACCTTGACCTTCAGGCAGTCGTAGCCCCGGGCCACGGCGTCCAGGGCGTCCTGGGCCATCTGCTGGGGCGGGTTGACGCTGATGGTGAGATCGGTGACCAGGCTGCGCCGGGACGAGCCCAGCAGCTTGTGCACCGGGATGCGGTGCAGCTGGCCGTACAGGTCCCACAGGGCCATGTCCACAGCGGCCTTGGCGCTGGTGTTGTGCACCCCGGCGTTTTGCACCAGGGCGGTGACGGACTCCAGGTCATCCACCTCGCGGCCCAGGATGGCCGGGGCGATCAGCTCCCGCACGGCTCCGATGATGCCGCCGGCGGTGTCCCCGGTGATGGGGCCGGTGGGGGGTGCTTCGCCATAGCCCACGGCGCCGGTGTCGGTGTGCAGCTCCACCACGATGTCCTCTACGTGGTCCACGGTGCGCAGCGCGGTCTTGAAGGGCACCCGCAGGGGAACGGACAATTTGCCAAGACGTACCTGCGTGATCTTCATAGCAGGGCCTCCTTTGTTTCAAACGCTTGCAAAGCAGGAAAAGGGACGGCGATCGCCGTCCCTTTGGGATGTAAGTTCAATCGTGGGCCAGCTGATGGACCCCCAGCTTCTGGTAAGCGATGCGGGGGCTGCCGTCGGCCACATGGATGATGCCGCAGCGGGTGAAGCCGTTGGACTCCAGCACATGCTGCATGATCTTGTTGTCGGCGTGGGTGTCGGCCCGCAGGCTCTCACAGTGCTCCAGGCACCACTCAATGACCATCCGGGCCACGCCGGGGCGATGGCCGGCCGACGCCAGCCGGTGCAGGGTGCCATAAGGCCCGTTGGCCAGCCACTGGCCGTCCTCGATCTTTTTATAAGTAGGGTCTTCGCCCAGGATGAAAGCGAAGACGGCCTCCAGCTCGCCGTTGATGACACAGACGAACAGCCGGTTGGACAGGATGTCCTCCTCGATCAGCTGGCGTGAAGGATAGTTGTCCCCCCACTGGGTCGGGTTGCCGTTCTGGGCCATCAAAGCCCTGGCCCGGGCGTAGACCTCCATGATCTGATCCAGTTCAAACCGGTTTGCTCCACGAAACATGAATCCTCCACCTTCTCTGTCAAACTTGCAATGGGAGCGCACAGCGCCCGAGGATGGTTTGCTCTCCCTGTACCGGGGCCGCAGTGCCCCGGCTGGCATGAAATCAGTATACTACATTTTTACTGAAAATTCCATCTTTTTGTGTCGGGAGTTGGACAAAAAAGAAAAACATCCCCACCATCGCAGTTTATTTTGCCCCGGCCGGGGGCGTGAAGGGGAGGCAGGGCTCACTTCAAAAAGCCCTGGATGATCTGCTCCTCGGCTTCCTCCTCGGTCAGGCCGAGGGTCAGGAGCTTGGTGATCTGGTCGCCGGCGATCTTGCCGATGGCTGCCTCATGGATGAGGGCGGCGTCCAGGTCGTTGGCGTCCAGCTGGGGCACCGCCAGCACCCGGGCGTGATCCATGATGATGGCGTCGCACTCCGAGTGGCCCGAGCAGGGGGCGTTGCCGGTGATCAGGGCGTCGAACTTCTGGTAGGAGCGGTCCCTGGCCACCGAGCGGGACACCACGTCGGCGCTGGACCCGGCGCCGTTGAGGGTGACGTTGTAGCCGCTGAGGGCCACCTGGCGGCCGTGGGTCATCAGGCGCTCCCGCACCACCAGGCGCGCGCCTGCGGCCAGGTCGGCCACCGTCTTGCGGTTGGTGGAGTCCACGCCCTTGATCTGGACCATCTCCATCTCCATTGAGCTGCCCTCGTCCAGGTGCACTTCGGTGACGGGGTTGAGGATCCGCATCCCCATGCCGTCCCCCTGGCCGTAGTGCTTTTCCACATAGCGCACATGGGCGTTTTTGCCCACCTGGAAGCGGTGGATGCCGTCGTGCTCCGAATCCTGGTTGCCGCAGTTGTCGATGCCGCAGCCCGCCACGATCAGCACGTCGCAGTCATCCCCGATGAAAAAGTCGTTGTAGACCGTCTCCTTCAGGCCGCTCTCGCTGAGCACCACCGGGATGTGGACGCTCTCATGCTTGGTGCCCGGCTTGATGTGGATGTCGATGCCGGTGCCGTCCGCCTTGGGGACGATGTCGATGTGGGCCGTGGAGTTGCGGGCCACGGCCTGGCCGTTGGAGCGGATGTTGTAGGCACCCTCGGGGATGCCGTGCAGGTCGGCCACTTCGGCCAGGATCTGCTTTTGGATGTTGTCTAGCATTATGCCTCTCTCCCTCCCTGTTCCAGTATGGTGCAGGCGTTGACGGCGGACGTGGTGCCCAGCAGCCCGGGCAGGATCTCAGCCCGGGGCCCGTGCTGGGTCACCTTGCCGGCAGCCAGCACGATGATCTCGTCGGCAATGTTGAGGATGCGCTCCTGGTGGGAAATGACGATGATGGAGCCGTCTGTGTTCTTCTGCTGCATCCGCTCGAACACCTGGATCAGGTTCTGGAAGCTCCACAGGTCGATGCCGGCCTCCGGCTCGTCAAAGACCGACAGCTTCTGGCCCCGGGCCAGCACGGTGGCGATCTCGATCCGCTTCAGCTCGCCGCCGGACAGGCTGGCGTTCACCTCGCGGTTGACATAGTCTTTGGCGCACAGGCCCACCTCGGACAGGTAGGCGCAGGCATCGGTGATGCTCAGGGGACGGTCCTTGCCTGCGGCGATCCGCAGCAGGTCCAGCACCTGGATGCCCTTGAACCGGACCGGCTGCTGGAAGGCATAGCTGATGCCGCGGTTGGCACGGTCGGTGATGCTCATTTGGGTGATGTCCTCCCCGTCCAGCAGGATGCGGCCGGCGGTGGGCTTCTCGATGCCGGCGATCAGCTTGGCCAGGGTGGATTTGCCGCCGCCGTTGGGGCCGGTGATGGCCACAAAGGCGCGGTCCGGGATGGAAAGGGAGATATCCCGGATGATCTCTTTCTGTCCCTGTTCCCCCGGGACATCAAAGGATATATGCTCGAGTTCCAGCATTGGATAACACCTCGTTGAAGCTGAGCCTCTTTAAACAAAGAGGTATTGTTTGGGTCGGTTTGCACGCAAGGCCGCAATGCCTCGCAAAGGCATTATACCCGAAAAGCAGTGGGGTGTCAATCCTATAATTTCGCTAGGAAATGAACGGGCCGTGTTAAAACCGGGAAAAGTTTTCCACACGGCGAAAAAGGACGCGGCCTGACCCCCTATGTTGAAAAGTGGGGAGAGGTGTATTCCGAAACGGAAAATCCCCAAAACAGATGGGTTTTGCGGTTTAACAAAACAGTCGAAAGCCGGCGCAACACTTACGAAACTGCGGGGGGCACCGGGGAGTCAGAACCGGCAAACGGGCCGCAAAAAGGCCGATGGCTTTACCTCATGTATAAACCACAGGAAAATAAAAGTGTTGAAAACTCCGTTGAAAGTGTGGAAAAGCGGCGGAAAATTCCTCCCGCATCCAGCGCAGCGGGTGGAAAACCCGGTGGAAAAGGTGAAAAACTCCCCTGCCGGTTGAACGGCCCGCCCAAACATGATACAATAAAGCCAGTCTTGGCCCTGCTGCGGAAAACGGCGCAGGGCCGCATATCCGATTGCATACAGGAGGCTTGACATGAACTGGCTGACAAAGCTCGAGCGGAAATACGGCCGCTGGTGTATCCCCAACCTCATCGCCATCCTAGTGGGCGGGCAGATCGTCGTCTATGCGGTGGAACTGTTTGTGAACCGCTATATCACCTATTTCCTCACCCTCACCCGGCCGGCCCTCTTTGCCGGCGAGGTCTGGCGTCTGGTGACCTTCCTGTTCGTACCCTTTTCCTCGGGCGGCATCCTGAGCTTTGCCCTGGGGGCCTACTTCACCTGGTTCATCGGGTCGGCGCTGGAGGCTGTGTGGGGGGACTTCCGCTTCAACCTCTATATCCTGGCGGGGATGCTGGGGGCGGTGCTGGCCTGCCTGGCCACCGGCTGGGCGGACACCTACTGTCTGTCCCTGTCCCTTCTGCTGGCCTTTGCGCTGCTCTACCCCGAGATGCAGGTGCTGCTGTTCTATATCATCCCCATCAAGGTCAAGTATTTTGGGATCTTTGCGGCGGCCATCTGGGTGCTCAGCTTTTTCGGCACCAGCTGGGCGGGCCGGCTGAATTACCTGCTGTCCATGGCGGGGTTCTTTTTGTTCTTCGGCCCCGTGCTCTGGTCCAACATCCGTGCGTGGTACCGGCGGGAGCAGTGGCGGCGCCGGAACCGCCGCTGAGGAGGGCCGCGCCATGATGCTGGACCGTCTGGAGGGCAACCAGGCCCTGAAAGAGGAGGTGGGCCGGATGCTGGCGGCCCGCCGCCTGAGCCACAGCCTGCTGCTGGTGGGCGAGGAGGGCCTGGGGGCCGGCTTTGCGGCGCGCTGCATCGCCGCGGATTACCTCTACCCGGCGGGAGGGCCCGCCGCCGAGGCCCTGCTGCGGGGGGAATGCTGCCGCGCCGTGGCCAAAGCCGGCGACCGCTCCAGCGGCCAGGTGGAAACGGGGATCGTGCGGGAGGCCATCTCGGTGGAAGGGATGGGCAGCGGCGGACGGTATCTGGTGGGCCAGGTGACCGCCATGCGCAGCGAGATCTTCAACACCAGCCTGTCGGCGGAGGGGCGGGCCGTCCTGCTCTACCACGCCGAAAAGATGAACGGCGAGTCGGCCAACGCCCTGCTGAAAGTGATGGAGGAGCCCCCCGAGGGGGTGCTTTTTGTGCTGACCGCCCAGTCTCTGGCGGGGGTGCTGCCCACCATCCGCAGCCGGTGCGTCAGTTTTGCTTTGGCGCCGGTGCCGGCAGAGGACTGCGCCGCCTTCTGCGCCGGACAGGGGGTGCCCAAAAAGGAAGCCGCCCGGCTGTCCGACCTCTTTGAAGGGCGGATCGGGTCGGTGCTGGCCGCTGCACAGGACCCTGCCCGCCGCAGGCAGCTGGAGGAGGCGGAAGCCCTGGCCCGGGCGGCCGCCGCCGGGGACCACTACGCCGCCTCGGTCCTGCTGGCCCGCTACGAGCGGGACAAGGCGGGGGCCGTGGTCCTGCTGCGGGATCTGTGCGCCTATGCGGCGGCAGGGCTGCGGGGCGGTAAGATTTCCCCCTTGCAGGGCCAGGCGGCCGCCGGGACCGCCCGGCTGGCCGGGCAGGCCATCTGGCAGCTGGAGCGGCAGGTCAATGTGAAAATCGTGCTGCAAGTGTTTGCGGCAAGCCTGTAAACGCACAAGACCCCCGCCCCGGCGCTTGCGGTACGCCGGAACGGGGGCCCTGTGTGGGGTATTACTTTGGGTGTGAGGAGGAATCATGTGCAAGTCAGCGGTTGCGGCCCCGCCGGCTTGTGATTGTAGTATACCCAGTCTTTGCGTGAAAATGGTTACAAACCTGTGAAGAAACTGTAAAAAGGCCCAAGGGGGGCGCGGGCGCTTTTTCAAAACGCCGAAAACCGGCATCATTCCTTGATTTTCGCGCTTTCCGATGGGACGGCTGCGGCATGCTGCGCCCCAAGGTGCACATAGGATATAGCGTTGTATTGGCAGGCGGCGGCCTGCGCCTGGCTGACATCCTTCACCACGCGGGCGGGAGCGCCCACGGCCAGGGCGCCGTCGGGGATCACTTTGCCCTCCGGCACCAGGGCCCCCGCCCCGATGATGCACCCTTTGCCCACCTTGCAGCCGTTCAGCAGGGTGGCGTGCATCCCGATCAGACTGCCGGCCCCCACCTCGGCCCCGTGGATGATGGCCCCGTGGCCCACCGTCACGTCCCGTTCCAGGATGAGATGGCTGCCGGGGTCGCAGTGCAGCACCGCGTTGTCCTGCACGTTGCAGTTTTCCCCCACCAGGATGCTGCCCTCGTCCCCGCGCAGCACGGCCCCGTACCAGACGGTGGAACCGGCTTCCAGGGTGACGTCCCCCGCCACCACCGCGGTCCCGGCCACAAAGGCTGCGCCCAGGTCCCGGGGCGTTTTTCCGCACACGGTCACAAACATAGTCGAAAAACCACCTTTCTCTTTGAGTCTGTTTGTGGTATCTTATAGTATAGCATAAATCGTCGAAAAGCGCAGGGCCTGTCCGAGGCGCTCTGCTTTGAAGGAGGTTTGTTATGAGCGATCTTTTCCGCCTGAAGCTGCGCCGCGCCGGGGCGGCGGTGTGCGCGGTGGTGCTGGTCTTGTGGCTGGCGCTGCCCGCCGCAGCCGCTTATCCCATGCCGGTGCAGACCACCTATCAGGATGAATCGGTCTATCTGTTCGACCTGGACACCGGCAAGACCATCCTGGAGCAGAATGCCAGCCAGCCCCGTTACATTGCCAGCCTGACCAAGATGATGACCGCCCTTTTGCTGCTGGAGAGCGGGGCGGATCTGGACGGGGAGGTCACCGTGCCCACCTCCCTGACCCAGGAGTTCACCGACATCCGCAACGCCAACGGCACCACCATGGGCCTGCGGATCGGGGAGACGGTCCGCCGCAGGGATCTTTTGTACGGGCTGGTGGTGGCCAGCGCCAACGATGCGGCCAGCGTCATCGCCAGCGACCTGGCGGGAGGCGACATCACCGCCTTTGTGGCCCGGATGAACGCCCGGGCCGCCGAGCTGGGCTGCACCGACACCAACTTCACCTGCCCCCATGGGCTGTATGACTACGGCAACGTGTCCACCGCCCGGGATCTGGCCAGGATCGCGGCGGCCTGCTACGCGCAGTCCGGGTATATGGAGGCAGCCCAGTCGGTCACCTATACCCTGCCCGCCACCAACCTCCACACCGAATCGCGGGAGATCCAGACCACCAACCTGATGCTCTACCCCGACCAGCCCTATTACAGGGACTACATCCGCGGCATGAAGACCGGCTTCACCACCCTGGCGGGCCGGTGTTTCGTCACCTTTGCCCAGCAGGAGGGCCATACCTATGGCCTGGTGGTGCTGGGGTCCGACCTGGACAACATCTACCGGGAGTGCGCCGAGCTGCTGGATTGGGTGTTCGCCACCTTCAACGACCGGCAGCTGGTGGATACCACCGCCGTGCTGGCCACTGTCCCCCTGACCCAGTGCCGCGCCTACCCCGAGGTGGAGCTGTATGCGGCCAACGTGGTGGACGGCTACGGCCATCCCGACGACGCGGTCACCTTCGAGTTCCAGCTGCCCGAGAGCATCCGGGCCACCGTGGAGGAGGGCCAGGTGGTGGGCACCGCCACCGTCCTGCTGGACGGTTATGAGGTGGGGAGCGTAGATCTGGTCACCCACCGGAAATACGTCTCCAACTTCCACACCGACCTGGTGTCCACCCTGAAGCTGCTGCCGGCGCTGGTGGTCCTTCTGCTGGTGCTGGCGGTGTTCACGGTGCTGGCCGGCGGCGGGCCGGGGCTGTTTGCCCGGCGCGGCAGGAGAAGGCGGCACTGAGCGGCGGCAGGCGCGAAAAACCAAACGAAAAGGCCCGGACGGGGATAAGACCGTCCGGGCCTTTCTGCTGTGGAACATACAGCGCGTAATATTACAGATCGTATTTCCAAAAACTCACAGATGGCCATAGATGCCCTGGATGGATACCTCCCCGGTAAAGACCCGCTCCTCCCCGCTGTCGGTGCGGACGATGAGCCGGCCCTCGGAGTCGATGCCGGTGGCGGTGCCTGTGCCGGCGTGCCCGCCCTGGTTGAAGGAGACCTGCCGGCCCAGGTTGACGCAGGCGGCGGTGTATTCCTCCCGGTAGGGGGCGAAGCCCTCGGGTCCGAAGGTGTACAGCTCCCGGTCAAAGCCGAAGTCGGTCAGGCCCTCGGCCAGCCAGGAAGGGTCGGTCTCCAGATCCACCCCGGCCCCCTGCAGCAGCAGGGAGGTGCCGTAGGGCAGCTCCGCCTGGTCAAAATAGCTTTGGGGCTGGGCCAGATTGATGCCGATGCCGCACAGATACCCCCGGCCCTGGTCGTTGGTGCCGTAACTGACCGCCTCACAGAGGATGCCGACCACCTTTTTGCCTCCCAGCAGCAGGTCGTTGGGCCACTTGATGGCGCACTCCACCCCGTAGCGCAGGGCCAGCTGCTTGCGCACCGCCAGGCTGGCCAGCAGAGGCAGGGTCCCGGGCTGGACCATGGGCACCTTGAGCACGGCGGTGTAATAGAGGGCCTGCCCTGCCGCGTTGACCCAGCGGCGGCCCAGACGGCCCCGCCCGTCGGTCTGGCAGGTGGTGTACACCGCCCCCACCGGCCCGAATTCCTCGATATGCTCTTTGGCATAAAGATTGGTGCTGCCGCACTGGGGCAGGCAGCGCACTTCGTTGAGGCTCACCGCTTGGGCACCTCCCTGTGCTCGGCCCGCATCACCTTGCCGTCGGCCAGGGTCAGGATGCCGTAGGTGTCCGGCCCCACATAACACCGCCCGCAGGAACCGGGGTTGAACAGCAGAACGGTGCCGTGCTGCTCGGCCAGAGGGATGTGGGTATGCCCGAACAGGGCCACTTCCGCCCCGCGGGCGGCTGCGGTCTCAGCCAGTGTGTCCAAATCGTATTTGACACCGTACATATGCCCATGGGTATAGAATACTACCACGCTGTCAAAGGCGGCCAGGCCGTCCAGCGGCTCCAGCGCGCCGTAATCGCAGTTCCCGGCGACCGAGTAGACCCGCAGCTTGGGGGAGACGATCAGGGCGCGTTCCAGGTCGTGCAGGCCGTCCCCCAGGTAGATGACGGCGTCGGCGTCGCTCTCTGCGGTGAGGATGCGCTGGACCGCCTCCGCGCTGCCGTGGCTGTCGCTCAGGATCAAAAGTTTCGTCATAAGGATGGCTCTCCTTTATTCTCCGCCGCCGTCCTGCTCTTGCAGGGTCAGCAGCAGCTTGTAGATCTCGCTTTTCCCGTAGGGTGTGCCCTGGGCCGCGGCTTTGGCGGCGGCGGTGGGGGGCAGCCCCTCCTGCCGCATCAGGGCCAGGGCATGGGCGGCGGCCTCGGCCAGGGTGGGGGCATCGGCAGGGTCCGCTTCAGGGGCGCCTGCCATTACCAGAACATATTCCCCCCGGGGGTCGGCCTGTGCATAGTGGGCGGCGGCCTCGGCCAGGGTGGTCTTCCAGATCTCCTCGTGCAGTTTGGTCAGCTCCCGGCAGAGGGTGACGCTGCGTTCCCCGCCAAAGGCGGCGGCCAGCTCGTCCAGGGTGGACCGCAGCCGGTGGGGCGCTTCGTAAAAGATGACGGTGCGCGTCTCCCCTTCCAAGGCGGCCAGCCGTTTGCGGCGCAGACGGCGTTCGGCGGGCAGGAACCCCTCAAAGACCCAGCGGGAGGTGTCCTGGCCCGACACGGCCAGAGCGGTGACGCAGGCCGAGGCTCCCGGCACCGGCGTGACGGGGATCCCCCGGGCCAGGGCGTCCCGGACGATGACCGCCCCGGGGTCCGAGATGCAGGGCATCCCCGCATCCGAGCACAGGGCGCAATTCTCTCCCGCCTCGATCCGGCGCAGGATGCCCTCGCCCCGGTTCAGAGCGTGCTCGTGGTAGCTGACCATCGGCTTTTTCAGCCCCAGATGGTTGAGCAGACGCATGGTGACCCGGGTGTCCTCAGCGGCGACAAAGTCTGCCGCCCCAAAAGCCGCTGCCGCCCGCGGGGTCATATCTTCCAGATTGCCGATGGGGGTGGCGACGATGTACAGCGTTCCGGCCATAATACCTCCAGTGTCAGCCCTCGTGGGCTGGTCCATATTGTGCGGCCCCGGCGCTGACCAGGATGTCAGGCTCCAGCTTCAGGCCGGTGCGGCGATTCTTCTGCCCTTCCACCAGGAACAGCCAGGGCGCGGCCCCGGGGCTGCTGCGCACAAAGGCCAAACGCTTGGGTTCCAGCCGGTACTGGCGCAGCACGGCCAGCACCTCGGCCAGACGCTCGGGCCTGTGGCAGAGGGTCAGCTTGCCCCCGTCCCGCAGCAGCCGGAATGCGCAGGCGCACACGTCTGCCAGGGTGCAGCTGCCCTCGTGGCGGGCGGCCGCACGGGCGGGGTCGGGGCTGGCGGGGCCCGCCGCAAAATAGGGCGGGTTGCAGGCGGCCAGATGGTACTGGCCCGCCTCCCCGGGATCGGGCGTCCAGGTGCGCAGGTCGGCGCAGACCGGGCGGATGTGGCAGATGCCCTGGTCGGCGGCGGCCCGGGCCAGCAGGGCGCTGGCTTCGGGCTGGAGCTCCAGGGCCAGACAGGGGCCGCGGTGGCCTTTGTCGTGCCATTCCAGGGCCACTACGCCACAGCCGGAGCACAGGTCCGCGGCGCGCTGTCCCGGGGCGGGCCGGGCAAAGCGGGCCAGCAGCAGCGCGTCGGTGCCAAAGCAGTGGGCCGGGGTGCAGTAGATGCTGGTCCTATTATACAAAATTTCGGTTGAATATTCCATAGCTAAACCTGGGCCCCTATAAAAAAAGATGCGCCCGGCGGGGGCGCTGGGCTGCGAAAGGAAAGCGGCCCGGTGGGCCGTGCGGACAACAGGCAAAAACGGCGGACCCTTTCGGGCCCGCCGCTTTGGTCTGCTTTGTGGCGAAATCGCTTACTCAGCGGTGATAGCGCCGGTGGGGCAAGCGCCCTCGCAAGCGCCGCAGTCGATGCAAGCGGCAGCGTCAACGACGGCCACGTTGTCCTCGACCTTCACAGCGCCAACAGGGCAAGCGCCCTCGCAGGCGCCGCAGCCGATGCATGCGTCACTAACCTTATGTGCCATAGTAGAACTCTCCTTTCGACCCGTGCCTAACAAAACTGGAAAACGGGGAAACCACCCCCAGAGGTCTGCTCCTGCACGGCCGCAGCCAAGCCTCTCTTAGGAGACGCCGTCTGCGGCGTCTTTTCCTGTGCCGATTGTAGCAAAGACAAACCGAAAAGGCAAGACTAACCGTGCCCCGGCAACAACCAAACCTGCGATTTTGGCTGAATGCACAAAAGCATCCGCTAACTTTCGGGGAGTTTACGGCGTGTTTTTCGTGGAAAATCACGATACATGGTTATACTAAGCTAACCGTGTTATACTAAGCTAACCGTTTTTCCCCCGGCAAAGTCAGCCGCGCACGTCGTCTTCCCCGGCTGCCGCCACCACGGGGGCGGGGTCCTGCAGGCCCGAGTAGTCGTCGCTGGGGTCGGGGCGGCGGGGCGCACGCTTGCCGCCCGAGATATACTGGCACTGGCTGGCCTTGTAGTATTTGGGGGCGATGGATTCGGTGGACAGCCGCACCCGCAGGTAGCCCGAGATGGGGTTGGTCTCCACCACCAGGCCGGTGCCGTCGGGGGTGCGCACCGTGCTGCCCACCATGGGCATGATGCTGTTGAGATACTCGTAGGCCGACTGCTCATACCCCAGGCAGCACATCAGGCGGCCGCAGCAGCCGCTGATCTTGGTGGGGTTGAGGGAGAGGCCCTGTTCTTTGGCCATCCGGATGGATACCGGCTGGAAGTCCCGCAGAAAGCGGCTGCAGCAGAAGGTCTGGCCGCACAGGCCCAGGCCCCCCATCATCTTGCTCTCGTCCCGGACGCCGATCTGCCGCAGCTCGATCCGCATATGGAAGGTGCTGGCCAGGTCCTTCACCAGTTCGCGGAAGTCCACCCGGCCGTCGGCGGTGAAATAGAAGGTGACTTTGGAGTGATCGGGGGCATACTCTACCTTGACCAGCTTCATTTCCAGGCCGTGGCGGTCGATGCACTCCCGGCAGATCCGCCATGCCTTTTTGTCCTCGTTCTGGCGCTGGTGCATCCGGCGGATGTCCACGCTGTCGGCCATCCGCAGCAGGGGGCGCAGGGGCCGGGGCAGCTGGTATTCGGGCGTGGGAGCAGCCTCCCGGACCGCCTGGCCGCAGACCGGGCCGCGGGGCGTGTCGGCCATGACATAATCCCCGGCGTGGACCTCCAGTCCGGCGGGGTCGAAATATTCTTCTTTGCCGTTCTCATCAAAACGGACGGCGATGGCTTGCTTCATAAAATATATACCTCACTGTTGTATCAAACGGTCAAACCGGCCCTGCCCGGATGCGCGGGCCTGCCGCAGGGCAGGGCTTTGGGCGGGGATGGCCGGGGTTTTGCCCCCGGCATGGCCCCGTTTTTCAGAAGGCGCCGCCTTTTGGGACGCCGGCGGCAGGGCTCCTTCTGCATGGGACGGCCCGGTGCGGCCGTCATCTTCACAGTATATCACATTTTTTTGCAGTTTTCCATCTGTAAATCCGGCCAAAAGGCCGGGACGGGGGAAAATTTGGGAAACGCCCTCAAAAAAATCACATTTTGGCTCTTGCAAGTGCGCCCTGTTCGTGTATAATTGAAAAGAACTGCCCGCGTCCAAAATGACGAAAAAACGAAATCTAGACAGGACTGCAATAAACTGTGCGGGCGGCGCGTTTTGCGTATGTATGGGAATGCAGGACCCGGGGCGCGCCCGGACCTTTGGAGCGCGGCCCGATCCTGTGCAGATCCATCCCGAGAGCGGAGGCGTTGGCCGCGCCTGCCGGCATACAGCCAGTCTGTCCGGCGCCGCTGCGGTACCGCGGCGCCGGATCATCAGTCAAAAAGGGAAGACTCATGGAAAAATACAGTGTAAAAAAGCCATTCACCGTGCTGGTCTCGGTCCTGATCGTATTCCTGATGGGATTCGTATCGGTGACCAACCTGCGCACCGACCTGCTGCCCGAGATCAGCACCCCCTACCTGATGGTGGTGACGGTCTATCCCGGCGCCAGCCCTGAAAAGGTGGAGCAGGAAGTGTCCCAGGTGCTGGAGAGCGCCCTGGGCACCGTGGCGGGCGTGTCCAGCATCACTTCGACCTCCGCCGAAAACTACAGCATCGTGCAGCTGGGCTTTGCGGCGGATACCGATATGAACAGCGCCCTGGTCAAGGTGTCCAACACCCTGGACCAAAACGCCGACAGCCTGCCGGACATCTGTCTGACCCCCTCCATCCTGGAGCTGAGCATGGACATGAGCAGCCTGATGACGGTGGCCGTGGGCCGGGAAGGGTCGGATATCTTCGAGCTGACCAAGTTCATGCAGGAGAGCATCATCCCCGAGCTGGAGCGCCAGGAAGGCGTGTCCAGCATCTCGACCACCGGCCTGGTGAGCGAGTATGTCCAGGTGCAGCTGAACGAGAGCAAGATCGATGCACTCAACACCCTGCTTCTGGAGCAGGTGGATACCCAGCTGGCCCTGGCCAAGGAGCAGCTGGATGCGGCCGCCCAGCAGCTGGCGGACGGCAAGGCCCAGCTGCAGCAGGCCATCGATACCTTCGGCGATGTGTTCGCCTCAGGGGTGATGGACCGGGTGGCCGGCATGGTGTCGCAGGCCAGCGAGGAGATCCGCGCCAAGGTGCAGACCCTGATGGACGCCATCGACAACCTGATCGCCTTTGTCAACGAGCCTGAGATCCAGGCGGCCCTGGTCACCGTCCGGGACGGCCTGAACGAGATCATCGACGAGATCAGCACCACCGGCCTGCGGGATATCGACGACCTCATCGACGTGGTGTCCAAGGTCCGTGACCTGACCGACCAGCTGACGATTGCCCTGCAGCAGCTGCAGCAGCGGCTGGATCAGCAGACCGGCAGCGACGGCTCCACCGCCGGGGATCTGCTGGATACCTTGCAGATCCAGGAGAGCCTGAACGTGGTCTACTCCACCATGCAGGACGTGCTGGACAGCCTGAACCGTCTGCCCGAGCTGCTGGACCAGTTCGAGACGGTGTACGCCGAGATGAGCCAGACCCAGCTGGAGGCCTATCTGCAGATCACCGAGGCCCAGCGCCAGGTGGACGAAGGCCAGAAGCTGTACGACCAGTATGCGCAGGAGTTCGAGCAGGCCAAGGCCAGCGCCTTCGCCAACGCCGATGTGAACAACCTGCTGACCATCGACCTGCTCAGCCAGCTGATCTACGCCCAGAACTTCTCGATGCCGGCCGGCTATGTGGACGACGCCGACGACAATTCCTGGCTGCTGAAGGTGGGCGAGGAGTACAGCAGTGTTGCGGACCTGGAAGGCGCTTTGCTGCTGCACATCGAGGGCGTGACCGACGTCTACCTGAGCGACGTGGCCGATGTGGCCGTGGTGGACAACGCCGGCGATTCCTTCACCCGGCTGAACGGCGAGCAGGCCGTGGTCCTGAATATTTACAAGAGCACTTCGGCCAGCGCCAACGCCGTGTCGGACGCCTGCCTGGCCGCGTTCGATGCCATGGAGCAGCGGTATGAGGGGCTGAATTTCAGCGTCCTGTCCAACCAGGGCAACTACATTACCGTCCTGATCTCCAGCATCCTGTCCAGTATGGCCCAGGGCGCCATCCTGGCCATCCTGATCCTGGCCCTGTTCCTCAAGGATGTCAAGCCGACTTTGGTGGTGGGCATCAGCATCCCCCTGTCGGTCCTGTTTGCGGTGGTGCTGATGTATTTCACCGGCCTGGACCTGAACATCATGAGCCTGGCGGGCCTGTCTCTGGGCATCGGTATGCTGGTGGATAACTCCATCGTCGTCATGGAGAACATCTACCGCCTGCGTGCCCGGGGCGTGGCGGCCCCCCGCGCCGCCGTGCAGGGTACACGGCAGGTGTTCGCCTCCATCGTTTCCTCTACTCTGACCTCGGTGTGCGTCTTTTTGCCGGTGGTGTTCACCAAGCAGATCACCCGCGAACTGATGCTGCCCATGTGCCTGACCATTGGCTACTGCCTGATGGCCTCCCTGCTGGTGGCCATCACGGTGGTGCCCGCTTCCGCCTCCACCATCCTGAAGGAGGCTCAGGTCAAAAAGTGGCCCTGGTTCGATAAGATCCAGGAGAAATACGGCCACAGCCTGGAGTGGTGCCTGGATCACAAGGCGGCCCCCATGGGCGCCGTCGTGGTGCTGCTGGTCTTCTGCGTGTGGCGTGTGGCCTCGATGGGCATGGTGATGCTGCCCGATGTTTCCAGCACCGAGATCAGCATGAGCGTGACCACCCCCAGCGACATGACCCGGGAAGAGTCCTATGCGATGGCCGGCCAGATCCTGGAGACCGCCATGGGTCTGGATCAGGTGGCTGAGGTGGGCGTCACCACCGACACCACCATTTATGGCGTGGATGTGGGTATGCTGGGCAGTACCATCAGCAACCTGCTGTCCACCACGACCACCGGTTACGGCACCTATGCCTACAACATCAAGCTGGTGGAGGGCGCCGGCGCTTCGGACGCCGAGCGTGTGGGCGCGGCCCTGGAAGAGGCCATGACCCAGTACGACTGCACCAGCACCGTCACCATCGACGGTATTTCCGAGATCACCAGCCTGCTGGGCAGCGGCCTGTCGGTCACCATTTACGGCCAGGATTTCGATACCCTGGAGAGCCTGGCAGGCGACGTGGTGGAGATGGTCAACAGCACCGAGGGCTTTGCCAACGCATCCACCGGCCTGGGTGCGGGCGACCAGACCATCGAGCTGCATATCGACAAGGATAAGGCCCGCGCCGCCGGCCTGACGGTGGCCCAGGCTTACCAGCAGATCGCGGCCCGGCTGACCACGTCCACCGATTCCACCACCATCAACATCAACGGCGAGAGCATGACGGTCCGGGTGGTGGATGACACCGATCCTCTGACCGTGGAAAACCTGATGGATATGACCTTCAACACCACCAACTATGCCGCAGACGGTAGCCAGGTGGCGGAGGTGCACACCCTGCGGGAGTTTGCCGAGATCACCTACGGCACCACCCCCGACTCCATCACGCGGCAGGACCAGACCCGCTGCATCACCGTGTCGGCCGAGACGCTGGAAGGCTACAACACCACCGTGCAGGCCCGCCAGCTGCAGCAGAAACTGGATGACTGGAGCGCTTCCGGCTCCCTGCCCGAGGGTTACAGCGTCTCCCTCAGCGGCGAGACCAGCACCGTCAACGATATCATGAGCCAGATGATCCAGTGGCTGGCCCTGGCTCTGCCCCTGGTCTACCTGGTGATGGTGGCCCAGTTCCAGAGCCTGCTGTCCCCCTTCATCGTGCTATTCACCATCCCTCTGGCTTTCACCGGCGGCATGATCGGTCTGCTGGGCCTGGGCGAGCAGCTGAGCATGATGAGCCTGATGGGCTTCATCGTCCTGATGGGCACCGTGGTCAACAACGGTATCTTGTTCGTGGACTACACCAACCAGCTGCGTCTGGGCGGCATGGACCGCCGCGCCGCCCTGGTGGCCACCGGCAAGACCCGTATGCGTCCCATCCTGATGACTGCCCTGACCACCATCCTGGGCATGATGATGGTTCTGTTCAGCAACGATATGGCCAGCCAGCTGATGAGCAGCATGGCGATCGTCATCATCGGCGGCCTGACCTACGCCACCTTCATGACGCTGTATATCGTGCCTATGATGTATGATGTCTTCTTCAAGCGGATGCCCCATGTGGTGGATATCGGCAGCGAGGAAGACCTCGACGACGTCCCCGATGACGCAGCCGAGTACCTGGCCCAGCAGACGGCCCTGCCCGGCCCGGCCGATCCCCTGCCCGCCGACGGCCCCGCCCCCAAGGACGGCCAGTAAGAGCGACCCATCACGAAACAAAAAGCGCACGCGAAAGCGTGCGCTTTTTGTTTCGTCTCCGGAGTTAGAACTTCCAAACTAAAGAAAATAAAGAAAAAATGGAAAAATTGAAAATTGGGTCTTGACACCGGGGGGGGGTATGTTATGATAGGCACACAAAGGAAAGGACCTTCCTTTGAACCTGTTTTGGGTCTCTATCTTTTATACACCATAAGGAGGAAAAATTC
>NZ_NFLM01000021.1 GCF_002160915.1 Faecalibacterium sp. An121
TGTTCCTCAGCACGCAATCGCTTGCGTCCTGTGAATTACTTTTTTGGAATTTTAAGTGTTTCCAACACTTTAAAGGTTCCGTTACAAGTATTCGATATTGTTCAATTTTCAAGGTCCTGTGTCGCGCTGTCTTTCGACCGGCGACCTGTTTATTTTACCACATCCGCCTTTGCTTGTCAAGCTCTTTTTTGAAGCTTTTCGCAAGCTCTTTTGCGTTTTGTGGGCGCCCCGCTGGGCGCTCATGTATAGTACTACTCTTTCCTCCTTTTGTCAACCCCTTTTTTCAACTTTTTGGAAGTTTCTTGGCCCTTGACATTTCCGCCCCCTTCCCGGTATGATACAGATACCTATAATAAGGGAAGGAAGTGGATCGTATGCCCTGCGTTACTGTACGGGGATGCCGGATCGGGGAAGGGCGGCCCAAAGTCATCCTGCCCATCGTAGAACAGGACCTGGCGGACATCCTTGCCCGCGGACGGACCTTTGCCGGCCTGGAGGCCGACTGTGTGGAATTCCGGGCCGACTGGTTCAGCGGCTGGCGGGATGCGGACGCCCTGGCCCGGTGCCTGACCGGACTGCGGCAGGCCGTGGGAGAAAAGCTGCTTTTGGTCACCCTGCGCACCCGGCCGGAGGGCGGCCAGGCGGATGCCGCGCCAAAGGAATACGACGCATTCTGCCGCCGGGTGTGCGCCGGCGGCTGCGCCGACCTGCTGGACATCGAGTTCCTGCCCGCCGGGGAGAGGCTGCCCGGCCTGATCGCCGCCGCCCATGCCCGGGGGGTGGCGGTCGTCTGCTCCAGCCACGATTTTTCCGGGACGCCGTCCTGCCGGGAAATGGTGGACCGTCTGTGCGCCATGCAGCGGGCCGGAGCCGACCTGCCCAAGCTGGCGGTCATGCCCCAGAGCCGCCGGGACCTCCTTGCCCTGTTGGCCGCCACCGCCGAGATGGCCGAACAGCACCCGGCCACCCCCGTCATCACCATGAGCATGGGGGCGCTGGGCGGCATCAGCCGGCTCTGCGGCGAGGCGATGGGCTCCGCCATGACCTTTGCCTGCGCGGGCAAGGCCAGCGCGCCCGGCCAGATCGAGCTGGATGTCCTGAACCCCGTGCTGGACCGGCTGCGTCTGGAATCGCTGTCCTAAAAGCAAAACGCGGCGCCGCCTTTGCGCCGCGCCGTGTTTCGGTCTGTGTCCGGATGGCCGCCGCCCTCCGTTTATTTCCGGCCCTTGCCGGTCAGTTTGCCCAGGGCCACCTTCCAGCGGGGGTAGCCCCAGCGCGGGTCGTCGGTGAAATCGTCGGCCAGCTTCCAGGGAAAGATGCCGTCGTCGAAGTAGAGGCTCCCGTCCTCCCCCACCCGGGTCAGCTTTTTGGGCAGGTACTGCTCATCGTAGTAGCCTCTCTTGGGGCGGGACCAGTGCAGGGTGCCGTCGGGGTCCATCCCGTCGCACCACACCCCAAAGACAAAGGTGGCCGCCTCGCCGTAGCAGTGCTGCTCAAAGCGGATCTTCCCGTCGTAGTAGAACTTCATGACTTCCAGCGTGCCCGATTCCTTTTTGCCGTCCCGGCCCAGCACCGGACGGTAATCCTGCTGATAGCGGCAGCCGCAGTGCCTGCCGGCAAAGTCTTTGGCATCGTATCCCATATGAATCCTCCCTTGTGTTCGCTGCGCCTGTGATCCTGTTTCTTTTATGATAACAGACCTTTTTTGTTTTCACAAGGGCCAAAATGGCGCTATAAACAAATCAAAACGATCGTCCCGACCGGACGACATGCGCGTACGGTCGGGACACATACAGGGAAATTTGACGGAGAGAGTGTGCGAGCCGCTTTGCGGTGAGTGCGCGGTTCGACGGCAAATTTTGTCTAAAAGGGGGATATTAGGGGGAAAGGATTTCTGTCGCGCGACTGCGCGCAGAAATGGGTTCCCCCTAAAGACGAGAGTCTTTTCAAATCCCCGTTCCCGTGCTATACTGTTTGCATATCCAGACGAGGAGGTAAAAGGATGCGGTTTTCTACCAAGAGCCGGTACGGCCTGCGCCTGATGGCCGAGCTGGCCTGTTCCACTTCCGGGCGTGCTATGCCCTTGAAGGAGATCAGTGAGCGGCAGCATCTCAGCCTGAAATATCTCGAACAGCTGGTCACGCCCCTGGCCAAGGCGGGTCTGGTCAAGAGCGAGCGGGGCAGCCAGGGCGGATACCGCCTGGCCCGGGACCCCGCCCGGATCACCGCGGGGGAGATCATCGCCGTGATGGAGGGCAGCGTCGCCCCCATCCCCTGCCTGGAGAGCGAGATCAACGAGTGCCCTCTCTCGGACCAGTGCGCCACGCTGCCCTTCTGGGCCGGGCTGGACGAGGTGATCAACCAGTATCTCGAGAGCGTCAGCCTGGCCGACATCGCCAAAAGCATGATGGAAAAACCGGGCGGCGCCTGCGCCTGTGCAAAAAATCGGGCTTTGGGCGAAAAAACACCTTGACATTTCCCGCCAAATCAAGTATAATAAGCAGGCATTCGACGGAATGCCGGGTGTATAGGGGTATAGCTCAGTTGGTAGAGCAGCGGTCTCCAAAACCGCGTGCCGTGAGTTCGAGACTTACTACCCCTGCCAAGAGCACAGTGCCAGCCGGCGCTGTGCTTTTTCTTTTTGTGCCGCCGGGCCGGACCCTATCCCGCGGCCCTGCATAGAATGAGGCACAGACGGAAGGAGCTGCTGGTATGGATCTTGAATATCTGCTGCTGTTGCAGCGCCTGCGGGAAAGCGCGGGCGCGGTGCTGACGCCCCTGATGGAGCTTGTCAGCGATCTGGCCGCCAGTCCGGCGACGGTGGCGGCGGCGGCCTTTGTCTTTTGGGCGGTGGACCGGCATTTCGGCAATTTCCTGATGATGAACTATGTGGGCAGCAGTCTGCTGACCCAGGTCATCAAGCTGACCGCCTGCGTCTACCGTCCCTGGGTGCGCGACGCGCGGCTCCATCCGGCGCCGGGCGCCCTGGATACCGCCACCGGCTATTCCTTTCCCTCGGGGCACACCCAGAGCGCCATGGCCATCTACCGCAGCATCGGCCTGTGGTACGGCAAAAACCGGCCCTGGCTGGCGCGGCTGATGGGGGCCATGGTTTTGCTGACCGCCTTTTCCCGCAACTATCTGGGGGTGCACACCTTCCAGGACGTGGCGGCCAGCATCCTGCTGTGCGGGGCGTATCTGTGGCTGAACGGCCGTCTCATGGAGCGTGTGGAGCGGCAGCCCGGCCTGGACGCGGCGGTGGCCGCCGGCGGGATGGCGGCCGCCTTGCTGGCGGTGGTCTGGTTTTTGTGCAAGAGCTATCCCATGGACTATGTAGACGGCGTGCTGCTGGTGGACCCCCTCGCCATGATGGAGGACGGCTTTATGGCGGCGGGGATGGTGTTCGGCTTTTACCCCGGCTGGCTGATCGAGCGGCGCCGGCTGCGCTTTTCCACCCGGGAGCACCGGCCCTGGCAGTTCGCCCTGGCGGGGGCGGCGCTGATCCCCATGCTGGGGCTGTATCTGCTTTTGCCCCGCGCCCTGGCGCCGGTCTGCGGCGCTCTGTGGGCCGAGTTTATCAGCTGCGCGCTGCTGGCTTTCTACGTCATGGCCGCCGTCCCCGCCCTCATCTGCCGCATCCAGCGCGGCGCGCGCCGGGCCGGCTGACCTTGCCCCTTCGGGGGCTTTTTTCGTATCCGCGTCCTTTTAAAAAAATCGAAAATTGGCCCTTGACAACGCCGCCCCCGGCTGGTATAATAAAGCACGTTCCGGCGGTCAGACGCCGGCGGCCATCGCAAGTATGGCCCGGTAGCTCAGTTGGTTAGAGCACCAGCCTGTCACGCTGGGGGTCGTCGGTTCGAGCCCGATCCGGGTCGCCATATGCTGCTATAGCTCAGTTGGTAGAGCGCATCCTTGGTAAGGATGAGGTCTCCAGTTCAAATCTGGATAGCAGCTCCAGGCACAGCCCTTCCAAAGCGGTCTGCTTTGGAGGGGCTTTTTTGTTTGCCCTCCGGCCCCGTATGGGCGCATCTGCCGGTTTTGGGCCGCGGCGGCCCCGGCTTTTGTCCCAAAGCGCCAAAAAACGCCGGCTTTATTGACGAACGGCCTTCGGAGGGCTAATATAAAAAGGGGAAGTTAACGGTATGCAACTTCCCGGTTTGGAGGTGTGAAAGATGTATTTGAAGGACGCACAGATCGGGCGGACCTACATTGTGGAAAAGATCGGCCTGCCCTTCCAGCTCGAACGCCGGCTGGAGGCGCTGGGCATGACCAACGAGACCCCTGTCTCGGTGCTCAACCGCAAGGGCAAGGGCATCCTGATCATCAAGCTGCGGGGCACCCGCTTCGCGCTGGGGTATAACATTACCAAAAACATCGAAGTAAAGGAGGGTGAGCCCCATGCCTGAGCGCAGCGGACACGACATGACCATCGGCTTCATCGGCAATCCCAACTGCGGCAAGACCACCCTGTTCAACGCCTACACCGGCGCCAACCTCAAGGTGGCCAACTGGCCGGGGGTCACGGTGGAAAAGGTGGAGGGCGCCGTCCGGCACCACGGCCTGAACATCCATCTGGTGGACCTGCCCGGCACCTACAGCCTGACTTCCTACACCATGGAGGAGACGGTGTCCCGGCAGTTCATCCTCAGCGGGGAGGTGGACGTCATCATCAACGTGGTGGACGCCTCGGCCCTGGAGCGCAGCCTCTACCTGACCTTGCAGCTGCTGGAGCTGGGCAAGCCGGTGGTGATGGCCCTGAACATGATGGACATTGTGGAAAAGCGCGGGATGGAGATCGACCTGCACCGCCTGCCCGAGATGCTGGGCATCCCGGTCATCCCGGTGTCGGCCCGGCAGCGCCGCGGCCTGGACGCGCTGCTCCACGCCGCCGCCCACCACAAGGACAGCACCGGGCCCGACCCCCTGGTGCACCAGCACAAGACCGTCTCCCATCACCGGCACGACCACCACGCCGAGTACACCATGGTCTATTCGGACCCGATCGAGGACAAGATCGACCAGATCATCCCCGCGCTGCACGCGCGCTACCCCGGCCTGACCAACGAGCGCTGGCACGCCCTCAAGCTGCTGGAGGGGGACAAGGAGATCTGCGAGAAATACCCGGTGGACCTGCCCCAGGTGCTGGACCGCAGCTATGAGTCGGACATCATCAACCAGAAATACGACTTCATCGGGGAGATCCTGGACGAGGTGCTGATCCACAAGGAGCGGCAGGATATCCTCACCGAGCGGGCCGACCGGCTCCTGACCAGCAAGGTGTGGAGCATCCCCATCTTCCTTGTCATCATGGCGGCCATCTTCTTCTTGACCTTCACCATCGGCGACTGGCTCAAGGGCTATCTGGAGCTGCTGATCGGCTGGCTGTCCGACGGGGCCGCCGCCGCCCTGGCCGCCATCCATGCCGGGGACGTGCTGTCCTCCCTGATCGTGGACGGCATCATCGCGGGCGTGGGCACCATCGTCACCTTCCTGCCCAACATCCTGATCCTGTTCCTCTGCCTGGCTCTGCTGGAGGACAGCGGCTACATGGCCCGGGTGGCCTATGTGATGGAGGGCATCATGAGCAAGCTGGGGCTGTCGGGCAAGGCCTTCATCCCCATGCTGCTGGGCTTCGGGTGCACGGTGCCGGCCGTCATGGCCTCCCGCGCGCTGGAAAACAAGCACGACCGGCTCAAGGTGATGCTGGTGACCCCCTTCATGAGCTGCAACGCCCGGCTGACCATCTACATCCTCTTCTCCGAGATGTTCTTCGGGGACAACGCCATGGTGGTGGCCTACTCCATGTACCTGATCGGCATTCTGGTGGCCATCCTGGTCACGGCGCTGCTCCATCTGATGGACCGGAAAAAGAGCGTCAACTACCTGCTCATCGAGCTGCCCGAATACAAGCTCCCCGACGCCCGCACGGTGGCCATCTATGTCTGGGAAAAGGTCAAGGATTACCTGGAAAAGGCCGGCACCACCATCTTCATCGCCACCCTGCTCATCTGGGTGGTGCTGAACTTCGGCCCCGCCGGCTACACTCCCGCCATGTCGGACAGCTTCGGCGCCCTCATCGGCAAGGCCCTGACCCCCTTCTTTGCCCCCATCGGCCTGGGCTTCTGGCAGATCGCGGTGGCCCTCATCGCGGGCATCTCCGCCAAGGAAGTGGTGGTCTCCAGCTGCGCGGTGCTGTTCGGCATCGTCAACGCCAGCTCGGAGGCCGGGATGGCCGCCTTTGCCGCCGCCCTCGAGGGGATCGGCTTCGGGCCCTTCAACGCCCTCTGCCTGATGATCTTCTGCCTGCTGTACATCCCCTGTGCCGCCGCCCTGGCCACCATCCAGAAGGAATCGGGCAGCTGGGGCTGGACCGTCTTTACCGCCGCCTTCCAGCTGGCGGTGGCCTGGCTGGTCACCTTCGCGGTCTATCAGACCGGTATGCTGCTGCTGTGAGAAAGGAGGCGCGGGCATGAGCACCCTCTTTGCGGGCCTGCTGATCCTGGCGGCCCTGGCGGCCTGGACCTTCTGGGCCCTGCGGCGTCTGCGGCGGCGCAAAACGCACGGCGGATGCAGCTGCTGCTCCGGCCGCTGTCCCTGGCGCGGCCGCTGCCGCTGAGGCCGGTCCCCCCTATACAACAAAAAAGCACTGCCCCCGGCCGGAGGCGGTGCTTTTTCTTGTTTCAGCGCATCTTCTCCCGTTCCAGGAAAAACCGGAGGGCGCCCAGGAGGTTGGCGTCGTTGCCGTACTTGCAGCGCACCACTTCGGGCTTGCCGAAGGGGGTGAAGAAGATGGCGTCGTACAGCTGCCCGAGCTTTTCCCGGATGATGCCGGTGACCTCGGGCCGGGCGCTGATCCCGCCGCCGATGGCGTAGCGCTCCAGGTCCAGCACCGACTGGACCGCATAGATGCCGGCGGCGGTCATCTCGCCAAAGGTATCCAGCGCTTCCACGGCCTCCTTC
Source organism: Faecalibacterium sp. An121 (assembly GCF_002160915.1). GTDB lineage: Bacteria > Bacillota > Clostridia > Oscillospirales > Ruminococcaceae > Faecalibacterium > Faecalibacterium avium. Next base: position 6,961 of record NZ_NFLM01000021.1, read on the forward strand.
TCCCCGGCGTCGTAGGCCGCAAAGAACTGCAGGCCGTCCAGCCCCGCCGGGTCCACCCCCTTGCGGATGGCGTACTGGTGCAGCAGGCCGGTGGCCGAGGCATAGTGGGCCCACAGCAGGTCGGTGTCCAGGTCATGGGAGCCCTTGCCCATCCCCGCCAGCCCCGCAAACCGCACCGGCAGCACCGACAGCTCCCCGGCCGCAAAGGTGGTCCCCATCCAGACCTTGCCGTCCAGCACCACGCCGCCGCCGGTGCCGGTGCCCAGCACCACCACCGCGCCGTTGGACACCCCCTGCAGCGCGCCGCTCCACAGCTCTGCGCTGGCGGCGCACTTGGCGTCGTTGGCCGCGCACACCGGCTGGCCCAGACACGCGGCAAACAGCTGTCCCACCGGCGTATCCCGGATGTAGGTGAACATCCCGCCGGTGTGGGCGATGCCGCGCTTTGTATCGATCCGGCCCGGCATCGAGACGGCCACGCCCGCATACGCCCCCTGGAACTGCTGTCCGATGCCGCGCAGCACCTCCAGCAGATGCTCCATGCTGTCCAGGGGGGAGGGGACCTTCCCGCTGGCTGCGATCTCGCCCTGGGGCTCCATCAGGGCATACTTGATGAAGGTGCCCCCCATATCCAGCGCCAAATACCGCTTCATACCCTTGTTCCTTTCTGCAAATACGCTGCCTCAATACCAGCCAAACAGGGACTGCCCGCCATCCAGGGCGCGGATCCGTTCCATCTCCTGTTCGGTGAGGGCAAAGTCGAAGATGGCAAAGTTTTCCTCCATCCGCTGCCGGTGCACCGTCTTGGGGATCACCCCGATCCCGTTCTGCACCAGATACCGCAGGGCCGCCTGGGCAGCCGTCTTGCGGTGGGCCGCGCCGGCCTGCACCAGCTCGGGCTGCGCAAAAATGTCCCGCCGCCCCTCGGTGAAGGGGGCCCAGGACTGCATCCGGATGCCGCGCGCCGCCAGCCACTTCTGCAGCTCCAGCCGGGGATGGTAGACGTGGGACTCGATCTGGTCCACCGCCGGCGTCACCCGGCAGCAGGCCAGCAGCCGCTCCAGGGCCGCCTGGTCAAAGTTGGACACCCCGATGGCCCGTATCCTGCCGGCGTCATAGGCCTCCTCCAGGGCGCGGTACATGGCGGGCGCCTCCGGATAGGGCTCATGGATCAGCATCAGGTCGATGTAATCCACCCCCAGCGCCCGCAGGGAATCCTCCACCCCCTGCCAGGCCTTTTCATAGCTGGCGCTGGGGCGGTAGAGCTTGGTGGTGAGGAAGATCTCCTCCCGGGGCAGGCCGCTCTGGCGCACCGCCCGCCCCACCATCTCCTCGTTGCCGTACATCTGGGCGGTGTCCAGCAGGCGGTAACCCACCTCCAGGGCCTGGCGGATGCAGCGGCAGCCCTCCTCGCCCCGCACCTCCCAGGTGCCATAGCCCAGCAGGGGCATCCGTACCCCGTTGTTCAGCGTCGTATACTCCATGACCTGCCCTCCTGCACGTTCCGCTTTTGGACCATTGTACCACACCGCCGCGGCCAAGTCGAGGGCGCCGGGCCCTTTTCAGGCCGCCGGGACGGGCACCGTGAAGGTAAAGCAGAACCAGCGGTCCTTGCAGCTGATGGCGTACTCGCCGCCATAGCGGACCAGCACGCTGCGCACGTTGGCCAGGCCCACCCCGTGGCCCGGCTCCTGCTTGGTGGAGGCGGGCAGCTCGTCCCCGTGAAGGGGCACATCCTCCCGGACGCGGTTGCGCACCGACACCACATATTCCCCGTCCATCTGTTTGATGCGGACGTTGATCTGGGGCGGGTCGGCCTGGGCGGCCGCGCGGATGGCGTTGTCCAGCAGGTTGCTGATCACCGTCACCATGTCGGTGTTGCTGAGGGGGAACTGCCTGAGGTCGCACAGATCGAAGTTCATCATGATCTCTTTTTCCGAGGCGCTGTGATAGGCCCGGCTGAGCAGCGCGTCCAGCAGGGGGTTGTGGGTGTTGACCACCGACGTTCCCGCCGAGATGCGCTGGGCCACGCTGGCCAGGTACTCCCTGGCCCCGGCGGCGTCCCCCTTGTTCAGGTAGAAGTTGACCGCGTCCATGTGGTTGGTGAACTCATGGGTCAGGCGGCGCTGGGCCTGGTAGGATTCCATCAGGGCGTCGGCCCGCTCCTGCTCCATCTTCATCTGCAGGGCGGTCTGGTTGGCCTGGGCCAGCCGGGCGTTGAAGATGGCCAGCAGCGCAAAGTAGATCATCACCGAGATGACCAGGCCCAGGCAGATCAAAAACAGAAACTCATATTGCAGCGACATCTGCCCAAACGCCGTCAGGATGACGCTCAGCAGCGTCAGCACGGTCAGGTACAGGCCGCTGAGCCGCCGCTGCACCGGCTCCTCCACCCAGGACTGCTTTTTCAGCACCCGGATGCCCAGGTAGACGAACAGGTTGAGCAGAAGGTACAGCACCATGATCTCGGGCGTCAGCCAGACCTGGGCCAGCCGGATCTGGCGGAACCGGGCCACCAGCGACCCCAGCAGGTTGCCATAGAACAGGGTGATCCCGCCGCAGGCCACCACCGAAAACGCCTTTTTGGTCAGCGTGCCCCCAAAGAACATCGAGGCCATCAGCATCCGCAGCGCGTTGAAAAACAGCGCCCAGAACGAAAAGGCGGTGTAATGCCCCCACAGCCCCTGGGTGGCGGCCCACAGGGCCAGCGAGCCAGCCACCGACGCCCACAGGGGCAGCCGGCCCTTGCCCAGCAGGGCGTACTGGATCTGCAGTGCAGCCAAAAACTCCCCCAGGCAGGGCAGCGCCAGCGATTGCAGCGCATCAGACATCTCCAAACCGCCCCTTCCATTCCAGATAGATGCTCCGCACTTGGGCGTAGCTGGTGCGGCTGACGCTCAGCTCCACGCCGTTGTCCATCCACACCTTGTACCCGATGATCCGCCGGACATACCGCATATTGACCACCGCGCTGCGCCCTATGCGCAAAAAGCCGCTCTCAAACAGGGCGTTTGGCAGCTCGGACAGCTTGCCGTAGAAGATGCACAGGGGCTGGCGGGGCACCCGGCCCAGCACCTGGATCCTGCGCCCCGCGCTCTCCAGCGAAAAGATGTCGTCGTAGGGCACCCGCACCATCTCCCGGTTGACTTCCGCCAGCAGCACCTTCTGTTTTTTGAACATCTCGGCGTACAGGTCCTCCAGGCAGGCCGGCAGCGCCCGGCGGATATCCCCTTTCAGGATGTAGCGGAACGCGCTGACCGTGTATCCCTGGGGCGCAAACTCCAGATAGGCCGATATGTACACCAGCATGATGGACGGGTTTTTCTGCTTGAGGATGCGCCCCAGCTCGATGCCGTTGGCGGTGACCAGGTCCACATCCAGAAACGCCAGCTGGTACAGCTCCAGCCCTTCCAGGGCCATCATCTCCCCCGCGCTGATGCAGATCCTGCACTCCGCCGGCAGATGCCGGGCCGCAAAAAAGGGCTGCACCATCTTCTGCACCCGCTGGCAAAATCCGAGGTCGTCATCGCAAATCAAGATCTTCATACACCCTGTTCCCCTCTGTCCCAAAGCCCGCCCGGGTCCGCGCCGGGCCGGCATCCTGCACCTTTATTATCATAAAAAATACACAATTTTACAGGGCTTGTCAAGCCGGGCGGGCGGGGCCGGACCCCAAAAAGCAGCCCCCGCCTTCCTGGCCGGAGAGCGGGGGCTTTGGTTCTGTCGATGGATCGCCGCGGCTTTCTCAGCCGGGCAGCTCGTCTTTGGGGTCGCGGTTCATCAGGGTGTCCACCGCGTCGGCGGCGCTCATCCCCTGGTTGACCACAGCGTTCACCGTCTGGACGATGGGCATATCCACCCGGTAGCGCCGGGCCAGCTCCAGGGCGGCGGGCAGGGCGTTCATCCCTTCCACCACCATGCCCACTTCCTGCACGGCCTGGGAGGGGGTGCGGCCCTTGCCGATCAGCTGGCCGGCCCGGTTGTTGCGGCTGTGCTGGCTGGTGGCGGTGACGATCAGGTCGCCGATGCCGGCCAGGCCCGCAAAGGTATGGACGTTGCAGCCCATGGCCACACCCAGCCGGGCGATCTCGGCGATGCCGCGGGTGATGAGGGCCGCCCGGGCATTGTCGCCATAGCCCAGGCCGGTGGAGATGCCCACCCCCAGGGCGATGACGTTTTTGAGGGCGCCGCTCAGCTCCACCCCCTTGATGTCGGGGTTGGTGTACACCCGCATACACTGGTTGGTAAACGCCTCCTGGATGATGGCTGCGGCCTCGGCGTCCGGAGAGGCCGACACGATGGTGGTGGGCAGGTCCAGGGCCACCTCCTCGGCGTGGGTGGGGCCGGACAGGGCCACCAGGCGGATGCCGCGGGGACCGTCCTCCTTGCCCAGCTCGTCGGCCAGCACCTCGGTCATGGTGAACAGGGTCTCGGGCTCGATGCCCTTGGCCACATCCACGATCAGCTGGCCATAGCGGATATAGGGGCGCGCCTTGGCCGCCGTGGAGCGGACGAACACCGAAGGCACCGCAAACACCAGGATATCCTGGCCGCTGCACACCTCGGCGATCTCCTTGGTAAAGCGCAGCGACTCGGGCAGCACCATACCGGGCAGGTTGGGATGGACCCGCGTGCGGGCCAGGTCCTCCACCTCTTTGGGGATGGCCGACCAGACCAGCACGTCGCTGCCGTTGACCGCCAGCATCCGGGCCAGGGCGATGCCCCAGGTGCCTGCACCCAAAATACCAATTTTTCGTGCCATTGCTCGCAACCTCCGTATTCTCACCCCGGCTGTGCGGGGCGAATTTCTTCTTCTATTGTACCCCAAAACCGCAGGGCCCGTCAAGACGCCCGCCGGCCGCCGCCCAGCTTCCACACCGCCAGGGCGATGAGGGCGTTGCCCCCCAGGATGGTCACCATCCACAGCGCCGAGACCCACACCGGCTGCTCGTAAACATACAGGAACGGATAGGGTCCTTTATACACTTTGGCAATGTTGGCGGCCAGCACCACACTGCCGTACAGCAGCGTAGGCACCAGGGCATACCGCACCGTGCGCCGGGGCAGGGCCGGGGCGCGTTCCAGCAGGGTAAAGGACAGGAAGGCGAGCACCGGATTGAGGAAGTGATTGTACAGCATCGAGCTGGTCAGCAGCATGACATAATGGCCGTCGGGGCCATACATGGGGGCCAGCACAAACACCACCGTCAAAAAGGTCAGCATCAGGCAGCAGGTGACGACATACTTGAGGGTGCGGGCCCAGGCCGGCATCTCGCCCCCGGTGCACAGCGCCCGCAGCTGGCACAGGGCCACCGCCAGGCAGACCGCCATCGCAAAGAGGTTGGACAGCTCGGTGTAAAAAAGAAACATCTGTTCCCGGACCCCGCTCCAGCTCAGGGGGATGGCAACGGTCTCCATCCCAAAAACAGCCAGGTTGGCCAGGATCGAAAGCGCCTTCTGCAGGCGGCTGGTATGCATCAATCGGTCTCCCTCCCAGCAGAAAGAGCGGGCCCGACAGCCCGCCCCCTTTTATTTTGCCGTGTTGATGAAATGGCGGTTGTCCACCAGGTACTTGATGCCCGAAATGGCGGTGACCGCGGCCACCAGCCAGCACAGGGCGCTGGAGATCAGGCAGACCGCCATGGTATCGGTGGGCCCGGCCAGGGCGGCGGCAAAGTAATAGAAGATGATGCTCAGCATTTGCAGCACCGTCTTGACCTTGCCCCACATGTTGGCCGCGATCACCTTGCCGTCCTTGGCGCCGGCCGCCACCATCCGCAGGCCCGACACCGCAAACTCCCGGGCCAGGATGACCGCCAGCACCACCGGCGAACACACCCCGTCCCGCATCATATACAAAAAGGCGACCGTGGTCAGCAGCTTGTCGGCCAGCGGGTCGGCAAACTTGCCAAAGTCGGTGATCAAATGCCACTTGCGGGCCAGGTGTCCGTCCAGATAGTCGGTGAAGCTGGCCACCGCAAACACCACGCCCGCCGCCAGATACCAGGCGGCTGTATACCCTTCCGTGTTGTACCGGGTCATGGACGCAAACACCATGAACACCGGCACCAGCAGGATGCGGGCCATTGTCAATTTGTTGGGCAGGTTCATCACAGATCCCTCCTGATTCGTTCCATTCCGGCATATACGCGGCGTTTACGCCTTTTTGTATATGCCTTCTGCCCTGCCGGAGCTTACGTTCCGGAATAGCTCAGTCATGCATTCCCCTCTGTATTTTCCCCGTCCAGCCGGCCGTACAGGTCGTACAGGTCGCTCTCCTCGATATGGACGTCGTAGAACCGGCCGGGGTAAAGGGGTTCCTCGCTGGCGACGCACACCGCCCCGTCGATCTCGGGGGCGTCTGCGGCGGTGCGGCAGATGTACAGCCCGCTCTCATCGTCCAGGCCGTCGCACAGCACCCGCAGCGTCTGGCCCACCTTGCCGGCCTGCTTGCGGGACATGATGCCGGTCTGGATCTCCATGATGAGGTCGGCGCGGCGCTTTTTGGTCTCCTCGTCGATCTGGCCTTCCATCGAGGCGGCCCGGGTGTTCTCCTCCGCCGAATAGGCAAAGCAGCCCAGCCGGTCGAACTGCACCTCCTTGACGAACGCGCACAGCTCCTCGAACTGGGCCTCGGTCTCCCCGGGGAAACCCGCGATGAGGGTGGTGCGCAGGGTGATGCCGGGGATGGCCGCACGCAGCCTGGCGATCACATCCAGCAGCTCCTGCCGGGTGGAACGGCGGTTCATGTTGTGCAGGATCTCGTCGTTGCAGTGCTGGATGGGCAGATCCAGGTAGGGCAGCACCTTGGGGTTGCGCTGCATGGCCGCGATGAAGTCGTCGGTGATCCGCTCGGGGTAGGCGTAGAGGATGCGGATCCACTCGATCCCCTCGATCTCGTTCAGGCGGTCCAGCAATGCGCAGATGCTGCCGGGTCTGCCCCAGTCCTCGCCATAGGCGGTGGGGTCCTGCGCCACCACCACCAGCTCCTTGACCCCTTCGCTGGCCAGCCACCGGGCCTCCGCCACACAGTCATCCATTTCCCGGCTGCGCAGCGGCCCCCGGATCAGCGGGATGGCGCAGTAGTGGCAGCGGTTGTTGCAGCCCTCCGCGATCTTGAGGTAGGCGTAGTGGGCCGGCGTACCGATCACCCGCTTGCCTCCCAGGGGGAAGTCCCGCTTGGGGCCGTAGCTCTCCAGCTGCTCGCCCTCCGCCACACGGGCGGCGATCCGATCGATCATCTGGTTGGAGGCGCAGCCCACCACCGCGTCCACCTCGGGGATCTCGGCGCGGATCTGGCTGCGGTAGCGCTCGGCCAGGCAGCCGGTCACCACCACCTTGAGGCCGGGGTTTTGCTCCTTATAGCTGCACGCCTCCAGGATATTCTCGATGGCCTCCTCCTTTGCGCTCTCGATAAAGCCGCAGGTATTGACCAGCACCATGTCGGCGTCCTGGATGTCGGCCACCGTCTCGTGCCCTGCGGCCAGCAGGGTGTAGACCATCCCATCCAGGTCCACCTGGTTTTTGGGACAGCCCAGGGATATACAGGCAATTTTCATGTTGTCGCTCGTCTTTCTTGTTTTCATTCCTCGCCGGCCCCGTCCAGCGCCTGCCGGATCACCCGGTGGGGAAAGCCCCGCCGGGCCAGCGCGGCGGCCACCAGGTCCCGCCGGCCCGCGGCCAGCTTGGACCGGTACGGCCCCGCCACCAGGGCGCAGGCGGCCTCCAGCTCGGGGTCCGCGTCCTCCCGGGGGGCATAGGCCTCCTCCAGGGCGGCGTCGATCTGCTCGTCGGTCAGTCCTTTGCCCCGCAGGGCCATGGCGGCTGCCAGCCGGCTTTTGCGCGCCCGCTGCAGGCTGCGCGCCTTGAGAAGGGCGTAGCGCGCATCGTCCAGCAGCCCCGCCTGGACCAGGCCGGCCACCGCCTGTGCGGCGGCCTCGGGGGTGTGATGGGCGCACAGCTTTTCATACAGCTCGGCGGAAGCATAGTCCCGCCCGGCCAGCAGGGCCAGAGCCCGGTTGCGGGCCTCGGCCGGGTCGGCGGACAGCTCCCGGGGCTTTCGGGGACCGCGCTGCCACGCCATGGCTTAATCCTCCACCATGATGTCCAGCTCGCTCTCGCTGCTGGGGGCGGGCGCCTTGACCACCGGGCCCTCGGCGGCGGCCTTGGGGGCGGCCTCCTGGGCGGCTACCGCGGCGCTGCCCTTGGCCATGGCGCCCCGGCGGCCGGTGGAATAGAGCTTGTCCGCGTTGGCGCGGATCTGCCCTTCGATGTCGTTTGCGATCTCGGGGTTGTCCGTCAGGAACTGCTTGGCGTTCTCACGGCCCTGGCCCAGGCGGATGTCCCCATAGTTGAACCAGGCGCCGCTCTTTTGGAGGATGCCCAGCTTGACGCCCACGTCGATCAGCTCGCTGGTCTTGGAGATGCCCTTGCCGAACATGATATCGAACTCGGCCTCACGGAAGGGGGGCGCCACCTTGTTCTTGACCACCTTGGCCCGGGTATGGTTGCCGATGAACTGGCCGGAGGAATCCTTCAGGCCCTCCACCCGGCGCACGTCGATCCGCACCGAGGCATAGTATTTCAGCGCCCGGCCGCCGGTGGTGACCTCGGGGTTGCCGTACATGACGCCCACCTTTTCGCGCAGCTGGTTGATAAAGACACAGACCGTGTTGGTCTTGCCGATCACCGACGTCAGCTTGCGCATGGCCTGGCTCATCAGGCGGGCCTGCAGGCCCACATGGCTGTCGCCCATCTCGCCCTCGATCTCGGCCCGGGGCACCATGGCCGCCACCGAGTCGATGACGATGGCGTCGATGGCGCCGGAGCGCACCAGGGCTTCACAGATCTCCATGGCCTGTTCACCGGTGTCGGGCTGGCTGACCAGCAGGCTGTTGATATCCACTCCCAGCGCGGCGGCGTAGTTGGGGTCCAGGGCGTGCTCCACGTCGATGAAGGCCACCTCGCCCCCCTTTTTCTGGGCTTCCGCCAGGATGTGCAGCGCCAGGGTGGTCTTGCCGCTGGATTCAGGCCCGTAGATCTCGATGATCCGCCCTCTGGGCACGCCGCCCACGCCCAGCGCCAGATCCAGCCCCAGACTGCCGGTGGAGATGGCCTCCACCTGCAAGGCGGCGTTGTCCCCCAGCTTCATGATCGCACCCTTGCCGAACTGCTTTTCGATCTGGGCCAGCGCGGTGGAAAGCGCTTCCTTCCGGGCGTCCGGCTCGGTCTTTTTGACCGCCGTGGCCGCCGCTGCGTTGTTCTGATTTTTAGCCATACCCTGATGCTCCTTTGCCGGTTTTCCAATACAGGACCATGTCCCGATCTCTTTCCTTTATAGTATAGCACAAATCGGCAGAATTACAACAGTAAGTTGTAAAGTCAGCGCACATCCTCCGCTCCGCCGGGGGCCCGGGCCGTGATGCAGCGGTCGTTGCCGCCGTAGTCCCTGCGGCAGGCGACGGCGGTCCAGCCCGCATCCTCCAGCAGGGCGGTGACGGCCCGGCGCTGCTGCCAGCCGATCTCCAGCACCAGCGCCCCGCCCGGGCGCAGCGCGGCCCGGTAATCCGCCGCGATGGCGCGGTAAAAATCCAGACCGTCCTCCCCTGCGGCCAGGGCCATGGCGGGCTCCCGGGCCGTTTCGGGCTGCAGGTGTTCCATCTCGCCGGCGGTGAGGTAGGGGGGATTGGACACGATCAGGTCCAGCTGTCCCGCCGGAAGCTGCCGCCAGTAATCAAAGAGGTCTCCCTCCTCCACCCGGACGGCCGGCGTCTCCAGGCCGGGCAGGCCCAGCCGGGCCAGAGCCTCCGCCTCCGCAAAGGCGTCCGGCTCCAGCAGGTCCTCCATGCCGCCGGGGGCCTCCGGCTGGCCGGCCAGAGCGCACCGGGCGTTCAGCCGCAGATAGGCCAAAGCCTCGGGGCTTTTCTCCAGGCAGGTCACCTGGGCGTCGGGGCGCAGGGCCTTGACCCCCAGCCCCAGACAGCCGGTGCCGGCGCAGAGGTCCAGCACCCGGGGGCAGTCCACCCCTTCCAGCAGGCGGACCGCTTCTTCGGCCACCACCTCGGTGTCGGGGCGGGGGCAGAGCACCCCCGGCCCTACCGCCAGTTCAAAGGTCAGGAACGGCCACCGCCCGCAGATGTATTGCAGCGGTTCCCGGCCGGCCCGGCGCCGGGCCGCCTCCTCCAGGCGCCCGGCCTCTTCCGGGCTGAGGGGACGGTCGGACAGCCGGGGGTCCCGGCCTGTGGCCAGGCGGAACAGTTCCCGGGCGTCGCAGGCGGCGTCGGGACAGCCCGCGGCCTCCAGACAGCGCTCCACCGCGGCCAGGGCCTCCCGGGGCGGCTGGCCGGCGGTCACCATCTGCCCTCCTCGGGGCGCTCGGGCAGCACCGGCGTCACCGCGCGGATGGCCACCTCGATCATGCTGTCATCCGGCTCAAAGACGGTCAGCCGCTGGACCCACAGGCCGGGCTGGCGCACGATGCGGCTGAGCAGGCCGTCCGACCGGCCGCACCATTTGAGCAGCTCGTAGCTGATCCCCATGACCAGGGGCAGCAGCAGCAGCTTGAGCAGGACCCGCAGGCCGGTGCTGCTCCAGGGCAGCACGCTGTAAAGGAACACGCTGATGATGACCACCAGGATCAGAAAGCTGGTGCCGCACCGGGGATGGAACCGGGTGTATTTGCGGACGTTCTCCACCGTCAGGGGGTCGCCGGCCTCGTAGCAGGCGATGGTCTTGTGCTCCGCCCCGTGGTAGCGGAACACCCGCTCGATCTCCTTCATCCGGGAGATCAGGAACATATAGCCCAGGAAGATGCAGACCTTCAGCACCCCCTCGATGATCACCCGGGGCCAGCGGCCCAGCTCCACAAAATGGCCGATGCCCGCCACCACCAGGGTGGGCAGCACGGTGAACAGCAGGATGGCCCCCAGGCCGCCCACCACCGCCGCGCCGGTGAGCAGCACCTTTTCGGCCTTTTCGCCCAGATGCTCCCCCACCCATTTTTCAAAGGCGGTCTCCTCCTCTTCCTCGTCGTACTCGTCCCCCATGCTCACCTGGGCCGAGTACATCATGTAGCGGTATCCCACCACCAGGCTCTCGATCATGGACACGGCCCCCCGCAGAATGGGGACCTTCATCCACGGTTTGCGCGCCGGCACCGGGTCGGTCTTGGTCTCGATCTCCCCGTCCGGCCGGCGGACCGCACAGCAGATCAGCCGGGGGCCCCGCATCATGATGCCTTCCATCAGGGCCTGGCCCCCCACACTGGTCTTGAAACATTCTTTTTTGGGCTCGTTCATTGGTCTTTTTACTCCTACGTTCGCTTTCTTTTTTATTGCCGGTAGAGCGGCAGGCCCAGGGTCACCACCGTGCCCCTGCCCAGGGTGCTGCGCAGGTCCAGGGTGCCGTCCAGGGCCGTCATGATGGAATCCACCAGTGCCAGCCCGATGCCGCTGCCCCGCACCGCGTTGCTGCCCTTGACGAACTTGGACTTGACGCTGCCGATATCCTCCGGCGGGATGCCCCGGCCCTGGTCGATGATCTCCACAAAGGCTTTATACTCCCCGGCCCACAGCTTGACGGTGATCCGCCCGCCGGGGGCCGAATATTTGATGGCGTTGTCCAGCACATTGATGAACACCTGCCGCAGCCGGTCGGGGTCGGCGTAGACCGGGATCATCTCCTCCGGCTCGGCGTAGGAGAGTTCCAGCCCCTCCTGCTGGATCCGGGGCTCGCAGAACAGCAGCGCGTCGGTCAGCTCGGCCACCAGGTCCAGCGGACGGCACTCCATGTGGATGCCGCCGTTTTGCAGCCGGCTGAAATCCAGCAGCTCCTCCACCATATTGTACAGGCGCCCCGTCTCGCTGTGGATGATGTCCAGCCCCTTGCGGTAGTTGGCGTCCTGGGGGTCGTCCAGGGTCTCCAGGGTCTCCACCCAGCCCCGGATGGAGGTCAGGGGGGTGCGCAGCTCATGGGACACCGAGGAGATGAACTCGTTTTTCATCTTTTCGGTCTCGGCCAGGCCCCGGGCCATCCGGTTGATGCTGCCCCGCAGCCGGTCCATCTCGTCCCGCGGAGGATCGGTCTCGGGCAGGCGGACCCCCAGGTCCCCCCGGGCGATGTCGGCGGCGGCCCGCTCCACCTGGCCCAGCGGCACCACGATGCTGCGCACGAAGTACAGGCCCGAGGTCACCGCAAAGCCCAGCGCCGCCCCCGCCACCAGCAGGCTCAGCAGAACGGTGTTGAGCAGCTGCTGGCGCACCAGGGACAGGCTGGTCACCATCCGCATGGCCGATATCTCCTCGGCAGCATAGGGCACCAGACAGCACACCGACATCACCAGCTCCCCGGTGGAGGTGGTGTAGACCGCGGTGCCGTAGCCGTCGGCGGAGGTCTGGGCCTCCTCAAAGTCCCGGGCGCTGATGATGCCGGCGGCGCTGGTGCCGCTGGTACTGGCGATCACGCTGCCCTGGCCGTCCAGCAGCATGAACTCGTATTTGTCTTTGTCCGAAAACTGCTCCACCATCCGGCGCAGAGCCAGGCTGCGGTTGGCCGCCATCCGGCGGGCGGTGTCCCCGCCATAGACCTTCAGCTGGCCGCTGATGGAGGAAAAGCGCTGGTACATGCTCTGCTGCACCCCGTCGTAATAGCTGCGGGTGGTGCTGTACAGGAACATCCCCTCGATCACCACCAGCAGCAGCACGGTCACCAGCAGGCTGCCCCGGATCCAGCGGCGGGTGATGCCGCTGTGCAGGCCGGCGGTCCCGGGGTGTCGTTTGTGTTTCAGGCGTTTCATCATCCGGGCGCGTCACTCCTCCCAGCGGTAGCCATAGCCCCACACCGTCAGGATATGGGCCGGATGGGAGGGCTCGTCCTCGATCTTCATCCGCAGGCGGCGGATGTTCACATCCACGATCTTGACGTCCCCGAAGTAGTTCTCCCCCCACACCCCTTTCAGGATCCGCTCCCGGCTGAGGGCGGTGCCGGGGCTGCGGAAAAACAGCTCCATGATCTGGAACTCCACCTGGGTCAATTCGATGGGCCGGCCCGCCTTGAGCAGCAGGCGGCGGTTCTCGTCCAGGATAAAATCGCCGCTGACCAGGGTGGTGGGACCGTCGTTTGGTTCGCCGGCGCTGCGCCCCACCCGGCGGCAGAGGGCTTCCACCCGGGCCAGCAGTTCGCTGACCGAGAAGGGTTTGGTCATATAGTCGTCCGCCCCGATGGACAGGCCCCGGATCTTGTCCTGTTCCTGCCCCTTGGCGCTGAGGATGATGATGCCGATCTTCTGGTTGGAGCGGCGGATGGTCTCACAGAGGGAAAAACCGTTCATCCCCGGCAGCATCACATCCAGGATGGCCGTGCTGCACCCGGGGTCCTGCTCCAGCAGGGCCAGGGCTTCCTCGGCGCTGCCCGCCTCCAGCACTTCCATGCCGGCGCGGCGCAGGTTCAGGGCGATCATTTCGCGGATGCTGGCCTCGTCCTCCACAACTAGCACTTTTACCATCGGTGTTACCCTCCATATCACAACAGATAGAACGAGCGGGACAGCCGGTACAGCGGGTCTGCCACGGCGGTATCGGGGCCGAACTGGGCCTGCACCAGGTGGTTGGACACCACGCCCAGCCTCGTCCAGCCGGCGGTGCGGTCGGACAGGCTGGTGATGCGCAGGGTGAGATACAGCTGCTGGCCGTCCTGGCTGCGCAGCTCCACCTCGTCCCGGCCGCCGGCCCCGTCGGTGAGCATCAGGCTGCCGTACCACTCCATCGGCAGCTCCAGGTAAAAGCCCAGTTCCTCATCCAGGATGCCGAAGCTCTTGCGGGGCTGGGCGCTGGTGTAGTCCATCCAGAGGATAAAATCCATCCGGCGGCCCTGGCTCATATTGATCAGGCCCGCCCCCTCGGGCTGGGTGGGGATCTCCACCACCCCGTCCCGGTCCAAATCGCGGCTGGTCAGGTCGGGCACATTGCGCAGCGACGCCTCATACAGCGCGTCGGCCCCGATCTGGCGGGCGGGCTCCATCTGCTGGGTCAGCTCGTTGTAGCGCAGCAGCACCGAGGCCAGGTTGGAGCCGGACACCCCGGTCCAGCCGTCCAGCACCAGGTACTGGCCCCCATAGGCCCCCATGCCGGCGGCCAGGGAGGCGCAGCCGGTGAATTTGTCGGGCGAGAGGCCCATCACCGACGCCTGCCGGAAGCCGCCCTCCCGGTCCGAGATCAGCAGCTTGATCTGGTCGGCCCCCTGCTCGTCGGTGCCCATCAGCACCAGATCCTCATACCCGGTGCCGGTGATGTCCTCGATCAGGTACTGGTCGTAGGGCTCCGCCAGGATGGCCTGGATCCTGCCCTCCGTATAGGCGTACACCGCCAGATAGCTGACCTCCTGGGAGGCGTTGTAGCCCACCACGATCTGGTTGGCGCCCCCCTCCTGCAGGCGGGCAAAGCGGACGGTGTCCACCGTCTCGGTCAGGCCCTCCACCGCGTCCTGCACCTGCCATACGCCCTCGGCGTCCTTTTGGAGCACCGCCAGACAGATGTTGGGGGTATCGGCCGTGGAATAGAGCACCGCGGCGTCCTGCTGGCCGTCCCCGTCAAAGTCGCTCATCAAAAAGGGGGACAACAGCTCCCCGTTCATGGGATATTTCAGCTGGGCGCTCTCCTCCAGCCACTGGTTCAAAGCGGACTGGATCTCGCCGTAGTCCCCTTCCAGCCGGGGCGCGCGCAGCAGCTCCTCCACGCCGGCCCGTTCGGTCCCGGGCAGGGCGCACCCTGCCAGCAGCGCCGCGGCGCACACGGCCGCCGCCAGCCGTTTCGGCAGCTTCATCCCTATCCCCCCTTGCAAACCAAGCGATACAGTATGAGTATATCATGCCCTTTTCTCAAAGGCAACGCCGGAATGGCCGTTTTAGGGTGTATTATACCATCCAAATGTGACGATTTTTATAACAAAGTCCCTCCCCTCCGATCAAAAAAGTCCCGTCCAGCCGACATGTGCGGATGGACGGGACACACATAAAATTCACTCCAGGATCTCAGCGCACTTGCGCAGCCACTGGATCACCGGCAGGTGCTGGGGGCAGGCAGCCTCGCACTGACCGCAGGCGATGCAGTCGGAAGCCTTGCCGCGGTCCTGGATGGCACGGGCATAGGCCTCTTTTGCCGGACCGGGGTCCTCCTGGGCCAGCTGCTTGTTGGCGGCCGCAAAGATCCTGGGGATCAAGATCTGCCGGGGACAGCCCTCCACGCAGTAGCCGCAGCCGGTGCAGGGAATGGCCGCCGAGCGGGCCAGGATCTGCTGGGCCTGGGCGATGACCGCCCGCTCCTCCGGACCCATGGGCGCGAACCGGGTGAAGGTGGCCAGGTTATCCTGCATCTGGGCCAGGTCGGACATACCGGACAGCACCGCCAGCACGCCGTCCAGGCTGGCTGCAAACCGCAGCGCCCAGGACGCATACGAAGCGCCGGGGCGGGCCGCATCGAACAGGTCCTTGACCGGCCGGGGCGGGTCCGCCAGGGCGCCGCCCTTGACCGGCTCCATGATGACCACCTGCTTGCCGTGGCGGCGGGCAATGCGGTAGTTTTCCCCCGCCGTCACCTCGGGGTTATCCCAGTCGGCATAGTTGATCTGCAGCTGGACGAAATCCACGTCGGGATGCAGCGTCAGCAGGCGGTCCAGCAGCGCCGGGGTGCCATGGAACGAGAAGCCATAGTGCCGGATCAGCCCCTTCGACTTCTGTTCCCGGGCAAAATCCCACAGATCCCACTTGTCGTAGTCCCCGGCATTGGAGTCCTGCACGGCGTGCAGCAGGTAATAGTCAAAATAGCCTGCGCCGGTGCGGGCCAGGCTCTGTTCCAGCTGGCTCTTTGCATCCTGCTCGCTCCGGGCCACCCGTGCGTTCAGCTTGGTGGCCAGAGTATAGCTGTCCCGGGGATGCCGCTCCACCAGCGCCCGGCGGGCCGCCTCCTCGCTGCCGTTGTAGACATAGGCCGTGTCAAAATAGGTGAACCCCGCCTCCAGAAATGCGTCCACCATCCGGCTGGTCTGGTCCACGTCGATCTGATCTCCCTGCTTGGGCAGCCGCATCAGGCCAAAACCCAGCGGCGCGTGCCTGGTTTCTGTGCTCATCGTCTCTCATCCTTTCCATTCTCCGCCGGATGCCCGGCTTGTTGGTTGGCTCAAGTATAGCACAGATGGAAAGGGAGGGGAAGGATACAAATCCCTATCATTTGTCAGGTCATACTCTTTTGTACCGCCGAACCCTGTGCTCCGGCGGGCTTTTCTTGAGCGCAAGCTGCCGGTCGATCACAATCGGCACAGAAAGCAGGAAGTAAACCATATAGCCGGCGTCTGTGTGCAGCGACGAATTATAAACGGAAACAAAAATGGACATCAGAGCAACAACGCTTGCCACCTGTACCATTGTTTCTATGGCGGCTTGGTTTGGCAGCTCCGTCCATAACGCTTTGTTTTTCCGCAGTTTTCTGCAAGCAAAAAATACGCCCACAAAAAAGGATTCAAACAAAACCAAACCAATGGCTCCCGTCTCAATGTAAACGAGTGCATCCGAAAACCACTGATAATGCAGATCCCGATAAGTCAGATAAAAGCTGCTGTTGAAAAAAGAAAACGCATCGGAATAGCTGGCATTTCCCAGTCCTATCCCAAAAAGCATCCCTCCCACATTTTCAGAAAGAAACCTTCTGTAAAGTTCCGGGACTGCATTGAACCGGTTGAGGTCGCCGGAGCCAGTATAGCCTCTATCGCCCAGATAATCGAAAATCTCTCCCGAAAAGAAGAAATCGAAGCCAAAATTCTCAAAGAAATAACCCAGCATTGCAATCCCCCCCAAAAAACCAGCAACTCCCAGCACCACCAGTACGATGTCTCTGGCACTGTATTTTGAATGGAGGATGGCCAAAATCGAGATCGCCGCCAATTCAAACACAAACACCTTGAGTTCCGCTATTGCCATCATATAAAAAGATCCCAGCAGAATAAACACCAGTTCCCCTATGCTTCTCGTTTTATTGAGATATTCTATCATGCTGATGGCAACAATGATGATCAAAAAAAGGTTCAAGTAGCCGTTGCATCCAGATGCCGTTCCAAACATTCCCCCAATGTTATCGCCGCGGTATCCCATTGCATACTCAATGGTACATAAGACCAGATTTATAACGAACGCCATCTTGAAATAGGACAGCATCCGAGGGATATCTGTCAAATCCAAAAAGATCGAGCAGGCCCAGACAAGGATATAATAGCGAAATGTATTTCTGAGCCCCCATAGATAGAGCAGCGGCGAGCCGTACACAACAAACAGTCCCGCCAGCGTTGAGGCAAAAAGGATACCAGTCCACATCAGAAAAATCGTATAATACCGTCCCGAGAAATCGTATATCCTCCTGGATATAAGGGAAAAGAACAAAATAAACAACAAAATAAAATCTATCCCATATGAAACAGCAGAGGGCAAACCCAAAACGTCTATGCAAAAGCTGCAGAAAAACAAATAATACATACAAAACCATAGCAATGATTTTATAAATGATCTTTTGTTTGACTCTATCTGCTTCATCGTCTTCATCATCCATCCACCGAATCAAATCGTTTTCGCCTTAACCATGATATAACAGGCCGCATACCATTTTTTCTTCATTGCAGTACATAAAATTCTTCTCTGCAGATATTCCTTTTTGAGATCAGCATCTTTCAGTGCTCTCTGCAGATGTTCATCGTCTATGATCTGTTTAAATGCACTCCATGTATCACGTCTGCTCTGGTCGGATACTACGATCGACTTCAATGATGCAATCACGCTCGAGATATACGCTTCAAACACCGCAGATCGAATCGCATTCGAATAGCCAAGCTCCTTACATTTTGCAATCGACGCATCGTAAAAATATTTCACTTTTTCATATCGGTCATATCTATATGTGTGCGTCAGCGACTTGGGATTTTCGCAATAATAATAGAGCGCTTCCCGAATAAATGCAACATTTTTAACATATCTATACAGGATCATCAGAGAAAACCAGTCTTCTGATATGATGTCCCGCTCCGAAACCATTCTCCATCCAGTCTTTTTTATCAAGTCAAAAGAGAACAGACCGCCGCTCATACTCATAAAAAAGTTGGTTTTGCTTTTTGCAAGCATATTGGGGAGCACATAGGACAGGATCTCATCCCCTTCATAATAGCATTTGTCTGGATTTGGACAAACCTCTCCGCAAATCTTACCGGCTTGATCGACTTTAAAAAAGCCATACAGCACAATATCCACATTTTTTTCTTTTGCCGCAGCATAAGTCTTCTCTACCAGATCCAAAGCAATGTAGTCATCCGAATCCACAAAGCAAATGTATTCCCCTGACGCATGATCTATGCCGGTGTTTCTGGCATATCCCAGCCCTTCATTCTTTTTATGGACCACTTTGATCCTGGCATCCCTTTTTGCCCACGCATCGCACATTTCCGGGCAGCGGTCCGGGGAACCATCATCCACCAGAATGATTTCAAGGTTTGTATAGGTTTGATTAACAACACTATTTATGCATCGATCCAGATATTTTTCCACATTATAGACCGGGATCACAACAGTGACAAGCGCCTTTTCTGTTTTATTCGTATCATTTTGCATATCTTCAACCTGTATTTCCAAAGCACCGAAATCATTTATAATTGAACAGCCACTCAGATCATACCCCATACATTCCCAAAATGGTCCATATGGTTTGAAAAATAAGCTTCCAATCCAGCCAGAAATTGCGCTCATTTATGTATTTCAGATCCAGCTCGATCCATTCATCGAAGCTCATTTCATTGCGGTTTGGCTGGACCTGCCAGTAACAGGTCAACCCCGGCGTCACATAAAGCCGCTGCTTCTGGTAGGGGGTATATTGCGCAACCTCCCGGGGCAGGGGCGGACGCGGGCCAACGATGCTCATTTCACCGCGCAAAATATTGATCAGCTGCGGCAATTCATCCAGCCCTGTTTTGCGGAGGAACTTACCCACGCGTGTGATTCGCGGGTCATCTTTGATTTTAAAGACCGGACCATCCATCTCATTTTGCGATATAAATTCATTCAGTTTATCCTCTGCATGCGGTACCATCGTACGAAACTTGTAAAGCTTGAATATCTTTTCATCTCGCCCCACCCGATCCTGCACAAAAACCGGACTAGCACCGGGGCTGTCGATCCAGATGGCCAGCGCAATGAGCAGCATCACCGGCCAAAGGACCAGTAACGCCAACAGGGAGAAAAAGACATCCTGCACCCGGCGCCCTGTCCAATAATGCCGGTCCCGGTACAGCAGCTGGTCCTGGTCAAACCAGTAAGTTGGGATCTCCTTCAAGCCGCTGACCGTCTCGAATTCGCCATATTCATCCGGCTCCTGCACGGCACTCTTCTCAGATGCACTCATTCTGTTTCACCCCCTGTCACCTCTGCCAAGACAAACAAAAAAGGCTGCAATTATACAATTTACATTGAATAATTGCAGCCGAACCACCTTGTGCTGCGCTTTCGATCCGCGCACGTAAGGCTTCATGCTTTGCGCCCCTGCATTTCTGCAGGTTTGCCAAATGATTCACTTTTGCTGTATAAACCCAAACCCATATAGGTTTTATTGATTGTACTGGAACAGCCAGCGGATGTCAAGCGACATTTATTCGCCCGCCCGCGCTCACCCCGCCGTCACCTTTACTTTCATCATCATTTTATCACATTTTAACGTAAGATTCAATAGTTAATGTATCTAATAAATAGTTTCATTTTTTGTGTTTATAGAAGCCCTCACTTGTATCATTTCTTATCTTTTTTAAATGCATAAAAGGTTTTTTGCCAATTTTACAATTGTCTTTAGCGTTTCTACTCTCAAAATGACGGAACCCGTCAAGTAAACAATCACTCCTGTCATCACTTGAGCGATAAGCAGCGGAATCGTCTCCAGTGGCAGAAGTCCGACACACCATACAATCACACCCATTAAACCATTTAAGAGTATGATGCTTTTTAGTTCTTTTACCTCTTCAACAAACCCGTAGCCTATCAGCTTTTTGCATGGAGCCGCATTGATATACCAATGAATCGGACGCTCCAAAACAGACAGTGCCAGCATCGGTAATACGCCAAAAGGCAGTGTCACCAAAATACTAACGACTGTAAGGATCTCTTTGATGATCTCCAGTTTTAAAAAAATATCACTGCGCCCCAACGATTGAATTACTTGTAAGTTGGCCGAATCAACTAAATAGGTTATAAAAAACAGACACCAGAGCTGGAGAAAAGGAACCATATCCAGCCACTTCTCTGTGAACAAAACGATAGTGATCGGTTTTGCGCAGGCTGCGATCCCGATCAAGCAGGGAAAGATACAGTAAGCAGATATCGCAAGTGATTGTCTTAAGATTTTGCAAACACTTTCCTTATTTTTTTGTTGCTCGGCCATAACAGGGAATAAGACTTCCTGCACCACCGAATATACGTTACCGACCATCAGATTGGGAATTTGTCTTCCCTTTTCATAATATGCCAGGGCAGATGCAGAAAAGACCTTGCCAATCACGAGGCTCATCAAATTATTTGTACCGGAATAAAGAAAGCCAGAACCCATTAATTTGATTCCATATGACGCCAATGGCTTTAACTTTTTCAAAGAAAAATATAAAGATGGCCTCCATCGAACTGTAAACCACAGAATCGCCGTATCGATGAATTTGTCTATCAAATTGCGCGCAATCAAAGCCCACACACCAAATCCAGACAATGCCATCGCAATTCCAATAACCGCAGAAAGTAATGTACCTCCAAGTGAAGAATAGAAAAATTTTCTATACTCCAGCCTCTTTGCTACCAGCGACCTCTGAACAACATTAAACCCTCCGATGATCAGTGTGACCGAAAGCACTCGAATGTACGGGATCATGTAGCTTCGGCCATAAAAATCGGCAATTACAGGCGCCAAACCGTACATTCCGGCATAAAATACCGTTCCCAACCCAACATTAAAGAAAAATACCGAGGAATATTCTTTTTGTCCAACTTCCTGCTTTTGGATCAAAGCATTGCTAAAGCCGCTATCCACGAAAATATCCAGAATATTCGTCAAAACCGTAATCAGTGAAATCACACCAAATTCTTCCGGCGCCAGGAGTCGTGCAAGAATGATTGAAACCACAAAAGATACGATCTGCGATCCGCCGCGTTCCGCAAACTTCCATAACATATTTGATAAAATCACTTTACTCTTTATCACAACACCTAGCAGTTCCTTTCCCAGCAAGTAGCAACTATAACATTATCTTTCGCAATTTATTTTATTATGCTTTTCACGCTGTGTTTTATATGTTTTAAGGTCAAATATACTGTCGGGAAATTTTTTCGGCATTTCCGAAGGAGGCTTCCATACAGCACTTCAAGTGATGCCTCAGCATAAAACAGTATTCTCCGCCTTATGTATGTCATTATGGAGATATAGTTTTTTTCAAGCAGTCCTTGTTCAATTGAAATATACTCTTTTCGAATTTCTTTTCGATTCTTTTGGTCTCCATATATCCATCGTTGACGCATATATGCGCTCCAATCATTTTCACAACTTCGCACCATTTCCGCATCATTTTGTTGAGCAAAATACTCACACTGGTTTCTAAAAGCTTCACATACATGGATTTCATTTCCTCCAGTAGATATTATTCCGTTTTTCTGCACACAATAACTCATGATGCTGTTTTTTCGCAAACGATAATGGTATCCGATATACGGAACACAGACTATCCGATGACACGGATACACAATTTTGTGAAAGACAAACTCGTCCTCATGAATTTTCCCCTTTGGGAATCGAACGTTTTTCCATACTTCTTTCTGATACAGTTTATTCCATGCTACAACGCAAATACTATGTTTGCTCTGTTTGAGACGTATAAATTCTCGACCTGTCAAAATGATTTCTTCTTCCAGATCTCTTTTCTTACTCATCGGATTTTCCAGGCAATCTTCCAGCTCATCACACGCATACTCATAATCGCAAACCGCTATGGACGCCGATGTTTTTTTGATTTCCTGATATAGAACTTCCAGCATCGCAGGCTCAATATAATCGTCGGAATCTACAAAGCAAATATATTCTCCGCCAGCCAGATCCAAGCCGCAATTTCGCGCATCTGAAAGTCCACCATTTTCCTTATGGATCACTCTGATCCTGGGATCCTTCCGGGCAAATCGATCACAGATTTCACCGCATCGATCGGGGGAACCGTCATCTACAAGAATGATCTCCAAATTCTGATAGGTCTGATTTTGAACACTTTCGACACATTGTTCCAGCCATTTTTCCACCTTATAAACAGGAATGATAACTGAAATCAGTGGGTTCTCCATTTTCTCACTCATACATTCATTCCCCATGTTCATTCCAGAACGCACCATGCGCTCCCTCCTCTGCCTGTCCTACGGAATCCCCCACCTCCAGGCGGGCAAATCCATCCTCTTTTCAACATTTATTATATCGTATCCAGACCTGTCTGCCAATACCAATTTTCCGTTTCCGTGCGTCTGAACGTCCAAACAGGCCGTCGCATTCCGGATGCGGCGGCCTGTTTTTGCTTTACGGTCCGGAGCGCCCGGCGGCGCGCCGGACGCTGCCCTCCCAATGCCAAAACCGTTTTTACTTTTCACATGGCCGGAGGTCCATTCGTCCGAAAGATCCCCATGCAGCGCGTCGCATCGCTTATGCCCGGGCGGTTTCCGTCACTCACTCGTCCCAGCGGTCGTCGCCGTCATCGTCGTCGTTCCAGTGGTCCTCGCCGTCCCAATCGTCGTCGTCATCATCGTCGTCGTCATCATCGTCATCATCGTCATCATCCCAGTCGTCGCTGTCATAGGGGGCATCCGAGCCGGTGGGGTCATCGTACCAGTCATCGTCATCTCTGGGAGCATCCGAACCGGTGGGGTCATAGTCGTCAGGGAGCTGCACCGGGGGCGCCGTGTTCGAGGCAGGCGGGGCGCTCTGCGCAGGCGTCTGAGCGGGCGTGCTCTGGGCAGCCTGCTGGGGAACGTCGTCAGGCGCCGCCTCTCCCATCCGGATCCGGATGGTGCTGCCGTAGTGCTCGTCCAGTTCTTCCCAGATCTCCTCGGCCTCGTGGGCCTGCCAGTCCGCATCCTCACTGGCCACCGATACCGACACCGTCCCCCCGTCGGTCAAATATCCCATCACGATGGCCCGGGCCACCAGCTCGCTGGCCGCGTCTTCCCGGTCCATCCTCTGGTACGCAAACCCCGAGACCAGGGCCGCGCCGTCCGCGTTCAGACCCTTCAGGTCCAGCACCCGTCCGCTCCGGCTGAGCGTCATCTCCACATCCGGGTTGATCTGGAGGCGCAGGGTGCCATAGGGGGTGAAGTTGGGCCGGTAATAGCCGAAAAAGCCCAGGCACAGGCAGGCGGCCAAAGCAGCCGCGGCCACCGCGGCCTGCAGCCAGACCGGACGCCGGGCGGGGGGCAGGCGCAGCTCCACCACATCCTGCACCGTCTGGCCCACCTGATAGTGCAGGTTGGCCGTCTTTAGAAAGCGGCCCCTCTCGTCCAGCACCACCGCATAGGCCGGGTGGGTCTCCATCACAAGATATTTCATTCCCGCACTCCTTCCTTCAGGGCCACCATCTGGCACAGATGCCCCCGAATGATCTCATATCCATTGGTAAAAGCCAGCAGCACCGCCACCAGATATTTCCGGTGCCGCTCGATGGTCTTTTTATCCACGCCGGAGCCTGCGGCCAGCTCCCCGATGGGCAGCCGCCCGGTCTGTGCCAGGCGGTCCAGCAGCGCGGGGTTTGCGCGGGCATGATCCAGGACCCGGCGGCAGGCCGCCAGGGTGCGCTCCTGCCGGGGGCAGTTGTCGGCCACATCCGAAAAGGAAATGGCGAACTGCTCCCCCAGCTGGCGTCCAAATTCGGTGATCTCGCTCTGGCTGGCCACCCGCACCTCATATTGGGCCAGCTGGTCCTGAGTATCGGGCAGGGTCTCCAGCAGCATACGCCCGTCCTCCCCGTCCCCCGGGGCCGAGAGAGACAGCGCGCCCCGGTGCCGGCTCTCGGCCCGGTAGTAGTCGATCAGGCGGTTGCGGATGGCCCGGGCCGCATAGCCCAAAAAAGAGCCTCTGCCCTTGTCATAGGCCAGGGCCGCCTCATAAAAAGCCATCATGGCGATGCTCAGTTCGTCCTCATGGCCCGCCTCGGGGGCGCTGTGGGTGAATTTATAGGTCTCGCTGCGTATAAACCCCATATACTGCGCCACCAAGGCATCCGCAGCCGCCGGGTCCGTCCTGGCTGCCCGGACCTGGGCCACGATGCTGTGTTCGGTCTGTGATAACATTCGGTCTCCTCCTTCCATCAGCAGGATACGGACGCCGCGCTCTGTTTTCGGGTACGCCCATCCCTTTTGTACAAGATCCCACCCCCAGTGTACCAGATTACGGCCAAAGATGCGAGGGGGCAGACGCATTTTGCGGCGCGGCGTTCCAAACAAACGCAAAACGGCCGCAGTACTGATGAAGGAGTACGGCGTCCATCCCGAAGCATGGGGTCCCTTTGCCGAGGGCAGCCACGGCATCTTCACCCATCCCGTGCTGACCGCCATCGGCCAGAAATACGGCAAGAGCGCCGCCCAGGTGGCCCTGCGGTGGAACGTCCAGCGCGGCGTCACCGTCATCCCTAAGTCCATCCACAAGGAGCGCATGGAGCAGAACCTGGCCATCTGGGACTTCCAGCTCAGCGACGAGGATATGGCAGAGATCGCACAGCTCGACATCGGCCACAGCGAGATCGTGGACCACAGCGACCCCAAGTTTGTCCAGATGCTCCACCGGATGAAAGTCCACGAATGATCCGCCCGCCCTTTGCGCGCCGGCGCCGCTCCAGAAAAGCAATGCATCCATCATCCAAGAAAGCCGCTCGACTCATCGAGCGGCTTTCTTTTTGCGACACGCTAAAACGGAGGCAGCTTTCGCTGCCTCCGTCTAAAGACTGATTCAGTTCAGGTCTATGCAGGCCCTCACGGTCATATCCTTCCATGCACCCTTGCAAAACGCATATCCGGTCCGCTTGCAATAAGCGGCGTCATCCTGCGTCAGCAAAAGGCCGAAGGAAAGATATTTTTAACCCCTCGGGTTCTTGATGGCAGCCTGGGTAGCTGCTCCGATGGCAGGGAGCCTAAAATTTGATTCGCAGCCACGTCCGTTTTCACTTCACCAGGGTTTAAGAACTCCCTGATACCGTTCACCGACGGCACACAATTCCCCTTTTTGCCCTCCACCAGAAGGCCCGCCTGGGCATCGGTTCCGGGCCCCAAATGGAGGTACCACTCGAAGTGGGTCTCAGACACCGGCGTCACCCGGTAGACGATCTGATCCACCAGGTCCCGGCTGACCCCCTTCCCTTTCAGGTGGACCAGCTCTTCCAGGGCCTGCTGAATCCGGTCCAGGTCCATGGCCTCCCGGCACTCCGCCGCCTCGGCTTCTTTCTGTGCCGCTTCCAGGCGGCTCTTCTCGGCCTCCAGCTGGTCCCGCAGCTTCTGGTATTCCTCCTTCCCGATCTCCCCGTCCGCCCGCATGACGGTCAGGTTCCGCAGCCGGGTCTCGATCCGCTCCAGCTGAATCTTCCGCTCACTGTTCCCCTGCTGGTCCTTCCGGCTGGTCTCCTTGTAGTATTTTTTCAGCAGCTCCAGGGCGGTCTGGATGATCTGGTGCTTGTCCCCCAGCAGCTGCTCAAAGAGGGTGTCGGCCATCATCTCCAGCTTCCAGTCCCCATACATCCGAATCCCGCAGTAGCCCTCGCTGTCCAGGCCCATCTCCTCCCGCTTCTGTTTGGAGCCGTTGTTGATCCGGTTGTAGCACTGGTACCCGTAGGAAATGCTGCCGTCCTTCCGGACGTGCCACTTGTCCCGGCGGCAGGCATAGCCGCAGCTGCACCGCAGCTTGTTGACCCAGATGTCCTCCGAACTCCGGTTGCTGATGGTCACCTTGCCGTCCCGCAGGGCCACCGCTTTTCGCCGGTTGATTCGGATGCTCTGAGCCTTGTTCCAAATCTCTTTGGAGACAATGGCCGGGAAGTCCCCTTCCTGATATAAATAGGTGGAGGCATCCAGGTTCAGCACCCGGTGCTGGTCCAGATAGTTGTTGTTCCGGGATTTGTTGTAGCACTTGGTGCCGGTGTAGGTGGCGTTTTTCAGCACCCGCACTACGCTGGAGGCGCTCCACCGCACCAAGCCCATGGCGCTTTTCCGGTGCCGGGCGTTGAGCTCGTTGGCAATCTGCAAAGAGCCTCTCCCCTGCAAATAGAGGTCGAAGATCAGCCGCACCGTCTCGGCCTGCTCCTCGTTGATCTTGTAGGTGTCCCCGTCCCGGTCGTAGCCCAGAATGTTGCCGTTGCCGTACAGAACCCCCTTTTCCCGACTCACCTTCTGGCCCGCCCGCGCCCGCTCGGAGGTCTTGCGGCTCTCCTCCTGGGCCAGGGTGGCCATCAGGGAAAGGCGAAGTTCGCCGTCCCCGTCCATGGTCCAGATGTTGTCCTCGATGAAGTAGACTTCCACCCTGATCCCTTTCAGCTCCCGGGTGATGACCAGGGTATCCACCACGTTCCGGGCGAACCGGCAGACCTCACGGGTCACGATCAGGTCGAACCTGCCCTGCCGGGCGTCATCGATCATCCGCAGAAAGGAGGGCCGCTTTTTGGCCTGGGTGCCGGTAATGCCCTCGTCTATGTACCGGCCCTGAATCTCCCAGTTGGGATGATACCGCGCCTGATCGTCGTACCACTGCATCTGGTTTTCCAGGGCAGCAATCTGCGCCTCATGCTCGGTGGATACCCGGCCATAGACGGCCACTTTCCGCTTCCGGTTCCGGTCCAGCTGGGTGTAGTCCGTCAGCTTAAAGCGATAGTTGTAATCGTCCCGCATCATAATGCCGCCCTCCTTATTTCTTAAATGCTGTGCCCCTTGGCAGGGGCTTTGCTTGTGTTGCGAACCACGTTAGCATAGGTCTCCGGGTTGACCAGACCTTTCTTCATCAGAATTTCGATCAGGGCAACCGCTGCATAGCGTTCATCAATCTTGTTGTTCTTGATTCTGGCACCTCCATCTTATCACATACGTTTGGTTTCGTTGAGGATGTCGATTGGAATGTTTCAAATCATCCGGCGTTGGCTTCACGGATGGATTGTTCAAAATTTTTAATAAAATCTATGCCCTGTTCACTGATCCGGCGGATATTCTCCAGCCCCGAGAGACAGAGCGCCGGGTTGTTCTGCAAACAGGTGTTCCAACGGAAGATCATGTTGTCCAGGGCATCTCCCAATTCATAGCAGATATCGTCTGCGTCGGCTTCCCCGGTGGGCTGGAGCATCTTTTCTGACACTTCCCGGATGGCTTGCAGGGTTTCTGCAACGCTGCGCTTACGTTTCGGTTTTTCCTGGGGCTTCTCTTGGGGCTTTTCTTTGTCTTTGTGCTTTTCCTCGGGCTTTTCGGGTTCTTTGGTCTGCCGGAGCTGCTGGATCAGAGCGGGCCTTTCCTCCGGCGGGGCTTTGGCGATGGCCGCCACAGCCTTCTCTGTGGGTTTGATGCTGCCGGTCAGGATTTCCTGTTTGATGCCGGGAACGGCCTCCTCAGCGGCATCTACGCCGTTGGCGAATTGCTCTGCACGGATAACAGTATTTCTGGCTACGCCATTCTCGGCTGCAATGCGTTCACAGGTTTTTTCTTTCAAGATCAAGTTACCATTTTGGTAACTTGATTTTGGTGCATTGTTTTTACGATCTCCGCCATATGCAATCTTCTCCGCCTTGTACTGCTGTCCCATCAGATACTTGAATTGCTGGGACGTTAGGTTCCGCCGCCCCAGCTGGTTTTTGCAGATCCAGGCGATGACTGCGTACCGATCGGGAAACTCCTTCTCATAGATAGTGAACTGAATCTCCGGGTGCTGCTGAAGGATGCGGTAGCGGTTGTGACCATCCACGATGATGCCGTCCCAGACGATCAGCGGGTTGATAACCACCCCATCTGCCAGGATGTTTTCCTCCAGCTGTTTCAGTTCTTCCTCACGAAGCGGAGGAATCTTGCTCTCAAACTCCGGGTCAATGCGCAAATTCTGTAGCATCTGCTTTCGCCTCCTCTCTTTTATCGGGTGTGAATTCCATTTCAGTCGGACTTTAAGGCCCACTGCCCTGGAGCTTTCCATTCCGGCCAGTGGTTTGAAATTGGTTTTGCGGGTTCCTCCCCCATTTGTCCTCGACACCCCGGGGAGGGTTGGGAACCTTCTGGCGGCGGATTTGCACCGCTCCATCGGCCTTTCAGCCGCCCCGCCTTCTTTGTGGCCGGGCCGCGAGTTACGGAAGTATCATTATCTGGAAGTACCAGGAGGTTGAGCTATTCAGTTTTCAAGGTACTGCGTTGGTCTCTGGTAAAAGCATACCAGAAGTTTTTCCTCTCCGGGAGTGACTGGTTGTCACGGTACCGGGCTTGTTTGTCACGGTTGGACGTTCAAGTCGGATTCCTGTAAACAAGATATCACACTTATTCAGCAAGCGGGACTCTCTCGTAGATAGCCTTTGGTTGTCTTGGAGACAACCCTTGGAATTTTCTCTTTCTTCGGTCTGGAGAAAAGATCCTTACACTTACGAGCCATCGAAAAGGGCCCTTTCGCAACCTCGATTTTGGGATTTCACAAAACAATCACATTTCGTCGTGTTTTACTTTTTATGATCCTGGGTTCTTCTCTATTTGTCCTCGACGCCCCGGGGAGGGTTGGGAACCTTCTGGCGGCGGATTTGCACCGCTCCATCGGCCTTTCGGCCGCCCCGCCTTCTTTGTGGCCGGGCCGCGAGTTACGGAAGTGTCATTGTCTGGAAGTACCAGGAGGCTGAACTATTCGGTTTTCAAGGTGCCGTGTGGTCTCTGGCAAAAGCATACCAGAAGGTTTTCCTCTTTGGGAGTGACTCGTAGTACCCCCTAAGAGCCCTTAAGGGGGTACTCGTAGTTCCCCCTGGGGCCCGTTTATCTTGGAGATACCCCTTGTAATTTCTCTTTCTCCTGTCCGGAGAAAAGATCCCTACACTTACGAGCCATCGAGAAGGGCCCTTTCGCAACCTCGATTTTAGGATTTCACAAAGCAATCACACTTCACCATGTTTTGCCTCTTATGATCTTAGGTTCTCCCCTATTTGTCCTCGACGCCCCGGGGAGGGTTGGGAACCTTCTGGCGGCGGACTTGCACCGCTCCATCGGCCTTTCGGCCGCCCCGCCTTCTTTGTGGCCGGGCCGCGAGTTACGGAAGTACCATTGTCTGGGAGTACCAGGAGGCTGAACTATTCGGTTTTCAAGGTGCTGCGATGGTCTTTGGCAAAAGCATACCAGAAGGTTTTCCTCTTTGGGAGTGCCTCGTAGTACCCCTTAGGGGGATCTCGTAGACCCCCTGGGAGCCGTTTATCTTTGGAGACACCTCTTGGAATTTTCTCTTTCTTCGGTCTGGAGAAAAGATCCCTACACTTACGAGCCATCGAGAAGGGCCTTTTTATAGCATCAATTTTAAGATTTCACGAAACAATCACATTTCGCCACGTTTTGCCTCTTATGATCCTGGGGTCTCCCCCATTTGTCCTCGACGCCCCGGGGAGGGTTAGGAACCTTCTGGCGGCGGATTTGCACCGCTCCATCGGCCTTTCGGCCGCCCCGCCTTCTTCATGGCCGGGCCGCGAGTTACGGAAGTATCATTGTCTGGAAGTACCAGGAGGCTGCTTATTCACCTTTCAAGGTCCACCAGCTTCGGGCTTGTCCTCCCTTTTTGTGGGAGGCTCTTGCTGTGATAAAATTATACATTAAAACGATTCTTTTGGGGAGTAACCAGCTGTACCCATTTTCATCCAATTTGGGTACTCTTAGTACACATTTCTGTGAAAGTGCCCATTACAATGATAACTTAGGTTCCTCTTTGACGGGAGTAACTATCTGTCACAGTTTCCTGTGACGGGTTGTCACACCTTCCAAGTCTTTCATTTTTCAGGCACAAAAAATGCCGGCAGACAGTCGCAGTCTCATCCAAACTGCTTCTATCTGCCAGTATTCCATATGCTGCCTTACCGGGCAGCGTTTTGTTTTATCCTTCTCTCTGATCTACAATGTCCAGAGAATCTCTGCCTACCCGGCAGAGCAAAAAGAGAACCTTCACCCCAACCGCCTTTGCCTGTGCCAGAACCTCACCGAAAGCCGGGTGCGTGTCCACATTGGGCCGCACCTCGGTGATTCCTTCCATCTGGATCACAAAGGCCACCCCGCAGCAGACCCCGGCCTGCTGAGCCCGGGTCAGTTCCTGCAGGTGCTTGACGCCCCGCTCGGTGGGGGCATCCGGGAAGTAGCCGATCCCGTTCACTTCCAGGGTGCAGCCCTTCACCTCCAGCAGATAAAGCTGGCCCGCCTTTTCCATAGCGAAATCAATCCGGGACTTTCCATAGGAGAACTCGGGGTGAATCGCATCGAAGTCCTTGGTTTCCAGCCACTCCTTCACCACCTTGTTGGGAGCCTGGCTGTCAATGTTGACCCAGCCCAGGCCTTCCTTCCGGACTGCTACCAGGTCATATTTTGTCTTGCGGGCAGGGTTATCCGACACTTCCAGTCGGACATCCGCCCCTGGCAGCAGCAATTCTTTGCAGCGGCCAGTGTTTTTGACATGGACGGTCTCCTCCCTGCCCTCCAGCAGCACCTTGGCGATGAAACGGTTGGGGCGGGAGAGAAAGGTGGCATCCAGGATGGTTTTGTATTGCATAGAAGGTTCCTTTTCATTCAATAGTCTCAAGCTGAGGGGTGAACACATTTACCTCCCCCAGCAGCCTCACTTTTGATCCGTCAATAACGATGGCTGCGCGGTCTGTAACCATCGCATAGACAGTTTTCCTGCGTTCCTTCAGAACACGCTGGATCGCCTCATTTTGGGCATCGCTGCCCTCATAATGCACTTCCAAATAAAAATCTTTCAGAATCGGAAGTCCTTTGAAATAACAGAATTCCGGGTAATCCTGATCTGGGGACAAATGATACTCCTCTAACTGAATGAGTGCACCGGCACTGTATCCCAGCACAACTCCCTGGAACTCAAGTAGCGTGCTTCTCAAATTGAACTCGTCGATCCGCTCCATCATCCGGTCCGGCAGGCCTCCCGGCAGATAAAGAATGTCCGCGCCACGAATGAGTTCTGCCGCCTTGGATTTTGAATCTGTATAATAATTGATCCACTTAATATGGTCCTCTGGAATCCCGTATCGTAAGAACGGGGACACCATATTCTGATAATAAAGCCCGTCTCTTTTTCTATAAAGCGCATTCCAGTCTGCAAGGCAGCTGACATCCCTGTCCCGATAGGAAAAAGCCAGAACAGCCACTTTGTCCTCTGGATGGATGTAGCGCTTGAGCTGTTCATAGAGAAAATCGGCGGAAAAATCCAGTGTATCCAATAAAATATTGATCATGGCGGCCTCCACCAATTCGATGCAATCTTGAGCCGTCACCGATTTGTCCGGTCCTGTATAAAAACAGCATCATGCAAAACGGCCCTGTTTCCCAAATCATACCGAAAATCGGGAGACCATGCAAGCTATATCACATTTTTCTTATATCCTTATCATCGAATTCTGCTCGTGTGTCTATTCTACCAGAGATTTTCTTGAAGGGATCATTAGGAAATAGTATAATAAAACCATATTTACATCTGGTTTCTTATTTCCTGTTAGGAGATGACACGATGACAGACGAAAAGAACGCCGTTTCCTCCCCACGCGGCTCATCCGATCTGGTGAGCGAAAAAATCCGTTTTATTCTTCGCCATTATAAAGATCATTTTGCTGAGCTTGATTTACAGGAACATTATAAATGGAAAGCCATCGACTGGTACCGGCAAAAATGGGATCTTAGCGTTCCTCTGTCCGAATTTCCAACAATGGTTGAAACTGCGCTGGGCGAATCCGGCAACCTGCTGGCAGCACGGATGTACTATGCTTATCCCATGGCAACCGAATTTGCCCGAGACATGACAGAGAAGGCCCGCGAAGCCTTTCTGGTGTTGTACGATGAGATCCGGCCTCTTGCCGAACGGTATGAAATTTTTCGCAGAGGATTCGACAGCTATGTAAAACCACTAGGAAAAAACCACTACCAGGATCTTCATGCCATCTCCGTCTACCTTACATTTGAATATCCAAACCGGTATTTCTTTTACAAATACAGCGTTTACACTGCATTCTGCGCCCGGGTTGGCTATCATGAAGAAAAGTCGAAGCGCAGTTCTTCCGTCTGGAGACTGGAAGCAAACAACCGCCTTCACCAGCGCATTTTGGAAGAGGTTCAAAAAGACCCGGAACTCCTTGCGCTCAACCAGAAACGCGCCGCAGAATTTCATACCTACAACGATCCCGACCTGCACATTCTTGCCGCTGATATCGCATTTTATGGGGCGAACTATATGCAGGAGAGCGACTTTACCTTATTTGCTGCTTCCGATGAACCGGAAGAGCTTGCAGTTGCAGCTGTACCTGAGAATTCTTTCGATGATACGGTCACATCCGGGACGGATATTCCCCTGAATACCATTCTGTACGGGCCGCCGGGTACCGGAAAAACCTATTATACAGTCATTTATGCTGTCGCAATCATTGAGGACAAGGAACTGGACACGGTTCGCTCCGAGCCTTACAGCGAGGTTATCAAGCGCTACAACCGCTACAAAGAAAATCATCAAATCGCCTTTACAACCTTCCATCAGTCCTATGGGTATGAGGAATTTATCGAGGGAATCAAGCCTGATGTTCTTGATGATGATTCCGATGGCAGCTCGTCAGAAATCCGCTACAAAGTGTCCTCCGGCATCTTTAAATCATTTTGTGAGCGCGCCTGTCAGGCAACTGCCGCTTCAGCCGTCCAGGTGAAAGATTTTGGAATGAATTCCCTCCCCAACATCTGGAAGGTTTCGCTCGAAGGAACCGGGGATAACCCCACCCGAACCGAGTGTCTGAAAAATGGGCACATCCGAATCGGATGGGATGAGTATAAAGAAAAAATCACAGACCAAACCGACTTTTCCGTATATGGCGGGAAAAATCCTCTGAATGCCTTTATCAACCGAATGCAGATCGGCGACGTGGTTCTCTCTTGCTACAGCGCTTCTACCATTGACGCCATCGGCGTTATAACCGGTGACTATGAATGGCACAATGAATATAAACAATACAAGCGGCTGCGAAAGGTGAACTGGATCGTGAAAAACATCCAGGAAAACATTCTAGAGAGCAACGGCGGGGTATCCATGACCCTGTCCACCGTCTACCGTATGTCCAACATCACGCTGGCAGACGTATATCGGATGATTGAAAAATATTCTCCCAAGGCCGTCCAGTCGGGCGGAACTTCCCACGCCTCGCCCGATGAAACCCGTTATGTGTTCATTATTGATGAAATCAACCGCGGAAATATCTCCAAGATTTTCGGCGAGCTAATCACCCTTATTGAGCCTTCCAAGCGGGAGGGACAGCCAGAGGGTATCCTCGCTCTTCTTCCCTATTCTCAGAAACCTTTCGGCGTACCCAAAAATGTTTATTTGATCGGCACCATGAACACCGCAGACCGGTCTGTTACCGCTTTGGACACAGCGCTGCGCCGTCGTTTTTCCTTCCGGGAGATGCTTCCTGACCCAAAGCTTCTTTCCGGCATCAGCGTAGAGGGAATGTCCATTCAGGAAATGCTGGCCACCATGAACCAGCGAATCGCCGTTCTGTACGACCGCGAGCACACCATCGGTCACTCCTATTTTATTCCTCTCAAAGACGACCCCAGTATGGATACCCTGGGGCGCATCTTTGAAGACAAAGTCTTTCCTCTACTGCAGGAATACTTCTTTGATGACTACCAAAAAATACGACTGATTTTGGGCGACAACCGCAAGCCGGATTCTGCAAAGCAATTTATCCAGGCCGAGCCTGTCAACTACACGGCCTTGTTTGGCAATGCGGAGCTCGGCACAGAAGAGGATTGCCTCTACCGCATCAATTCGGCCGCCTTCTATGACCCAGAAGCCTACCTTTCTATCTGTCTGTCCCAAGGGCAATCTGAGGATGAGCCATGAAAGCAAGGGTTTATCAAATCTGTGAATTTGAATCTTTTTTCTCAGAAGGCTCCGGCAGAGAAATGCCCGGATACCATGCCCTGCCCCCTGCTGTGTTTTCTCAGCTTGAACATTTTCTTTTGGAGCGCAGCTCTTCCGGGTCAGAGGAAACTTTTTGGATGACCTTATCCATTCGCAGAGGGTTCGGCAAAGTCATTACGGTCCAGAATTACGTCGGCGTCATCTTAATGGAGGATGGCACTCTGATAGAGATCCTTCCCAAAATTCACTCGGCCATGGACTGTGACCCGGACGGGGCTCGGACCAAAAAACTCCTGATTGAGATGCTGAAGACCCTACGGGAGGCTCCCTTCAAGAGTTTTCAAATTTCCTCTGTTGGCTCCGCCCAAATGAATCTCTTCGAGATTTTTGTGCGGATGTTCCTGGATGAAGTGTTTCCGCTGGTCAAACGTGGGCTCCCCTGTGGATATGAGGTTGCAGAGGAAAACTCCGCATTTTTTCGAGGAAAGCTAATGGTTTCCCAGCACATTCGACTCAATTTCGCCCATCAGGAGCGAAGTTACATCCAGCATGACCAGTTCACCGCCAATCGCCCAGAAAACCGTATTCTCAAGGCCACCCTTTTGTATTTATATCGCTATTCCCGCTCTCTGAAAAATCGCACCGATATCAAAGTTCTTCTTCAGTCCTTTTTGAACGTGTCCCCCTCCACTGATTTTATCTCCGACTTCGCCCTATGCAGTTCTGACCGGACAGCTCGTGAATATCAAAATTCTCTGTTGTGGAGCCGCGTTTTTCTGGAGGGCAAGAGTTTTACTTCTTATTCGGGGTCTCACTTGGCGTTAGCCCTTCTCTTCCCGATGGAAAAGCTTTTTGAAAGTTATATCGCCGTGCTTCTTCAGAAGCAACTTGCTGGAAAACCCTATTCCCTTTCCATACAAGACACGACCCACCATCTCTTTGACAGCCCCCAAAAAGCATTCCAATTACGGCCGGACCTTGTGATCCGAAGAAAAACGGACAATACCGTTTTTGTAGCAGATACCAAGTGGAAGCTGCTGGATGTAAGAAAACCGCACTATGGCGTCTCACAGTCCGATCTCTACCAAATGGCTGTCTATCAGTATAAGTACCACGCCCAAAATGTTACCCTTCTTTATCCAAGATCCAGCTCTGTTGATTTGTCTAAGCCTGTCTCCTTCACGTCTAAGGATGGGCTGACCGTCCACCTGAGGTGGATTGATCTATTGGATGCGAAGCAGAGCATCGCTGCTTTTGCAGAAACATTTGCGCATTGAAAAAGGCTGTTGCGAAAACACATCGCAGCAGCCTTTTTGTATTTAGGATGAAAAAATGGCCCGGTCAAAATCTCCTTGACGTTCTGTTGAATTGTAACCGCCCCATAATCCCCCGTCTAGCAAAGCGGCGGAAGAAGTGAGAGAATAAGAAAAAGAGACAAATGAGATCAGAGGTCTCAGAAGTCTAAGAAGTGCCGGAAGTCTCAAAAAT
>NZ_NFLM01000022.1 GCF_002160915.1 Faecalibacterium sp. An121
AATAGAACCAATATTCCTTCTGTTGTTGATCGCACCAAAACAAAAGAACTTTTGCGTCACGAAAGATAGGGTCCCTCTGCGGGGGTCGGCTGCAAAGCCGGCCCCCGCATTGTTTTTGTGTGCCGCCCGCTTTTGCCGCGCCCTGGATGGGGCTGGCTGTTTTGCGGTTGGGCGGGTCAGCGCTGGTTTGTTTCCTCCAAAAAGCTTTTGAGTTCGGGGCTGTCCTTTAAAAATTCCGTGTCCTTGTCCTCGCATAGGGAGTTCAGAATGGTTTTTTGAAGCATCGGCCCGAAACTCGCATCTACCTCTTTGGTTTTGATGTGACGGTAAAGCGGGGAGCGGTTGATATCCCATTTCTTCGTGAGGGATCGGAGCATGGGGACAAGCAGCTTCAAACATCCGGCGCGGTTCCCGCAGGCGGAATACAGCTGAAACTGCGCTACATAACGGTTGTATTCCCACAGATCGAATATTTCTGCCGCCTGCTTGTCAACCTTTGCAATGGAATCCGCGTCATCCAACCGGTTCTCTTTTATGGCGATCTCCATAAGGGTCATAAGCGCCGCATGGATCTCGTTGTTTGCGGACAGCAATTTCTCCTCCATTGTTTTGGCGGCCCTGGGCAGTTCGCCCTGCGCAATAAAAATGTTGGCCTGTATTTGCCTTTTGTCCACCGGGCTTGGATCGGATACGGAATCCAAAAGCGCCTGTGCGCCTGCATAATCCTGCCGCTCCAGCGCATCGGCGATCAGACGTGAGAGCGCCTGCTCCCGGATCGGCGCCTTGCTGCTGGAAGCGGCGCGCCGGTATAAAGACAGGATCGCCGAACGGTATTCTTCCAGCCTGCCATCTTTGGGGTCTTTCATGGTCAGGGCGCCGTCCAGAAGCATCGCCAGACTGCACACCAGCTGGTCGCAAGTAGGGAATTCCCGCAGTTTCGAGACGGCCAGATCGTATCCGGCGGCAAAGCCGTTTTGCTCGATGACGTCGGAGACCTGATTCAGAAAAAGAGCGACTTCCTGTTCCGTCAGGTCGTCTTGAAAAGACAGCAGGGTGTTCAGGTCTGTATCCAAAAGCCGGGCGAGCGCGGGCAATACGGTGATGTCCGGGTAAGAGATCGCCTTTTCCCATTTATTGACCGCAGGAGCGGTGACACCCAGGTAATGGGCGACCTGTTCCTGTGTGAGATGTTTGGCCAGGCGGCGCTCGCGAATGATCTGATGGATTTTCATAGGACCCTGTCTCCTTTGCGCTTGATTCTTAACATCATTGTAGCAGCTGGGGCGGCGCTTTTCCATTGACTGTTTTTTAACTTTCCGGAGAAAAAATGGACCGCAAATCAACTGCCGTAGCGCGCCGAAGGGCAAAATCGGTTCGGCTGGAGTATAAAAAAGCACCCGCCCAGGGCAGGTGCTTTTGGGGGATCGGTCTCAAAGGGCGGACTCGTGCCGGTCGTATTTCGCCAGCACCTGGTCTACCTCAGCCGGCTCCAGCCGGAGGCGGACCGGAGCGGGGGCGGCGCTGCCTTTGCGCAGGGGCAGCCACCAGGTGGACAGCCCGGCCCAGCGGCCGAACTTGTAAGCCGTGTGGGGCTGGCGGCCTACGCAGGTGAAACCGAACTTCTGATGAAAGCGTTCGCTGGCCGGGTTGGGGTCGGCAATGAGGGCATAGACGTTCCAATACCCCTGCATGCGCAGCAGCTCCAGCAGCGCGCCGTACAATTTGGCGCCCACCCCCGCCGAACAGGCGTCCGGGGCGCAGTAGATGGTGCTTTCCACATCCCAGTCAAAGGCTTCCCGGGGATGGTAGCGATGGGCGCAGGCATAGCCCAGCAGGCGGCCGGTCCCGTCCCGCGCCAGAAGCAGCGGAGCTCGGGCCAGCGTATCCTCCACCCAGGTCTGGTATTCCTCCAGAGTGGACGGGGTGATCTGGAAGGTCGCGATCCGGTTGCGCACATACCAGTTATAAATGTGCAGGATGTCGGCGGCATCGGCGCAGGTGGCCATGGACAGCCGGGGCTGCATCTGCCGGGCCCATTCGGCACACAGGACCTCTTTTTGGGATTTGGACAGCTTCTTAAGGGCGGCTTCCCGCCGCAGCGCCGCCGGCTTGTCCGCGCAGGGTTCGAGGTAGGCCAGGCTCAGAGCCCCGAAGGCCCGGGTCGCCCGGGCGCCCTGCCCTGTTTTGTGGGCGTGCAGCCGGGCGGCAGGGTCGTTGGTCCAGCCGGTGTACAGCCTGCCGCCCCCGCAGCGGACCATGTAGACATAGGCGGGGGCGAACGATTCACCGTCCATTGTTCTTGAGAACCAGGCGGCAGGCGGCCACGGCGGTCTGCTTGTCCCTGGCGGTGATCAAAAAGCGGCTGGCATGGCAGAAGCTGATCCCATCCAGACCGCTGCGGGCTTCAATGACCTGCTGGGGCTGGCCGGCCCAGGAGGCGGGGAAGGGGAGTTTGGGCTTTTTGGTCCGGTGGTCGGTGACGCACTGGGCGCTCCAGCCGCCCCGCTGGCTGGGATACACCACAAAAAGAGCGTCGGTTTTGTACAGGCCGTTTTTCCAGGGCAGATAGCACGGCAGCACCACGATGCCGTCTTTGGAGGCAGCGTAGGCGGCCCGCACCTTTTCGTCCGCCCGGTTGACCGCGTTGGCCGCCTCGATCTGACGGGACAGGATCTGCTTTGCGACCGCCACCGCCTCAAAGAAGCGGTCATCGGCGCTGTCGGCGCTGTCCCAGGGCGGATTGAAAAAGCCGATGGCATCGCACAGGCTGTTCTGCTCGCCGGTGTTGTCGTTCAGGTCCAAAGGCTGAATGAAATTTTCATCGATGAGGCGGGCCTGACGTTCCCCAACCAGGCCGGGACCCAGCACCCGCCACAGCAGCCCGAAGGCCGCGTAAGGCACCCCGTTGGGGCGGGTCTGACGGGGCTCCCGGTGGTGGTCGAACATACCGTCGCCGATGTCATAGACGATGCCGTCGAAGTCATCCGGCACCACAAAGCCCCGGCTGACTTTGATGTCCGGGCGCAGGATCTGCAAAAGTGCGGTCGCAAACACATCGTCGGCGTGGAACTTGCCGGCGTGGGTAAAACCGCGGGCTGGGATCTTCATTAGGAACACCTCTCTGCACAGAACTGTTTTCGTAACAGTATACCACATTTTACGCCGATGTGCAAAACAGCCGCAGCAGATCCCTGCTGCGGCTGTTGCATCATAATAGCATCGTGTGGGGGAGCCGGCGCACCGGGCGGGTGGCGGCCGTCGCCTCGTTACTGCACGTTTTGCTGGATCCAGTTCTCGATGTGGTCGGCGATGACGTCGTTGTTCAGATCCTGGAACATGAAGTGGTCGTTGCCGGTGATGCCCTCATCCGGCAGATGCACCACTGTGCTGGTGCGGCCGGCGGCGGTGTAAGCCGCGGTGAAGGTGTCGGCGGTGGAGGCCATCATGGACCACATGGCGGCTGCGGGCACGTCAGTGTACTGCTGGCCGATGTAATCGCCGTAGTAGAAGGCCACCGGGATGTTCTGTTCCACCATGGCGTTGTAGGCGTCGCTGCCCACCTCAGGCGCAGCGCCCGGCTCAATGGCCACGATGGCGGCCACATGATCCGTATACAGGGGCACTTCCCAGCCGGGCAGGCCGCCCTGGGAATGGGTGACCAGGATGGAGTCTTTGCCGGTGCGGGCATACACTTCATCGATGGTCGCCGCGACGGCCTGGGCCACCACGGTGTTGTCGATGGCCTGATCGCCTGCGTCGTTGTCCATGCCGGTGTCAGGGGTCATCTGACGGAAGAACTGATCCAGTACCTCCTCGCCCCGGGGGAACTGGGAGCCCTCATTGTAGGTGAACTGATCGTTCCGGTAGGTGCCGATGCGGAACTGGGTGTACCAGGTCTGGTCCGAGGGGGTGGTGGTCATGGTGCCTGCCACCGAGGTCTGGCCGGCCTCGCCCCGGCGGGGCTGGTCGATCAGCCAGACGCTGTGCCCTTTGCGCAGGAACATATCCGACCATCCTTCACGTCCGTCCGGGGTGGTCATCCAGCCCATGCGGGACTGGCCGTACCCGTGCAGGAACACCATGGGCAGTTCGGTGTCGTTTTCGGGGATCTGGTAGAGGACGTTGGCGTGGTCCACATGGGAGGTGTAGTAGTTGCCCACGTCAAAGGTGCCATCCGAGCGGATGACGGTGCCGCCCGCCGAGAAGATGCCCTGCTCTGCGATGCGCAGGGGCGCGTTTTCGGGGTCGATCAGGTCCCGCAGGGGGGCGGGCAGAAGGTCCAGGATGCCGTTTTCGGCGGCATCCTCGGATGCCGCAAAGGCGGTGACCGGCGCTGTCAGGGTGGACAGAGCCAGAACGGCGGCCGCTGTCAGGGCGGCGGCCCGATGCTGTAGTTTCATAGGTTTGCTCCTTTTCTTTTGTACGGTGGACGGTCGTTCTTTTCTGGGGCCGAAGCCCTTTTTCCTGGCTTTATTGTAACGCGCTCCGCCCCGGGGCAGAAGTCTCGATTGGTTATGGAGTGATAAGCCGAAGGTTTCTACTGGGGATGCATACGCCAAACAGGCCCGCAGCATTCGGCTGCGGGCCTGCGGCAAAGAAGGAAGATGGAGATGATGTTGCCGTCCTCGTTCACCTTGAGCAGCCGGCACTCCAGCGCCACCGGCAGCTCGTCGATGAGCGGCGCGTCCACCGTGCTGGCCTTGCTGGTGTGGAAGCCGGCCTTCTGCATCTTGGCCGGCTCACTGTTGCCCGAGACCATCCCCACATAGTCGGCGGAGACGGTGTCGGCCGCGTCGGCAAAGCTGATGGTGAAATCCTTCCGGGCCAGGATGTTGGCCGTAGTGCGGTGGTCTTTGCTGAGGCAGAGCACCACCTTGCCGGCGTCGTACAGGCCGCCCCAGGCCGCATTCATGGCGTCGGCGGTGCCGTCGGGGTTATAGGTGCCCACGATCAGCACCGGCAGCGGGTAGAACCAGGGCTTTGCGCCAAAATTTGTCCGCATAGAAAATCGCTCCTTTGTCTTTCAAAACGTCTTACTTCTGCCCGTCCACGTCGGGGATCATCTGCACATAGCGCCGCAGCAGTTCGGGGGTGCTGGTGTAGTAGCGTTTGGCCTGGTCCATGGCGGCGATCTGAGCCATCTCGCCCTCGGTCAGCTCAAAGTCGAACAGGTCGAAGTTGTCCCGGATGTGGTCGGGGTTCTTGGAACCGGGGATGACGATGTTGCCGCTCTGGATCTGCCAGCGCAGGATGATCTGTGCATTGGACTTGCCGTATTTTTTGCCCAGCTGGCTGAACAGAGGCTCGGCGATCAGGGCCTTGTCCCCGTGGCCCAGGGGATACCAGGCCTGGATGACCATGGCCTGCTCCTCCAAAAACCGCTTGAGGGCCTTTTCCTGGTTGTAGGGATGCACCTCGGTCTGCAGCACCGCAGGATGGACCCGGCAGTTGTCCAGGATCTCCTGGATCTGTTCCCGGTTGAAATTGGACAGACCGATGGCGCGCACCTTGCCTTCCTGGTAGGCCTTTTCCATCTGCCGGTAGCCGGCCATATAGTTGCCGGCGGGCTGGTGGATCAGCAGCAGGTCGATGTAGTCGGTGCCCAGCCGTTCCAGGGTCTTGTCCACCGCGTCAGGCTGCTCATAGAAACTGGGCCAGAGCTTGGTCTCCAGGAAGATCTCGTCCCGGGGCAGGCCCGAAGCGCGGATGGCCCGGCCCACCGCCTTTTCATTCCTATAGGCGTTGGCAGTGTCGATCAGGCGGTAGCCGCACCGCAGGGCGCTGCGCACCGAGGCCTCCGCCTCATCGGGGCTGAGAAGAAAGGTGCCGATGCCGGCCATGGGCATCTTGACGCCGTTGTTCAGGACTGCGTACTCCATAAGAAAACCTCCTTGTTCCGTATGTTCAGTTTTGTTTTACCCCATAGACGGCGGACATCCCGACGGTGTCCAGGGCCTCCACCTCCCCAGCGGTGAGGGCGATGCCGGCGGCCCCTGCATTCTCTGCCATGCGCTCTTCCTTGCGGGTGCCGGGGATGGGGACGATCCAGGGCTTTTTGCACAGCATCCAGGCCAGGGAGATCTGGGCCGGGGTGGCCTGTTTTTCCCGGGCCATCCGACGCAGCAGATCCAGCAGCGGCCGGTTCTGGTCGATGGCGTCGGGGGCAAACTGGGGCATCCCGGCCCGATAGTCGGTCTTGGGGTCAAAGCGGCTGTCCTTGCCGTAGCTGCCGGTCAAAAAGCCGTTGGCCATGGGGCTGAAGGCCACCAGCGCCTCATTGCCGTGGGGGTCCTCGGGGGTGCCGTAGACCTCGGCCGTGTCAAAGAAGGTGTAGCCCATCTCGACGGCCCGGCGCAGCAGCCGGACCGCTTCGCCGGCCTCGCTGGGCGCGCCATAGGCGTGGGAAAAGCCCATGCACCCCAGCCCTACGGCCGAAACCTGCAGGTCCCGGCCCAATGTCCTTGTCTGCATCGTTGTAGTTCCTCTCTTTCCTATGCTGGTTTTCTGATTTTATTATAGCCCGGCAGGCGGAAACCGGAAGTCTCGATTGGTTATGCAGTTGTAAGCCGGGGGTTATAAGCTGCCGTCAGTGGCTGAACAGCCACCCCATCACGGCGGGACCGGTGTCGGAGCCTGCCTGGGATGCGCCGGCTGCCGGCACGCCGGCCGTGCAGCCCGCCAGGCCCAGGGCCATGACAAAGCCCGTCAAAAGGGCGGCCAGTCGTTTCATACAAAAAACTCCTTTCCTGTATTTCCTGTTACTCGTAGCACTCACAGAAGATCTTGTAGATCTCGTCGTGGGTCATCTTTTTGTAGCTGCCCTGGGAGATGCCGCAGCTGTCGGCGATCTGGCGCAGCTGGGCCTTGTCAGCCCCCAGCTCCTTGAGGGTGGTGGGCAGGCCGATCTCCCGGATGAAGGCCGCCAGGGCGCTGATCCCGGCCAGGGCCAGTTCCTGGTCGCTCCGGCCCTCCCGGGGGATGCCCCAGACGTTCTGGGCAAACCGCATGAATTTGGGCAGCCCTTCCTGGTAGATGTGCTGGTAGTAGACCGGGTGCAGCACCGCCAGGCCGCAGCCGTGGTTGCAGTTGGTGTAGGCCCCCAGCTGATGCTCCATGTTGTGGCACTCAAAGTCGCACTGTTTGCCCATCTTGATCAGGCGGTTTTCGGCCATGGTGGCGTCCCACATCAGGTTGGAGCGGGCGGTGTAATCCCGGGGGTTCTGGATGGCGGCGCGCAGGTTGCGGATGACGCTGCGCATCAGGGCCTCCATGATGTCATCCGAGACGTTGTCCTCGTCGGGGGCGCTGAAATAGGTCTCCATGATGTGGCTGAGGATGTCGAAGCTGCCCGACACCATCTGCCCCTGGGGCACGCTGTACGTGTAGGTCGGGTCCATCAGGGCAAACCTTGCGTTGAGGGCAGGGTAGTCCCGGCCGGTCTTGATCTTCTTTTCCTCGTTGGTGATGACGGCCCCGCCGTTGCACTCGCTGCCGGTGCCCGCCACCGTGACGATCACTCCCAGCGGCAGCGGCTCGAAGTCGATGACGCCGGGCCGGGCCCAGAAGTCATCCCAGACATCCCCGTCGTAGCGGGCGGCCAGACTGACCGCCTTGCAGCAGTCCATGACGCTGCCTCCGCCCACGGCCAGGATCATGTCGGCGCCGCAGGCGCGGGCCAGGCGGGCGCCCTCCTGCACCTTGGCGTAGGTGGGATTGGCCATGATGCCCGAAAATTCCACCACCTGCTTGCCTGCGCTGTAAAAGACATCCATGATCTCGTCGTAGACGCCGTTGCGCTTGATGGAGCCGCCCCCATAGGCCAGCAGGATGGTATGGGCGTGTTTGGTCAGGCAGGCCAGGTACTCCTTGACGCAGCCCTGCCCAAAGTAGACCTTGGTGCTGTTCTGAAAAATAAAGTTGTTCATAGAAAATGCTTCCTTTCCGACTGTGACCTCGCTTTTTCCGGCGGTCCGTTCTGTTCCTAGTATAAAAAAATCGAGACTTCGGCAGAAGTCTCGATTGGTTATGCAGTGTATACCTGCGGCTTATCAGTTTAGGGTGTATCTGAGAAGTCAAAAATGCTGAGATATTCGCCAAAAAACGCCAGATGCAAGGCGCATGAGCGCTGCACTCCTTTGTGGAATGCAAGCGAATGCAACGCGGCAGATGGCGCTTTTTGGTAGAATAGAACAGTATTGGGGAGTTTTCAGATACACCCTAGCGCGGGATGGGACGGGCCGGGATCACGGCTCCAGGTCCTCGCCGTTGGAGGCGATGACCTTTTTGTACCAGAAGAAGGACTTTTTCCGCAGCCGGGCAAAGTCCCCGGTGCCGTCGTCGTAGCGGCGGACGTAGATAAAGCCGTACCGCTTGGCATACTCCCCGGTGGAGGCGCTCACCAGGTCGATGCAGCCCCAGGGGGTGTAGCCCATCAGGTCTACCCCGTCCCGGACCGCCTCGGCCATCTGCTGGATGTGGCGGCGCAGATAATCGATGCGGTAGTCGTCCTGGATGGAGCCGTCGGGGGCGACCTCGTCCTTGGCGCCCAGGCCGTTCTCCACCACCATCAGGGGCTTGCCGTAGCGGTCGTACAGGTCGTTCAGAGCGTAGCGCAGCCCCTCGGGATCGATCTGCCAGCCCCAGTCGCTGGCCTTCAGATAAGGGTTGGGCACCCCGCCCAGGATGTTGCCCTCGCCGCTCTTGGCCTCGCCTGCGGTCTGGCAGGAGGACATATAATAGGAGAAGGTGATGAAATCCACCGTGCCCTTCTGCAAAATCTCAGCGTCGCCGGGCCGGATGTCCAGATGGACGCCCAGTTCTTCCAGCAGGCGGTGCGCATAGGCCGGGTAGGCGCCCCGGGCCTGGACGTCGGTGCAGTAGTAGTTGTACAGCCGGTTATACCGCTGGTTGGCCAGCACATCGGCGGGCCGGCAGGTGAGCGGATAGCTGGCACAGGAAATCGTCGCGGAAAACGCGCATATACATTGCTCCTTTCGATCGTTTGATCGTATAAAACCGGGGCCTTGAGCCCCGTCGCTGCGCGCGGTCAGCCCGGCGCGGGCCTGCCTGCCGCCATCCGGATGGCCTGCAGAAACCGGGTCACCTGGGCCGAGGGCTCGGGGGCGTGCAGCAGCCCGAAGGGGATGGTGTAGCCCCAGTCCACCGGCAGGATCTTGAGCAGCGGATGGACATAGCGCCAGTTCTCCACCGCCATCAGCACGCAGTTGTTGTTTTCGCACTGGTTGAAAGCATCCACGCTGT
Source organism: Faecalibacterium sp. An121 (assembly GCF_002160915.1). Classification (GTDB taxonomy): domain Bacteria; phylum Bacillota; class Clostridia; order Oscillospirales; family Ruminococcaceae; genus Faecalibacterium; species Faecalibacterium avium. The sequence continues at coordinate 9,262 of NZ_NFLM01000022.1, forward strand.
AAAAATCAAAGTCCACGATCTGGATCTGGGGATGGTTTTTCCACAGATCGTCCCGCAGCAGGTCCACATAGTGGCTCCAGTCCCGGCGCATCAGCATCAGCCGCTCGCCGTACAGGTCCTGTACGGTCAGCGATTCCTTCTGGGCCAGCCGGTGGTGGACCGACACGGCGCAGCAGATGGGTTCCCGGGAGATCTCCAGCCCGGCGCACCGGCGCAGGTTGAGCATGGTCTCGTCAAAGATGCCCGCCACCACATCGATGCGCTGGCCGAGGTTGGCCAGGATCTCACGGGCGTTTTCGGGGGTGTTGTCAAAGGGGACCAGCTGGAACTTGATGCCCGGGTCGTACTGCTGCACGCTGGGCCACAGGTTGACCAGGAACTGGGCCGGCGTCATGGGGGAGGTGCCGATGCGGATCACCTCGGCGCTCTCCTGCATGGCGTTTTTGGCCCGGGTGACCGAGTCCTTGCAATACTGGATGATGTATCTGGCATCCTGACACAGGGAGTGGCCCGCCGCCGTCAGCTGCAGGCCGCGGTGGGTGCGGATGAACAGCGCCACACCCAGGCTGTCCTCCAGCAGGTTGATCTGCTTGATGACCGCCGGGGGCGAGATATACAGCTGCTCGGCAGCCCGGTTGAAGCTGCCGGCTTCTGCCACACAGAGAAACGTTTCCAGCTGGGGGTTATAGATCATCCGTGTCACCGTCCTTTCCTGTTTATTGTAGGAGATGCGGGACGCCATGTCAAGAAAAAGCGGGCGCGACCCGGCAGCCAGGCCGAGCCCGCAGGGCACAAGGAGGAACGCAGGCGGGTCAGGACTTCTGCGCCGGCTCGTCGCGATAGGTGATCAGGGTGAGGATGAAGTCAGCCACCATGGCGACCAGGGACACCACGATAGCGACGACCATGCCGCTGGTGTTGTTGGTGGCGGTATCCACAAAGGCGGTCCAGCTGAATATGCCCAGAGCGCCGATGCTGTGATGATGCGGGCAAGGCCGTCGTACTTGCTTGCCATGATTCGTCCTTCTTTCTTTTGGATTTTTTACAAACCGAACGCTTTATAACGCCTGCCGCAGTCCCGGGAGGGGGGCGTTTGTGCGTTTTCTATAAAATAGTCTAATAATATGGATGGAAAAGTACAACGACAGAACAGGAAAGCTGCTTTCAAAAGATGGTTCCTGGCCGGCGCAGCAGGCATGTGCGGCCAACACGGGCTGCACATGGAGCGCATACGGCAGTGTGCCGCCGGAGAATGCCGCACAGGGACTGCTGCTCTGTAAAATAAAAGTAAGAACAGGTGGAATTGGAGCCCCCAACATGGTACAATAAAACAAAAGGCGGAACGATAAATCGATGGAAGGTGGACGAAGAATGAAGGAGTATCAGGACCGGATCGGCAGGAGCATCATGGCAGCGGCCATGATTGCGGCGGCATTCATCCTAGCCGGCGCCATCGAAAACGCGGGAGTCAACATCCAGAAGGGTCTGCGCTATGCAGCTGAGATCCTGCGGTGAGGGGCGGATATGAAAGAGGTGAGCTGGCAGGGAGCAGGTGAAAGATGGAAAATCGTGCGGAGAAATTGAGGATCGCCATGTTCGGCCAGAAAAGATGGAGCCGTGAAGGCGGCATTGAGGTCGTGGTCAAGGAACTCAGCAGCCGAATGGTGAAGCTGGGCCATCAGGTGACCTGCTACAACCGGAGCGGCCATCATGTGAGCGGGAAAAAATTTGACAGTGCAAAACTGCGGGAATGCAAGGGCGTGAAAATCAAAACCGTCCCGACCATAAACAGGAAAGGATTTGCAGCGGTATCGTCCAGCTTCTTTGCGGCGCTTGCCTGTGCATGGGGAAAATACGATGTGGTGCACGTCCATGCAGAAGGTCCTGCGGCCATGTGCTGGCTGCCAAAGCTGTTTGGTAAACGTGTGGTGGTCACGATCCATGGCTTGGACCACAGACGGGGCGAAAAGTGGGGCAGGTTTGCCCGGAAATATATCATGTTTGGCGAAAGAAATGCCGTTCGTTATGCAGATGAGATCATTGTTTTAAGCCGAGGCGTGCAGCAATACTTTGCCGATGCTTATGGACGAAAAACCGTCTTTATCCCCAACGGAGTCGAGCGTCCCATACAGCAGGCGGCAAAGCTGATTCAAGAGAAGTTTGGCCTCGATAAAGATGGTTATATTTTGTTTCTGGGAAGGATCGTTCCGGAAAAAGGGATCCAGTATTTGATCAAGGCATTCAAGCAGGTCGATACCGATAAAAAACTGGTCATAGCAGGCGGCAGCTCGGATTCGGACGCATTCATGCAAGAGATCACAAGGCTTGCCGCGGATGACCATAGAATACGGTTTACTGGGTTTGTACAAGGGCAGATCTTGGCGGAATTGTATAGCAACGCCTATGTATACTGCCTGCCCAGTGATCTGGAAGGGATGCCGCTCAGCCTGCTGGAAGCGATGAGCTACGGAAACTGCTGCTTGACCTCGGATATTGCTGAATGTGCAGATGTTGTGGAAGATAAAGCGGTACTTTTTGAAAAAGGAAACATAGTAGCTTTGCAGAAGAAACTGGAAGAATTGTGCCAGCATCCTGAACAGGTAGAACAATACAAAAAGGAAGCGGCAGATTTTATCTGTGAAAAGTACAACTGGGATACGGTTGTCCAACAAACACTGGGCGTATATAGAGGAGGGACGGTCCATAAAGGAGCGAAATATCCTGATTGATAAATGTTTTGAAAAGCAATCAATGTGGCAGAGAACTGAATTTAAACATTACCTTGGGAGAACTCAAAAATAAATAGTTAATAACTAAAACATTACATATAAGGACGAGAAGCAATGAACAAGCAAAGGGAAATATGGGTAGATAATGTTAAAGTTGTAGCCTGTGTCTTGGTAGTACTTGGCCATTTCTTTCAGAGTATAACACAGGCGGATGTATTACCCACGAATGATTTATATCGGTGGTTTAATCAGACTATTTATTACTTCCATGTGCCGCTGTTCTTTATCTGTTCTGGTTACCTTTATCAGAAACTGAGTGTGGTTGATGATGTCCACAGTTGGGGAAGAAATGTTCTGAAAAAGCTGGTGGTGCTGGGGATTCCTTACTTCACATTTTCATTTGCTACATGGCTATTGAAAACATTGTTTTCTTCTACAGTAAATAGTCAAATCGGAAGTCTGTGCGATACGCTATTTATCCATCCGGTGTCACCATATTGGTATTTGTATGCTTTATTTTTTGTGTTTTTGATTACACCTACATTTCGAACTAAAACCATGGCAAGAATTGGCTTAATTATTGGGCTGGCTTTTAAAGCCTTGGGAATTCTTGAAGGGCATAAGATACAATCTGTTTCATATATCCTTTCAAATGAAATATGGTTTGTTATCGGTATGTGCCTGAGTGTTTTTGAATTTAGAAGCTGTCTGGATAAGATTGGCCTGCTCGTGCCGACAATCGGCGGAGTCTTATTCCTGGTTTTAAGTATTGATGTTTATATGGAGGGAACTGATCGGGGAAGCGTTAGTTTCTTGCTTGGGCTGCTTGCCTGCAGTTCAATCATTGTTGCTATCACGAAAATATACGAAAAGAAAAGCCAGTCTATATTGTTTGGTATTTTGGCAAAATATACGATGCCTATTTTTCTGATGCATACACTGTTTGCTGCGCCATTAAGAATCATACTATTTAAGTTGGAAATTCGGAACGCAGCCCCTCATGTGATTTTTGGAATTGCAATTAGTTTTATTGGGCCAATGATAGCGGCGGTTATCATGAATAAGAGTAAATGGCTGGAGTTTTTTCTTTATCCGGGAAAGTATATCAAGAGTAATATAAGAAGTCAATGAGATATATGAGAATACTGATGGTTAATAAATTCCTTTACCCCAACGGCGGCAGCGAAACATACATATTTAAACTGGGTGATTATCTGAAAAGCCAGGGGCATGAAGTGCAATACTTCGGCATGGAACATAAAGGCCGCTGTGTGGGCAATCGTGTGAATGCGTACACCAGTGATATGGACTTTCATGGAGGCTCAAAGCTGGCAAAACTTACATATCCTTTAAAGACTATCTATTCCTCAGAGGCGCGGAAGAAGCTTCGTCTTGTTCTGAATGACTTCAAGCCGGATGTGTGTCACCTCAACAATTTCAATTACCAGCTGACGCCCAGTATCATTCTGGAAATCCAGAAATGGCGCAAAGAAGGCAATAAATGCCGGATTGTTTTTACTGCTCACGATTATCAGTTGGTGTGTCCTAATCATATGTGTAACAACCCGAACACCGGTGAGAATTGTGAAAAGTGTCTGGGCGGACATTTCCTGAATTGTGTAAAAGGCAAGTGTATCCACGGCAGCACAGCCAGATCTGTGATCGGGATGCTGGAGGCTGAGTTCTGGAAACGGAACGGTGCATACAATTATATTGACACGATGATCTGCTGCTCCAAGTTCCTGAAAACAAAAATGGACAGCAATCTGCTTTTTGCACAAAAGACAATTGCGCTGCACAACTTTGTAGACAAGGTGGAGTGGAAGGATACTTGCAAGAAAGAGTATGTGTTGTACTTTGGCCGCTATTCCAAAGAAAAGGGGATTGAGACTCTGATTCAAGTATGTAAGCAGCTTCCCGATATACCGTTTGTTTTTGCTGGAACAGGTCCGCTTGAAAGCGAACTGAGTGGTATTCCCAATGTCGGAAATGTGGGTTTTCAACGCGGCAAAGCACTGGAAAAGCTGATCCGGGAAGCCCGCTTCAGTATTTACCCATCCGAATGGTATGAAAACTGCCCGTTCTCTGTGATGGAATCTCAGATGTATGGCACGCCGGTGTTGGGCGCTGACATAGGCGGGATCCCGGAACTGATCGAGGCAGGTAAAACCGGTACTTTATTTGAAAGCGGCAATGCAAATGACCTAAAAGAGAAAATCCAGACGTTGTGGTCCGACCATGCGTTGACCGACCAGTACATGGAAAATTGCAAATCGATTCATTTTGACACGATAGAGGACTATTATAAAAAGCTGATTCCCATTTACTGTCCGAAAAAGTAATGAGAAAAAGGAGGGGGGACAACCAATGGTCAAGGATAAAACAACGATAGGCAAAAAATTGAACGGGACCGTCATTGTGACCTACCGCTGCAATGCGCGTTGCTCGATGTGCAACCGCTATAAGGCTCCTTCCAGAGCGGAAGAGGAAATCAGCATCGAAACCATCAAAAAGCTGCCCCGGATGTACTTTACCAACATCACCGGCGGCGAGCCGTTCATACGTACCGATCTGAAAGATATTGTGCGTGAGCTGTACAAAAAGAGCGACCGTATCGTTATTTCCACCAACGGTTTCTTCACCGATCGTATTGTGGATCTGTGCAAAGAATATCCTGAGATCGGCATCCGCATTTCCATTGAGGGTCTGGAACAGACCAACAACGAGATTCGCGGCCTGCAGAACGGTTACCAGCGCGGCTATCAAACATTAAAAATGCTCCGTGAAATGGGAATGAAGGACGTCGGTTTCGGCATGACGGTGCAGGATAAGAACGCCCCTGATCTGGTGCCATTATACAGGATCTCAAATGAGATGGGCATGGAGTTTGCAACGGCTTCCCTGCATAACAGCTTCTATTTTGTAGAGGCCAAAAATATCATCCATGACCGGCCAATGGTTGCCAAGAACTTTGAGAACCTTATCAATGAGCTGCTGCGCAGCAACAGCCCCAAAAAGTGGTTCCGAGCCTACTTCAATCATGGCCTGATCAATTACATTTACAGCCAGAAACGACTGCTGCCCTGTGATATGAGTTTCGATACTTTCTTTATTGACCCTTATGGAGATGTGATGCCCTGCAACGGCACCAAAGATAAGGAAGTTATGGGCAATCTGAACACCCAAACCTGGGATGAATTGTGGAATAGCCCGGAGGCTGAAAAAGTGCGGAAAAAGGTGCGTTGCTGTGACCGTGACTGCTGGATGATCGGATCGGTTTCGCCGGCCATGCACAAGTACATTTGGATCCCAATCTGGTGGGTGCTGCGCCATAAATTCAAGGCGCTGTTTACAAAACATCCTTACAGTATGTATGAACTGAAGATCTGCCGGGATTACCGAGACGGCAAGGTGACCAAAGAACAACTGGATCAGTGCAGTACTTGCGACTTGAATGCCGAGGTCAATGATGGGCTGAGCGAAGCCAGCAAAGCGCAGTTGAAAGGTAAGACTGGCGAGGAAATTGTGGATGCGGATATTGCGGCGCAGATAAAAGAATAAGATGTATGTTATCTGCTTCCTTCCTGCATATATTTTGTATCAAAAGTGGAAAATGAAATCACAGAATTACGATGGGTAATATGGCGCGCCGTATCAGCGAAACTATCCCGTAATTTGTGTAAAGCTCCTGAAATGTGTAGAAACAGGACACATGGTATAAAAATATGGCCTAAAGACACAGTTTGCAAAAGAGAAAATTTGAACACCTTTTCAGATAACAAACATCGGCAGCGTGGATGATATCCAGAATCTCTTTAGAGAGAATCGCCAAATGTATGAAGAACGGTCTGGAAGTAGAATGAAATGAGAATTTAGGCCACAGCAAATAGGACGATGAGAATAACGTTTAGCAGCAAGGTGCTTTAAGTGCAAGAGTTGCAGCGCTCATGCGGCTTGCAACTGGCACTTTTTGGAAAATACTCGGTATGGCTGACTCCTCAGGTGTACTCTAGCGCGGTTTCTTTGGATTCTTTCGGCTATCAGGTGTGGGAGTTGACTTTGTACATAAAGAGAAACTGGACCTTGTGTTCATCTCTTGGATGATGGGCTTGCTCCCGTTGCAGCAGAGGGAGATGGATGCCTTTCTACAGGGGTGCAGCTGCCTCCCGCCGTCCTTTCTGCTTGTGTTGACCTGTCGGAAACCGTATAAAAATACAGGTCCCAAGCCTCCAAGAGCTTCCGAAGGGGGTCCTTTTGGTATTTCTTTCACGCATTTTAACGCATTGAAACGGATTTTCACGGAAAAGCTGTCTTTGAATATTTTTCGACTTATGATAATAGAGGGGTCCATGCTTTGGATGTTCCAAGGGAGGAATATAGTATGGACAAGAAAAATGTTTTGCTGGACATTTTGCGGCCGTTCGGCATCGTCAGCCAGTACGCTGGCTGTGCGCAGCTGATCCGTGCAGTCGAACTTACGCTGGAAAATCCGGATGCCATTCAGGCTGTGCACAAACAGATCTATGCGGTCATTGCAAAAGAATACGGCATTCAGCCGAAATCGGTCGAGAGCAACATCCGAACGGTATCGGCTGTTGCGTGGGCGACCGATCCCGTCAGGCTGAAAAAAGTGGCTGGCTTTTCGCTGCATGGCCAACCGTCTGCCGTGGAGTTTATTGAAATTTTCTCGAATTATATGCAGAGAAAGGACATGAAAGAAACCGTCCATAGTTGATGGCGTAAACAAAAGACATCTGAAGCGTTAGATGGCCCCGGGCTGTTGCAGACTGCTGCGGCAGCTCTTTTTATGACCGATGCAGCTCCAGCAGATGTTTTGATCCGTATAGTATAATACCGGTGGCAGAATAAAATCGAAAACAAACCAGCAACTCGGACAGGAGGGAAATATGAGCGATTTTAGCATTCAAGAAATGCTTGCCATGCAGCAGGCGCTGCAAGAAAAATATAAAGATAAGTGGGAAAGGATTTGTCCTGAAGCGGGCAAGCATAAATTGCTGTGGATGATTGGAGAAATTGGAGAGGTTATAGATATTATTAAGAAAAATGGAGAAAGCAAAGCGCTGGAAGAAAACGATTTGCGAAGACATCTCATCGAAGAAATGGCGGATGTCCTGATGTATTACAACGATGTCCTTCTTTGCTATGGGATTCGCGGTGAGGAATTGAAAGAAGCCTATACAACAAAATTTGAAAAGAATATGGAACGCTGGTAACTTCCTTTGGATCGAGGAGAAGCAAAGCCGGAGAAATGAACCGCAAGAGGAACGGATGTATAAGTGCACGGTTGTCCGTCCCTCTACAATGTCCCTCTATGCTGCCCGGGCGCACGATCGCAAAACCGAAAAATATGGCCCAGAGGTTTCTCTGGGCCATTGTGTTGAGGGTGATGGAATGTTTCAGGAGGTCAAGCCGGCAAGGCGTCGTGTTTTTGGAGGAACTTTTTGGTGCACAGATAAGTGATCCCGATTCCCAGAAACACCACGAACAGGCATACGATCACCCCGATGGTTCGGTGGGCGGTCAACAGGATGTACAGCGGTGTGGCTAACAAGCTACCAAAATTGGTGGTGCCATGAATCACCATGGTGACTGCAAGATTATCGGTCCGCCAATAGATCCAGGCCAGCCATATTCCAATAACAAACACTGCTGGCCAGGAAACCTTAGTATGTCCAAACAAAAAGAAAGCAGCTGAGAATACAATTGCTTTTGGATAGGAAATAAACCTAGAAAAGGAGCCGAACAGCATCCCTCGAACTAAGAGTTCCTCTACAACTGGCAGCAGCAACACAGATGTTGCCATCCAAAGGAAGCCATCGGGAACCGACAGTTCAGGGATTGGCTCTCCGCTCAAAACAGTAATCAGAATCGATATTTTAAAAAAAGCGACATACCAAAGCCGATTCCAAGACAAAAAAGGAGTTGAGATCCCTTCAAATCCCGGCTGCTCATATGCAACATTTGCTTCCTGTAAAGCATGAAAGCAAACACAATCACTGCAATGGTCCCGGCAATAACAGTATAATAAGTTTCTGAGATATAAAAATACACCATCAATTGCAATAGAAAATAACTGATAAAAGCCAAGATTCCCTGGTACGGTTTCATGCGGATTCATCCTCCCTTTATGCAATCGAAGATGTATTTAAATTATATTATATCACAGACGAAATTTTAAAGTCAACACAGTACAATCTTTTCCATGCAGAATCGAACGACAAAAAGAATCAAAGATTTCTTTTGATTCCAAGAAAAGGCAACCGTTCTTCTGTTAGGACAGTTGCCTTCAGGCTAAAGATTATTTAGAGTAAATTACAAGCTTATATCGCTAGGGGTTCATTTAAGTTAACAGGAGCCACCACAGTAAGAGCGGCACTGCGAAATAGATTTTTCGTCTCCAGAGCCATCTCCGCAAATATCGGAAGTTTCGCATTCCCAGCAAATCGTAGCAATCTCCGTACAATGCATTTCCGATATTTGCGTAGGCGTACAATCCCATTGAGTGTAAATAGAGCCAGTAGATCGAGGGCTGATTCCGTTCTTGGATTGAGAAATCTGCATATCCAGATCAAAATCATTGTAGTTGGTCATTTGGGACTCCTTTCTTACTTTAACATCACTTTAGCCTGGAAAGTGAAAGCAATAATGTTTTCAACTTTCAATATGCTATCCGTGTTACAACTAAGCAAGGTTACAATAATTCATCTTTTCTGAACGCAAATACTTTTCTATATGTCAAGCTGACAAGGCGTCATGTTTTTGGAGGAACTTTTTGGTGCACAGATAAGTGATCCCGATTCCCAGGAACACCACGAACAGGCATACGATCACCCCGATGGTTCGGTGGGTGGTCAACAGGGCGTAGAGCGGCATCGACAAGAAAGTGCCCAAATTGATTGTGCCATGAATCACCATGGTGACTGCAAGATTGTCGGTCCGCCAATAGATCCAGGCCAGCAAGATCCCGATGAGGAACACAGACGGCCAGGAAATCGTCAAATGTGACAGCGCAAAGATAGCTGCCGAGAGTACCATAGCAATTTTGTAAGAGAAGGAGCTGACAAAGGACCCAAACAGGATTCCCCGGAACAAAAGTTCTTCCATGATAGGGATTAGAACTATCCTGGTTGCCATGTATTGTGTCCAAAAGAAAAGAGTAGGAAATATTTGTTCGGGGAGCGGCTCCTGGCTCAAAACGCCAAGAACAATCGCTATTTTGGAAATCAGGGCCAGGCCGAGGCCGATCCCGACACAAAAGAGGAGCTGAGAGCCCTTCAGGTCCCGGCTGCTGAGATGCAGCATCCGTTTTTTGTGCAGCAGCCATCCAAGTACAATCAATGCGATAATCCCGGCAATGGGCTCATAATACTCTACCGAGATAAAGCGGGCCACCAGGATCTGCAATACCAAATAACCAATCAAAGCCAAGATTCCCTGGTACGGTTTCATATGGATTCTTCCTCCCTTCATGCGATTGAAATGGCTGCTTGTAGTATAGCATCCGTTGCGATCGAATGCAAACTTGTCCCTTGCCTGAATGGATTGCAGGAAAAAGAAGCGTAAACTGGAAAGAAAAGAAACATACACTATGAAACAGAAGAAAAAACGAACCGCGTCTCCACGATACGGCGCTGGGTTCAAAAGCTGTGCGGCTGGCCGCCAGCTTCAACCTGGGGGATGCCTCCTGATGAGGCGGCCTTTGCACTGGGCGCAGATCTTGTGCGGTGCGCCGGCAAAAAAGAAGGGGACAGATGAATCAAAATTCACCTGTCCCCTCGGTTTGGCGGAGCAGCAGGGATTTGAACCCTGGCGCCGGTCGCCCGGCCTACGAGATTTCGAGTCACGCCTCTTCGACCACTTGAGTACTGCTCCAGATATGTTTTACAGCCCTATTATTATAGCAAAAACCCGCCCTGGCGTCAACTGCCGGGACGGGTTTTCTTTGCATTTTTATCTCACAGGCCGGCCAGGAGGATGGCCAGGACTGCCTTTTGGACATGGAGGCGGTTTTCGGCTTCGTCAAAGATCTCGCTGGCGTGGTCCTCAAAGACCGCATTGGAGATCTCCTCGCCCCGGTGGGCGGGCAGGCAGTGCAGCACCATGTGGTCGGGTTTGGCCCCGGCCAGCAGGCTGCCGGTCAGCTGGTAGCCCAGGAAGTCCCGCATCCGGCGCTCTGTCTCGCCCTCGCCGTTGTTCCACACGGCGGTCACCACCACGTCGGCATCCCGTACCCCTTCTTTGGGATCGTGGAGCAGCTGGAAGCCGGCGCCGTATTTGTGGGCGAACATCAGGACATCCGCCGCCGGACGGTAAGCGGGCGGGCAGACGCAGGTCACCTGCATCCCCGCCAGCAGACCGCCTACGATCAGGCTGTTGGCCATGTTGTTGCCGTCCCCCACAAAACACAGCTTCTGCCCCTGCAAAGAGCCGCGCCGCTCCCGAATGGTCATCAGGTCGGCCAGCACCTGGCAGGGATGGGCATAGTCGGTCAGGCCGTTGATCACCGGCACCCCGGCATACTCGGCCAGCTCCTCCAGGTCGCGCTGGCGGTAGGTGCGCCAGACCACGCAGTCGTAATAGCGGCCCAGTACCCGTGCGGTGTCCCGCAAAGGCTCGCCCCGGCTGGCCTGCAGCTCGGTGGCGGCGTTCATGTAGTTGCCCAGGCCCCCCAGCTGGTATACGCCCACCTCAAAGCTGGTGCGGGTGCGGGTGGAAGCCTTGGAAAACATCAGAGCCACGCTTTTGCCGGCCAGCAGGGGCGGGGTGCCCCCGGCTTTCTGGGCGGCTTTCAGCTGGACGGCCACATCCAGGATGTGGTACAGCTCCTGCTGGGTCAGGTCGCTCATCTTCAGCAGATGGTTCATAGGCCCCTCCCCTCAGCGCTGGGCCGGGGCCATGCTGCACAGCACCTCGTCCAGGATGGTCAGGGCCCGCTCGATGTCGTGGGCGGTGACGATCAGGGGAGGCAGCAGCCGCATCCGGGTCTTGGCGGTCAGCACCAGCAGGCCCCGCTCCCGGCAGGCGTCCAGAACGGCCTGGGCGGTGATGCCCTCCTCAAACTGCACCCCCAGCATCAGGCCCATGCCATCCACGGCGGTGACGTGGGGGAGCTTTTCCAGGCCCTCCCGCAGCTGTTCGCCGTGCTGGCGCACCCCCGCCAGGAAGCTGTCGCTCAGCCGGTCCAGCACCACGTTGGCGCCGGCGCAGACCACCGGGTTGCCCCCGAAGGTGGAACCATGGGTGCCGGGGCCCATGCAGCCCGCCACCCGGTCGTTCAGCAGGACCGCGCCGATGGGCAGGCCGCCGCCCAGGCCCTTGGCCAGAGTGACGATGTCGGGGCGCAGGTTGTACTGCTCACAGGCCAGGAAGGTACCGGTGCGGCCCACGCCGGTCTGCACCTCGTCCACGATCAGCACCAGGTCCCTGTCGTCGCACAGAGAACGCACCCCCAGCACAAAGGCGGGGTCCAGGGGCACCACGCCCCCCTCACCCTGGATCAGCTCCAGCATGATGGCGCAGGTGTGCTCGTCCACCAGCTTGGTCAGGGCGCCCAGGTCCCCGGCGGCCGCATAGAGGAAGCCGTCGTTGAAGGGCCCGAAGAACTGATGGAACCCATCCTGGCCGGTGGCGGTCAGGGTGGCCAGGGTGCGGCCATGGAAGCTGTTCTTCAGGGTGATGATCTGGTCCCGGCCGGCGCCGTAACGGTCAAAGCTGTATTTGCGCGCAGCCTTGATGGCGCCCTCATTGGCCTCGGCCCCCGAGTTGCCAAAGAACACCTTGTTCATGCCGGTGCGGCGGCACAGGCGCTTGGCCAGCTTGGAGCAGGGGGCGGTGTAGTACAGGTTGGAAGTGTGCTGCAATTTGTGGGCCTGCCGCGCCACAGCGTCGGCCCAGTCCAGGTCGCAGTAACCCAGGCTGTTCACCCCGATGCCGCTGGTGAAGTCCAGATAATCCTGGCCCTCCGGGCCGTAGGCGTGCATCCCGTGGCCCCGCTCGATGACGATGGGGTTGCGCTTATAAGTGTGCAGGACGTAGTCGTTGTCCCGCACGATGACTTTTTCAGTATCCATTTCGATGCCTCCCTGGCATTGTTATTCGCGATGGCTGCGGCGGTAGAAGCGGGTGCCCGAGCCACGGTTGGAGAACAGCTCCAGCAGCACGGTGTGGGGAACCCGGCCGTCGATGATGACCGCCTCGTGGACGCCCTGGTAGATGGCGTCGGCCATGCCGCCGATCTTGGGGATCATGCCGCCGGCGATGATGCCCGCAGCCTTGTACCCTTCGATCTCGCTCACCTCCACCTCGGGGATGAGGGTGCTCTCGTCGTCCTTGTCCCGCAGCAGGCCGGCGATGTCGGTCATGGACACCAGCTTTTCGGCCTGGAGGGCAATGGCGATCTGGGCCGCCGCCGTGTCGGCGTTGATGTTGTAGGGCTGGCCCAGGTCGTCCATCCCCACCGTGGCGATCACCGGGATGTAGCCGCCGTCCAGCAGGCTGCGGATCAGGGTGGTGTCCACATGGGTCACCTCTCCCACATAGCCCAGACGGCTGTCCATCTCGGCGCAGCGCAGCATCTGGCCGTCCATCCCGCACAGGCCGACCCCCCGGCCCCGCAGCTTGGACACCAGGTCCTTGTTGACCTTGCCGGCCAGCACCTGCTGCACGATCTCCATGGTGGCCTGGTCGGTCACTCGCAGGCCGTCCACAAAGCGGCTCTGGACCCCCACCTTTTTGAGCATATCGTTGATGGCAGGGCCGCCGCCGTGGACCAGCACCACCCGTACCCCCAGCAACGTGAGGGTGACCAGGTCGTTCATCACCGCGTCCTTCAGCGTCTCGTTGATCATGGCGTTGCCGCCGTATTTGATGACCATGGTCTTGCCATGGTATTTCTGGATGTAAGGTGTCGCCTCCGAAAACAGGAGGGCCATTTGCTCGTTTTTCATATGCTTTCTTTCCCGCCGCCTGCTGTATCAGGTCCTGTAATCACCGTTGATCTTCACATAGTCATAGGTCAGGTCGCAGCCCCATGCCTTGGCGGCGGCGTCTCCCAGGCCCATGTCCACCCGCACCAGGATGTCGCGCTCTGCCAGCACCCGGGCGGCCTCTTCCTCGCTGTAAGGGTGGTAGGCTGCATTCTCGCAGACATACACCTCGCCGGCGGCGCTGGACAGCCAGACGCACACCTTATCGATGGAGAAATCCCCCGGCGTATAGCCGATGGCGCAGAGGATGCGGCCCCAGTTGGCGTCCCGGCCGAACACGGCCGCCTTGAACAGGTTGGAGCACACCACGCTGCGGGACACCGCCCGGGCCGTCTTGAGGTCGGGCGCGCCGGTCACCTGGCAGGTGATGAGGTGGGTGGCCCCTTCGCCGTCCCCGGCATGGAGGGCGCACATATGCTCCGCAATGGCGGTGAGGGCCTCCACGAAGGCGTCGTAATCGGGGCCTTCGGACTGGATGCAGGGATTGCCCGCCAGACCCGAGGCCATGATGAGCAGGGTGTCGTTGGTGGAGGTGTCCAGGTCTACGCTCATCTGGTTGTAGGTGCCGGGCACCACCTGGCGCAGGGCCTTCTGGAGCATGGCCGGGCTGACCGCCGCGTCGGTGGTGTAGAAAGCCAGCATGGTGGCCATGTTGGGGGCGATCATGCCGCTGCCCTTGCCGATGGCGCCCAGGGTGCAGCTCTTGCCCCCCAGCTGGAACCGGATGGCGTACTCCTTCTGGCAGGTATCGGTGGTCATGATGGCGGTGGCCGCGTCGGCGCTGCCCTGGGCGGTGTGGGCCAGTTTGGCCGCCGCCGCCGGGATGCCCGCCGCAAAGGGATCGATGGTCATGGGCTGGCCGATGACGCCGGTGGAGGCGGGCAGCACGTCCCCGGCGGGGATGCCCAGAGCCTGCCCGGTCAGCTGGCAGCAGGCCTCGGCCAGCTCCACCCCGTTGGCGGCGCAGGTGTTGGCGTTGCCGCTGTTGACCAGGATGGCCTGGGCGTAGCCGTCGGCCAGGTGGGCGCGGTCCACCTTGATGGGGGCGCCGCAGACCTTGTTGGTGGTGTAGACCCCCGCCGCCGCGCAGCGCACGTCGGCCTTGATGAGGGCCAGGTCGTATTTGGTGCGGTTGGCCCGGATGCCGCAGTGCACCCCGGATGCCGCAAACCCTGCGGGGGCGCAGATGCCTCCCGCAACCTCCTGATACTGCATAGACTGTTCCTCCTTATATCTTGCGGGCTTTATTCCAGCCCGGCCGTCTCGGGCAGGCCCAGCAGGATGTTCATGCACTGGACCGCCGCCCCCGAGGACCCCTTGCCGAGGTTATCGAACAGGGAGATCAGCAGCATCTGGCTGCCGTCGGGGCTGGCGGTGCAGTAGATCTGGACCCGGTCGGTGCCCTGCATGGCTCCGGCGGCCAGCATCCCGTCCGCGGGCGTCTCCCCCAGGGGATGGACGGTGAACAGCGCCTCCCCCGCATAGTAATCGGCCAGAGCCTGGGCCACCGCCTGGGGCGTCACGCCGGGCAGAAGCTCCATCCGCAGGGGGACGGTGACCTCCATGCCGGCATAGTAGTCATCCACGATGGGGCAGAACACCGGCGCAGCCGTCAGCCCCGACACCGCCTGCATTTCGGGCAGGTGCTTGTGGTGCAAAGTCAGGCCGTAGGCCCGGGGTGTGCTGTAAAGGACGGGACGGTCGGGGTCCTGGTATTCGGCGATCATCTTCTTGCCCCCGCCCGAATAACCGGTCAGGCTGTGGCAGGTGAAGGGATAGTCCGCCGGCGCCAGGCCCAGTTCCACCAGAGGACGCGCCAGGCAGATGAAGCCGGACGCATGGCACCCGGGCACCGCCACACGGTTTGCCTGCCGGATCTTTTCCCGCTGGCCGTGCAGCTCGGGGAAGCCGTATACCCACCCCGGCGCGGTGCGGAAGGCGGTGGAGGTGTCCAGCACCCTGACGTGAGGCTCCACCAGGGGGATCACCTCTTTGGAAGCGGCGTCGGGCAGGCACAGGAACGCCAGGTCGGCGGCGTTGATGGTTTCGGCCCGCTTGTGCAGGTCCTTGCGGCTCTCCTCGGGGATGGACAGCAATTCCAGCTCGGGCCGTCCGTCCAGACGGTCCGCGATGCGCAGTCCGGTGGTGCCCGACGAACCGTCGATGAACACCTTATAGCTCATGCCTGTCCCTCCTCCCATGCTTCCAGGGCCTGCTGGGCCTGCTGGATCTGGAGGCGGACGCTGGCGGCGCTGGGGCCGCCGTAGCTGGTGCGGCCCTCACAGCAGTTGATCAGGTCCACCGCCTGGTAGATATCCTGCTCAAACAGAGGGCTGTACTGCCGGAACTGCTCCAGCGTCAGCTCCTCCAGCACGGTGCCCTGGGCGATGCAGTCGGCCACCATCTGGCCGGTCAGCTTGTAGGCGTCCCGGAACGGCATCCCCTTGCGGGTCAGGTAGTCGGCGCAGTCGGTGGCGTTGATGAAGCCGGCCGCCGCCGCCCGGCGCATATTGGCCGGCAGGGTGCGCATGGTGTCCAGCATGGGGGTGATGGTGGTCAGGCAGAGGGACAGCGTATCCACCGCGTCAAAGATGGCTTCCTTGTCCTCCTGCATATCCTTGTTGTAAGCCAGGGGCAGGCCCTTCATCATGACCAGCAGGGTGTTCAGATCGCCGTACACCCGGCCGGTCTTGCCCCGGATCAGCTCGGTGACGTCGGGGTTTTTCTTCTGGGGCATGATGGAGGAGCCGGTGGTGAATGCGTCGTCCAGCTCGATGAACTTGAACTCCCAGCTGCACCAGAGGATGATCTCCTCCGACAGGCGGGACAGGTGCATCATGCAGGTCGCGATGGCCGAGGCCAGCTCGATGCAGAAATCCCGGTCGGACACGCCGTCCATGCTGTTGGGGCAGGGCGCCTCAAAGCCCAGCTTCTGGGCGGTGAAGGCCCGGTCCAGAGGATAGGTGGTGCCCGCCAGGGCGCCCGAGCCCAGAGGGCACTGGCTGTCCATCCGGCGGGTGGCGTCGGCAAAACGGCCCAGATCCCGCAGCAGCATCCAGGCATAGGCCATCAGGGCGTGGCCGAAGGTGACCGGCTGGGCCCGCTGCAGGTGGGTATAGCCCGGCATCACCGAGGCGGTGTTCTCGCCGGCCTTTTTGCAGATGACCCGCACCAGGGCGGCGATCAGCCCCTGCAGGCGGATGCTCTCATCCCGCAGCGTCAGCCGGATATCCAGGGCCACCTGGTCATTGCGGCTGCGGCCGGTGTGCAGCCGCTTGCCTGCATCCCCGATGCGGGCGGTGAGGGTCTGCTCCACAAAGGTGTGCACATCCTCGGCGGCGGGGTCGATCTCCAGCCGGCCTGCGGCCAGGTCATCGGCGATCGAGGCCAGTCCGTCCAGGATGGCCCTGCAATCTTCTTCCGAGATGATCCCCTGCCGGGCCAGCATGGCGGCATGGACGCCGCTGCCCTTCATGTCCTGGGCGATCATCCGCTGGTCGAACCGGATGGAGGAGTTGAAATCGTTCACGCGGGAGTCCACCGCCTTGGAAAAGCGGCCTTTCCAGAGTTGTTCAGCCATGGTCGGCTCCTTTCAAAACAGATGGGGACGGCAGGCGCAGCCGGTCCCAATAACGGCAAAGCCGCCGCAGGAAATGCACGTCCTGCGGCGGTGCCGCCGGCATCGCTGCCGGAGTTGCCTCTGCCCGGAAAGTGTGGAACGGGCAAAGGGGAGGAAAGCGTATCGATCAGTCCTTGGGCCAGTTCTTGGACAGCTTGGCCCGCTCTTTGATGGACAGGCCGAACAGGTTGATGAAGCCTGCGGCATCGGCCTGGTTGTAATCCTCGTCCTCGCCAAAGGAGGCGGTCTGCTCATCGTAGAGGCTGTAGGGGGAGGTGACGCCGGCGTTGATCATGTTGCCCTTGTACAGCTTGAGCTTGACGTCGCCGGTGACGGTCTGCTCCAGGCTGTCGGCAAAGGCGTCCAGGGCCTGGCGCAGGGGGGTGAACCACTGGCCGTTGTAGACGATATCGGCGTACTTCTGGGCCAGCTGCGCCTTGAAGTGGGCGCTCTCCTTGTCCAGAGTGATGGTCTCCAGCACGTTGATGGCCTTGTAGAGGATGGCGCCGCCGGGCGTCTCATAGACGCCGCGGCTCTTCATGCCCACCAGCCGGTTCTCGACGATGTCCAGCAGGCCGATGCCATTGGCGCCGCCCACCTGGTTGAGGTATTCCACCAGTTCCACGGCGCCCATCTCTTTGCCGTCCACGGCGGTGGGGATGCCCTTCTCGAAGTGGATGGTCACATAGGTGGGCTGGTCGGGGGCCTGCTCGGGGCTGACCCCCAGCTCCAGGAAGCCGGGCTTGTTGTACTGGGGCTCGTTGGCGGGGTTCTCCAGGTCCAGGCCCTCGTGGGACAGATGCCAGATGTTCTTGTCCTTGGAGTAGTTGGTCTCCCGGTTGATCTTCAGGGGGATGTTGTGGGCCTCGGCGTAATCGATCTCCTCGTCGCGGCTCTTGATGTTCCACTCACGCCAGGGAGCGATGATGGCCATGTCGGGGCAGAAGGCCTTGAGGGTCAGCTCAAAGCGGACCTGGTCGTTGCCCTTGCCGGTGCAGCCGTGGCAGATGGCGTCGGCGCCCTCCTGGATGGCGATGTCGGCCAGGGCCTTGGCGATGCAGGGCCGTGCAAAGGAGGTGCCCAGCAGGTAATCCTCGTACTTGGCGCCGAACTTCAGGGTGGGGAAGATGTAGTTCTCCACAAAGTCTTTCTTCAGGTCCAGCACATACAGCTTGGAAGCGCCGGTCTTTTTGGCTTTCTCCTCCAGGCCGTCCAGCTCGGTGCCCTGGCCCACGTCGCCCGACACGGCGATGACCTCACAGTTGTTGTAGTTCTCCTTCAGCCAGGGGATGATGATGGATGTATCCAGACCGCCGGAATAGGCCAGAACGACCTTCTTGATGTCTTCCTTTTTCTTCATTGCTGCTCGCTCCTTTTTGCATTCTTTGGCAGGTTTCACACACTTTCTGCCGCGCCCCAGATGGCGCGGACCGCCGCGTTTTGCGCGTCTGTCCCTATTATATCCGCCCAGGCTCCAGCGTCAATGCAGAAAAACGACAAACCTTTTCTCATTTTGGCCGCCGTTTTGAGGCAATTTGTATTTTTATGCAATCATAAATGCATACAATGCGATTATATTCATTGCGGCGCGAGACCCGGCAAACAAAAACCCCCACTTCCCTCAAGGGGAAACGGGGGCGGGACGGGGCTTCTCAGTCCTCGATGAGGACGGCGCTCTTGATGCGGACGGGGGTTGCGGGCTTGTCGTTCCAGTCGGTGCGGACCGATGCGATCTTGTCCACCACATCCATGCCGGACACCACATGGCCGAAGGCGGCGTACTGGCCGTCCAGGTGGGGGGCATCCTTGTGCATGATGAAGAACTGGCTGCCGGCGCTGTTGGGATCGGCGGCGCGGGCCATGCTGATCACGCCGCGCACATGGCGGATGGGGTTGTTGACGCCGTTGGAGGCGAACTCGCCCTTGATCTTCCAGCCGGGGCCGCCGGTGCCGTTGCCCAGCGGGCAGCCGCCCTGGATCATAAAGCCGGGGATCACCCGGTGGAAGGTCAGCCCGTCGTAAAAGCCGGACTTGACCAGCTTTTCAAAGTTTTCGCAGGTGATCGGCGCAGCCTGCTTGTCAAGCTGGATATCGATCACACCGCCGTCTTCCATTGTAATACGAACCATAGTGCTTCTTCTCCTACTCTTTAACACGTGCCCCATACAGGGGCGGCATATACCTTGCCCGGGCGGCCGGCGCGCCGGCACGCGGGCTCCCCACTCTCCCGGATGGCCGGGATACGTTCCAGTTGCATTTTACCATATTTTCGCCCGTATGGAAAGATAAAAAATGTGAACCAAACGTGAATGGGCCGGACCGGGCCGCCGTTTCTGCATCCATGCCCTGCGGCGCTGCCTGCCGCCGGGCAAAAAATCCCCGCTCCGCAGCAGGGCCGCAGGGCGGGGAAAGGTCAGGCGTCGGAGCCTTCGTTGTTGGGAAGAAGTTCCAGCAGGCGCCGGACGGCTTCCACCGGGAAGCCGGGGGCGGGCGGGTCATCGGCCCAGCTCTGCAGCAGGGCGTGGGTATTGCCGCTCTGGGGCAGCATATAGCCCGACTCCCGCAGCAGGTCCTCATTGACCAGCCGCATCGAACGGGCGGCAGCGGCCATCAGCCGGCGCAGGCCCTCGGACGGGGCGGCGTCGGCCAGCTGGAGGGCGGCCTTTTCCTCCCGGGCCTTTTGGGCGGCCAGTCTGCGGGAGAGGTCCAGCACGTCCTCGGCTTTCTTCTGCTGGGGCGGATAGGTCACGGGCACCATCGAGATGGCCCCGCTGGGACAGGCGGCGGCACAGGTGCCGCAGCCCACACACTTGGAAGTGTCGATGATGCTGTCCTCGGTGTCGGACGCGCCGGTGGGGCAGACGTACAGGCACAGACAGTCTTTGGTGCACAGGCGCAGGTTGCGCACGGCGATCTTCTTCATCATGCGGGCCGCCTCCCTTCCATCTTGTCAAATTTCCAGGCGGGCACCTTGCATACGGGGCACAGCTCGGGGGGCGCGTCGCCGATGTAGATGAAGCCGCACACCGAGCATACCCATACCTGGGTGCCCTCCAAAAAGGCTTCCCCCTCCCGCTGGTAGCGGCCCAGCAGGGCGTAGAGCATCTGGGTCACCTTCTCGCCCCAGACACAGACCCGTTGGGTGCCCCGGTCGGCATGGTCCCGGGCGGCGGCATGGACCGCCGGGTAACCCTGTTCCAGGTCCTCCTGGAGCATACCGGCCAGCAGCGCCTGGTCCGCGTCGGACAGGGCGGGCGCCGCCTGCGCAAAGTAATCTGCGATCTGGCGGAACAGGGCGGCCTCCTCGTCTTTGTATTGTTTCTCGCAGCCCCGGGCCAGGTTGGAGCACAGGGCGGACAAGGCCCCGGCAGGCAGAAGCTGCAAGTCGTCCTCCTCCAGCGCCGGCGCGGGCTGGACGTCCTGGGCGGGCTGGGGCGCTTCTTCCGGCCCGAACATCAGCTTGGGCGCGCCGCAAAGCGGGCAGGACCAGCTGTCGGGCAGACTGTCAAAGGGCGTCCCCTCGATGGCTTCGTCGTAGATGTAGCCGCAGATGGGGCAGACGTAACGCATGGCTTCACTCCTCCTTTGGCTTGAATTGACGCCGCGCCCCCGGCAAGGGGTATGCCGGGGGGACGGCGCTGGCTGCTGCACAGGCTGAAAAGCTTGTGCGGTTTATACAAAAAATATAACAGATGTGGACGCCGTTTGTCAATGTGAACCGGTCACATAAGGCGGCACGCAAAAACCCCCTGCTCCCTAGAGAGCAGGGGGGTGATTGGTTCTAAAGCTGGGTCAAAACCGCAGGGGGGATTACTCGCCGGCGGCGGTCAGGACAGCGTGGATGTAGCCGGCGGTGTCCACCAGAGTAGCGCCCGAGATGGAGTCAACGGGGTTCTCCTGGTCGGCCAGGGCGGTGGCATCCGCGATGCTCATGCCGTTCAGGTGGTTCTGGATGGCGTCGAAGTTGCCGTCGATGGTGACGGTAGCGCCGCCCTTGGAGGACATATTGGCGCTGTAATACTCGGTGTTCACACGCTTGGAGCACAGCACCACGCCGTCGGCGTAGTTCTCGCCAAAGCCTGCGTCGCTGTTGGGCACGCCGGTGACATCCTCATCCGAGCTGATGAACTGGAAGTCATCGATGTAGCTCAGGATGATGTTCTCGCCGTCGGTCAGGGCAGCGGCGGTGGTGAAGCACTTGTCACCGTGAGCAGCGGCATAGGCCACGTTCAGCTGCAGCTGGCTGGAATCGCCGTTGAACTCCACGGCCTGGTTCTGCTGGGCGTTGCGGGCAGCCTCGGCGATGGCCTTCAGGTAGCCGGCGGTGTCGGCCAGGGTGGCGCCGCTCACCAGATCCACGGCGTTCTCGTCGCTGGCGGCAGCGTCGATCTCGTCGATGGTCTTGCCCACCACATAGTTCTGGATGGCGTCGTAGTTGTCGTCGATGCGGGTGGTGGCGCCGGCGTGGGAAGCCATCAGGTCGCTGTAGTAGTCAGCGTTCACACGCTTGGAACCCAGCACCATGCCGTCGGCGTAGTTCTCGCCGAAGCCGCCGTCGCTGTTGGGCACAGGGGTGATGCCTGCATCGCTGGCAAAGAACTGGAACTCGTCCAGATAAGCTGCCACGATCACGTCATCCTTCACCACGGCCACAGCCTCGGTGAAGCAGCTGTCGCCATGGGCGGCAGTGTAGGACTGGCCGATCTGCAGGCCGCCCTCGATCTGGACGTTCTCAGCAGGAGCTGCCGGCTCGGGGGCAGCGGTAGAGCTGGCGGCCTCCTCCTGGATCTCCTCACCCAGGGCCTGGGCCACAGCCTGGCGGACCGCGTTGCTGGTGACGGTGGCGCCGCTGACGCCGTCGATCTCATAGCCGCCTGCGTCCACGACCTGCTGCTGCAGCTCCTCCAGGGCAGCGCCGCCGATCTCGGGGGTCTCGCCGTCGCCGGTCAAGGTGCAGGCGGTGATGGTGCCGTTCTCCACCGTCAGGGTGGCGGTGACGTCGCCGCCAAAGCCCTCGGCGGTGCCGGTCAGGGTCTCAGCAGCGGTGCTGCCGGCCGCGCTGCCGGCAGTGGACTGGCTGCCGCCGCAGGCCGCCAGATTCAGGGCCAGGGCGCCGCACAGCACAAAAGAAAAAGCGCGCTTCATGTAGAATTACCTCCATATATGTTGTTGCAATTCGTGCTTTTCACCAATGCGAAGCTATTATATCATGTTGTGTTTGCGGTTACAATCCCCGGGAGCGAATTGATAATCTTTTGTGACCGCCAAAGGGGCAAAACCTGAACAAAGCAGCCAAATTGTCAAAAGGAGTTTCGGGCCGCGGGCGGCTGGACGCATCGTGTACTTTTCTTTGGGGATGCAGTGTGCTACAATAAAGCAACGACCATACAGAAAGGGGCGCTGCATATGCCTGCACCGGCCAGCCGTGTGCTGCATCTGGCGCTGCCCGGCCGGATCGACCTGGCCCAGGCGGCGCGGTATCTTGGGGCCAGAGGGGAGCCGGACGCGGCCACCCTGGCCCTGCTGGAACGATGGGCCCCGCCGCTTTTGGCGGCGGCCGACCCCCGGGGGGTGTACCTGCAGGGGGACAAGGAGGCCCTTGCGTTCCTGTGGCAGGGACAGGATGTGCAGCGCCACCTGGCCGGCTGCACCCAGGCGGTGCTGCTGGCGGTGACCCTGGGGGCGGGGGTGGACGCCCAGATCCGCCGGGCCGGGGTGGGGGATGTGGCCGCCCAGGCCGCCACGGACGCATTGGCCAGCGCCCTTGCCGAGCAGGTGTGCGACGAGGCCGAAGCCCGGCTGCGGGCTGAGGCCCAAAGCCAGGGGCTGTACCTCACCGGGCGGTATTCGCCGGGGTATGGGGACTGGCCCATCGCGGTGCAGCCCCGGCTGGCGGCTGTCCTGGATACCCCGCGCCGGATCGGCCTGTACGTCACCGATACGTTTCTGATGCTGCCCCGCAAGAGCGTGACGGCTGTGCTGGGGGCCGGCCGTGCGCCGGTGTCCGGGCAGAGGGCCGGCTGCGCCCACTGTGCGCTGCGGGACAAATGCGAATACCGAAAGAGAGGCGAGAGCTGTGAAAGCTAGAGAGATCCTGCGCACCCATCAGACCATCCTGCTGGACGGGGCCATGGGCACCATGCTGCAAGCGGCGGGCCTGCCCCTGGGGGCCAAGCCCGAGGCGCTGAACATCGAGGACCCGGCCCTGATCCAGTCCATCCATCGTGCGTATGCGGAGGCGGGCAGCCGCATCCTCTGCGCCAACACCTTTGGCGCGTCGGCCCACAAACTGGCGGGCAGCGGCTATACAGTGGAGCAGACGGTTCAGGCGGGCATCCGGTGCGCCCGGCAGGCCGCCGCGCCCCATGGCGCCCTGGTGGCCCTGGACATAGGCCCTCTGGGGGAGCTGCTGGAACCTGCCGGCACCCTCCCCTTTGAGGAAGCGGTGGACGCCTTTGCCCGGATCGTGCAGGCGGGGGAGGCCGCCGGGGCCGATCTGGTGCTGCTGGAGACCTTCACCGACCTGTATGAGCTGAAAGCCGCCCTGCTGGCCTGCAAGGAGAACAGCAGCCTGCCGGTGCTGGCCAGCATGAGCTTTGAGGCAGGGGGCCGCACCTTTACCGGGTGCACGGTGGGCAGCTTTGCGGCCACGGCCCGGGGGTTGGGGGCGGACGGCCTTGGCATCAACTGCAGCCTGGGCCCCAAGGAGATCTGCCCCATGGCCCGGACCCTCTGCCAGGCGGTGCCGGGGGACTACCCGGTCTTTATCAAGCCCAACGCGGGTCTGCCTCGCGCGGACGGCAGCGGCTACGACATCACCCCCCAGCTGTTCGCCCACCAGATGATGCCCTACCGGGACCTGGGCCTGTTTGCGGCGGGCGGCTGCTGCGGCACCACCCCCGACTTCATCCGGGCGCTGCACAAGGTCTTTGACGGCTGCCTCACCGGACGGCCTGCCCATCCCATGGCATCGGTGCTGTGCAGCCCGGTGCAGCGGGTGGAAGTGGACGGCATCACGGTGGTGGGTGAGCGGATCAACCCCACTGGCAAAAAGCGGTTCCAGCAGGCCCTGCGGGAAGGAGACGTGGACTATGTGCTGGCCCAGGGCATCAGCCAGGCCGAGGCCGGGGCCGCCGTGCTGGACGTCAATGTGGGCGCCCCGGGCGTGGATGAGCCCGCCATGATGGAACGGGTGGTCAAGGCCCTGCAAAGTGTGGTGTCCCTGCCCTTGCAGCTGGACTCCTCCAACCCCGAGGCCCTGGCCCGGGGCCTGCGGGTCTGCAACGGCAAGCCCATCGTCAACTCGGTCAACGGGGAACAGGCGGTGCTGGACCGGCTGCTGCCCCTGTGCAAAAAGTACGGCGCGGCTGTGGTGGGCCTGACCATGGACGAACAGGGCATCCCCAGGACGGCAGAAGGCCGTGTGGCCATTGCGCGCCGCATCCGGGACGCCGCCCTGGATGCCGGCATCCCCCGGGAGGATATCTACATCGACTGTTTGACCCTCACCGCCAGCGCCCAGCAGGAGGACGTCCTGGCCACCCTGGAGGCCCTGGCCGCCTGCAAGCGGGAGCTGGGGGTGCGCACGGTGCTGGGGGTGTCCAACATCAGCTTTGGGCTGCCCTGCCGCCCCTATCTGAACACCACCTTCCTGACCATGGCCATGTACGCCGGACTGGATCTGGCCATCATGAACCCCGCCAGCGAGGAAATGATGGGGGCAGTGTATGCATACGATGTACTGACCTGCCGTGACCCCCAGAGCGCCCGGTATATCGCCCGGTACGCGGGGCGGGCCATGCCGGCGGCTGCCCAGCCTGCCGCCCTGCCGTCCCGGGAAGCCCCGGACCAGCCGGAAGGGCCGTATGGTCCGCTGATCCGGGCGGTGGAGCAGGGGCTGAAAGGGGAGGCCGGGGCCCACACCCGGGCCCTGCTGGACAGCTGCGCCCCGCTGGACCTGGTGGACCACGCCCTGATCCCCGCCCTGGATACGGTGGGCGCCCGGTACGAAAAGGGCACGTTGTTCCTGCCGCAGCTGCTGCAGTCGGCCAGCGCGGCCCAGGCTGCGTTTGAGGAGATCAAGGCGGCGGTGGCAAAGCAGGGGACCCCCGGTCAGAGCAAGGGCAAGATCGTGCTGGCCACCGTCAAGGGGGATGTCCACGACATCGGCAAGAACATCGTCAAGGTGATTTTGGAAAATTACGGCTTCGATGTGCTGGACCTGGGGCGGGACGTGCCGCCCGAGACCGTGGTGGACGCGGTGCGCCGCACCGGCGCCAGACTGGTGGGCCTGTCCGCCCTGATGACCACCACCCTCCAGAGCATGGCCGACACCATCGCCGCCCTCCATCGGGCGGGTCTGGACTGCAAGGTGATGGTGGGGGGCGCGGTGCTGACCGAGAGCTACGCCATGCAGATCGGCGCCGACTGGTATGCCAAAGATGCCAAGCGCTCGGCCGACATCGCCAAAGAGTTCTACCAGGTCCGGTAAGGACGGATGTTTGCAAACTGTTCAAAAAGTCCACAAAAAGCTGCCACAAATGTGCAGTATACTAAGGGTGCAGTCGGGGGAGCGAACAGACTTCCCCCTCCTATGCGGACTGCTGTTGCAGGCAGCTCCCGGAAACCCTACCGCCGCACTGCTCCGCGGGAGCCTCAGGCGGCGGCTCCGACATCCTACTGTTCCCCCGCCCATGCCAGGCAATCGCCGGGCGGCGGACAGACTACATACCCTCTCCCCTGCGCGGGAGTTTTGATAGAGGACAGCCCCGGAAACGGGGCTGTTTTTTGTCTCCCCAGTTTTAGGGAGTGTTGGGGGAAGAATATGGGGCGGTTTGCACATTGTGCTCCCCGGCGGGCTGTGATACAATAACCGCTGTGCGGCCCGCATGGGGCCGCCTGGCAGGATATTGTGAAAAAAGAAGGGATCTGTTGTGCGTTATTTGCGGCAGTTTTTGTGGATCATCGGCTTTACCCTGGCAGGGGAGGCTTTGCACGCCTGGGTTCCGCTGCCGGTGCCCGCGGCGGTGTGGGGGCTGGTGCTCCTGTTCGTTGCCCTGGAGAGCGGCAAACTCCGGCTGGACTCGGTGCAGCAGTGCGGACAGTTCATGCTGGGACTGATGCCCCTGCTGTTCATCGCGCCGGCGGTGGGCCTCATCGACAGCTGGCCCATGCTGGCCCGGGTGTGGCCCGTCGTGCTGGCCATCATCCTGGCTTCCACCCTGGTGGTGTTCGGGGTCAGCGGCTGGGTCACCCAGCGCCTGCTGGACCGGGCCGACCGCAGCCGGAAGGAGGGTCTCGATGGGTGAGTTCCTTTCGGGGTCGGCGCTGTTCGCCATCCTCCTGACCTTCGGGGCCTATGAGCTGGGACGGCTGTTCCAGCAAAAGACCGGTGTGGCCCTGTTCAACCCCATCCTGGTGGCGGCGGTGCTGACGGGGGCGGTCCTGGCTGCGGCCGGCGTGCCCAACCAGGTGTACCAGCAGCACTGCGAGGTCTTTTCCTGGCTGCTGACCCCCGCCACCGTCTGTCTGGCCATCCCGCTGCACGCCCAGTTCAGCCGGCTGCGCCATGACCTGCCCGCCATTTTGGCGGGAGTGGGAGCGGGCACGCTGGTCAGCCTGGGCTTTGTCTGGGCCATGGCCCGTCTGTGCCGCCTGGATGCGGTGCTCACCGCCTCCCTGCTGCCCAAAAGCATCACCACCGCCATGGGGATCGTGGTCAGCCAGGCCGGCGGCGGCGAGCCCGCCATCACCACCGCGGCCATCATCCTCACCGGCATCCTGGGCAGCATCTTTGGCCCCTGGCTGTGCAAACTGCTGCGCCTGACCTGGCCTGCGGCCCAGGGTGCGGCCTTCGGCACCTCGGCCCATGTCATCGGCACCGCCAAGGCCGCCGAGTTCAGCCAGACCTGCGAGGCAGTCAGCAGCCTGTCTTTGGTGTTCGCGGGCATCCTGACCGCCGTGCTGTGCCCCCTGCTGCTGTAATGAGCGAGACGATACAAAACAGGCAGACGCATTTTGGTGCGTCTGCCTGTTTTTTGTGCTTCGGCCGTCAGTTTTCAAACCGGATATCAGGGCCGTTTTGCAGGGGATAGAGAGTCAGGGTGTCGCCGTCCAGGCCGTCGCTGGCCAGCCGCACCGCGGTGATGCGGCTGTTCCCATAGGTCTTGTAGTAGTATACGCCGGCGCCGGCGCTGATGCAGCAGGAATAGGTGGTGATATCCTCCCGGCCTTCCGGAGTCACCACGCTGCCCCGCACCATGGCCACCCCCTCCAGCAGATGGAAGAACTGGACCACCCGTTCCTCCTCCGACCCGGGGTCGGGGCTGTTCAGCTTGAGGAAGGCCGCCTTGACATAGCGGGAGGCGGGGGAAAAGTCGCCGGGCAGGCCCACCGCGCCCATCCCCTGGCCAAAGGGGGGAAGGGACAGCCCGGGAGCCATCCGATTTTCCGCAGGCCGGGGGCTGAGCCCCTGGTATTGGCAGAGGTTGGCCCGATGGAAGGGGAAGGGCGGGTTGTTGGTCAGCACCCCTGCCGGATCGTCGTAGAGAAAGACCCCTTCCCGGGTGGCCTCCAGAACCAGAGCCCCGGTCGGGTCGGCAATGTGCCAGTGGAGCGGGGACAGGGGCAGTCCCGGGGCAAAGGGAACGCCCAAAGGCCGGAACCGGGCCAGCCGGGCTCTGGCCTGTTCCAGGGTGGCGCAGCTGCCCAGCACCCAGGGGATCAGCTCGTAGGGGGCTACGGCGTCGCAGTCTGCGGGTGGGTCGGGGTCATACCAGGCGTTGCCCGGGAAGTTCAGCCCCGCCATATACAGCCCCTTTTCGTTCATGGCTTCGGCGTAGAGGGGACAGCCCCCGGTCACATGGGCCATCCCGATGAGGGCCAGATGGCGCTCCATGGCGGGCTGACGGTGGAACCGCAGCGGATACCGCCGCGGCGTGACCGCCACCTGCTCCCCAAAAGAATATTCCAGGTCCAGGTTGCGGCCAAAGTAACCGCCGCCCTGCTGCATGGCAATGCTGGTACACATAGAAGATCCTCCTTTCCGGCCCGGGACGGGATGCGGCCTGCCCGGACGGTGTAAGGCGTCTGTGAAAACTCCGCCCTACGGCTCCATTCTGCCCAAAAGCTCCACCTGCTGCGCTGCATCGGACGATTTTGGGCCAATGGCGCAGCAGGTTCGCATTCTCAGATCCAGTATACCACCGACGGCCTGCGTCTACAACATACAGCCTTGTGCGGGAGCAAAAAGGCCCGGCATCCGGACGCGCTCTGGCAAAAACTCCAAAAACCAGTGCTGAAAATCGGTGGATTTGTCATTGCACCGGCAGGCGGATGGGTGTATTATAAAAACAGAAGAAGCTTGGATACAACGCGCGCCCGCGCGTGCCCACACCGGCGCCAGCCAGCGCCGCATCAAGGAGGAATGCACAATGGCACTTCATGTTCTGGACGAGGCCAACCGCTGCCTTGGCTGCAAAAAGCCCATGTGTCAGGAGGGCTGCCCCATCCGCACCAACATCCCGGAGGTGGTCCGTCTGCTGAAGGCCGGCGAGATGGACAAGGCCGGCCGGATGCTGTTTGAGAACAACCCCCTGACCACCGTGTGCAGCCTGGTCTGCGACCACGAAAAGCAGTGCGAGGGCCACTGCATCCGCAACCGGATGCCCAGCCATGACCCGGTGCACTTCTCGGTGATCGAAAATTATATCTCCACCACCTACGCCAACAAAATGGTGGCGGGCCCGGCGCCCAAAAACGGGATGCGGGCGGCCATCATCGGGTCGGGGCCGGCGGGCCTGACCATTGCGGTGCTGCTGGCCCGCTGGGGCTATGACATCACCATCTTTGAGGCCCGGGACAAGATCGGCGGGGTGATGCGCTACGGCATCCCCAACTACCGTCTGCCCGACAGTGTGCTGGATGACTTCCAGTACCGCCATCTGGAGCTGAAGGACATCAAGGTGCGCACCAATACCGAGATCGGCCGCACATTGACCATCGACGACCTGTTCCGGGACGGCTACAAGAGCGTGTTCATCGGCGCCGGCCTGTGGAAAGCCAACGCCATGCACATCAAGGGCGAGAGCCTGGGCAACGCGGTGTTCGGCATCGACTACCTGGCCAACAGCAAGGCGTTCCGGCTGGGAGACAACATTGCCGTCATCGGGGTGGGCAACTCGGCCATGGACTGCGCCCGCACGGCCATCCGCAACGGCGCCCGGCACGTCACCTGCTATGCCCGCCGGGATGAGAGCTGCATCAGCGCATCGGCCTATGAGGTCAGCTATGCCAAGCTGGAGGGCGTGGGCTTCCGGTTCTGCAAGGCGCCGGTGGAGATCCGCCCCGACGGCCTGATCTGCAAGGACACCGCCAAGCAGGAGGACGGCCGCTTTGTGCAGGTGGAGGGCAGCGAACGGTTCTACCCCCATACCGGCGTCATCATCTCGGTCAGCCAGGGGTCGGAGTCCAGCCTGATCCAGACCACCACCGGCATCGACACCAACCAGAAGGGCCTGCTGACGGTGGACCACGACGGCCGCACCACCCGTCCCGGCGTGTTTGCGGGCGGCGACGCGGTGAAGGGCGCCCGCACCGTGGTGGAAGCGGTGGCCATGGCCAAGGATGTGGCGGTAGCGATGGACGAATACATGAAGAGCCTGCCGGCCGACGACACCCCCGATCCCTATGCCGACATCCCCACCTTTGACACCCCTACCTCCGACGTGCTGGGGGAGCAGGAGCTGAAAGTCTGACACCTTGACCCGCCCCGGCTTTTTTGCTACAATAAGAGGCACAGCCTGTCCCGCTCGGGCTGAACGATGTATACCGAACCCCGCGCCTGCTTTTGGCGGGCGCGGGGCTTTTTTATTCGCGAGCGGCATCCGGCGGCCTGCTGCCGGGTATGCTGCTCTGGGGTGTATCTGAGAAGGCAAGGGCGCATGGGCGCCGCAGATGGCGTTTTCGGACACGCCCGGAAGGAGGTGCCTTATGATCTGCCGCAGTGAAAAAGTCCGTCTGGCCCTGACCGCCCTGGCCCTGCTGGGGGGCAATGCGCTTTACTCTTTGGTGGTGGCAGTCTTTCTGGAGCCGTCGGGCCTGATCACCGGAGGGGCCACCGGCATTGCACTGGCCGTCAACCGGCTGGCCGGGCTGCCGGTGTCCGGTGTGATGCTGGTCATCAATGTGGCCATGCTGCTGGTGGGCTGGGCGCTGCTGGGACGGCGTTTTGCCCTGTCCACGCTGGCCAGCAGCTTTTTGTCCCCCCTGACCCTGGCGCTGTGGGAGCGGCTGCTGGCGGGCTATGTCCTGACCCAGGATCTGCTGCTCTGCGCGCTGTTTGCCGGGGTGGGCATTGGCACGGCCCTGGGTATGGTGATCCGGGTAGGCGGCTCCACCGGCGGTATGGATATCCCGCCCCTGGTGCTGCAAAAATATTTCCGGCTGCCGGTGCCGATTACCATGAGCGTGATGGATCTGATGATCCTGCTGGCCCAGGCGGTGTCCAGCCCCAAGGAACAGGTGCTGTACGGCATCGTCCTGGTGTTCGTCTACACCGTCGTGCTGGATAAGGTGATCCTGATGGGCCGGCATCGGGTGGAGGTCAAGATCATCAGCGCCCACACCGACGAACTGCGGTCGATGATCCTGTCCGAGGTGGACCGGGGGGTCACCCTGCTGCAAGGGGAGGGCGGATATCTGCGCCAGCCCTGCCAGCTTCTGATGACGGTGATCTCCAGCCGGGAGCTGCCCCGCCTGGAACGGCTGGTCCATGCCATCGACCCGGCCTGTTTCATGGTGGTCAGCGAAGCCAGCGAGGTGCACGGCCGCGGCTTCACCCTGGCCGACGACGGCCCCGCCCCCAGGGACGGCCGATGAGATCGACCCTTCACGACACAAAAAGCGCACGCGAAAGCGTGCGCTTTTTTGCTGCCTCCAGATCCCCGGCGCCCAAAGTTAGGGAATGCGAACTAAAGAAAATAAAGAAAAATGGGCAAAAATGAAAATTGGGTCTTGACACCGGGGGGGGGTATGTTATGATAGGCACACAAAGGAAAGGACCTTCCTTTGAACCTGTTTTGGGTCTCTATCTTTTATACACCATAAGGAGGAA
>NZ_NFLM01000023.1 GCF_002160915.1 Faecalibacterium sp. An121
AGAGACCCAAAACAGGTTCAAAGGAAGGTCCTTTCCTTTGTGTGCCTATCATAACATACCCCCCCCGGTGTCAAGACCCAATTTCAAATTTTCCCTTTTTTTCTTTATTTTCTTTAGTTCGTGTTCTCTAACTTCGAGAGCGAGAGGAGTTTGGGGCAAACGAAAAGCGCACGCTTTTGCGTGCGCTTTTTGCTTTCCGCCGGCTCCTGGGAAGGGCGGATCAATATTCCTGATGCAGGCCAAGCAGGGCTTTGATGTAGGCGAAGGTGCGGTCCTGGCCTTTGTCGCGCACCATGCGCAGCAGCTTTTCCAGCATGGCCCGGGAGGCCGGGTGCATCAGGTAATGGCTTTTGCTGCGCTCATAATACTCCCACGGGGAGGCGTCGGTATACTTGTCCCCCAGGTACACCTGGCTGGCGGCGATGCGGTCGCAGAGCATCTCGCAGATGTACCGCAGGGGGATCTTCATGCCGGCCAGGCCCCCCTTGCCGGTGCCGTAATCGATCCAGTATTCCAGGTGATGCTTGTTGCGGCCCTTGTGGTGCAGCCAGGCCGCCGTGTATCCCTTGGCCTGGCGCTCGGCCTCGTTGGGGCTGTGGTCCCCCTGGTAGTAGATGCAGCCCGGGATGAACTCGGTGGGACTGTACTTGCTCAGGTCATGGGCCAGCCCCTGCCGGTACAGGCCGCAGGCAAAGCAATACTTCATGACCAGCAGTTTGTGATGGGTGATGGTGTCAAAATGCCCCCGGATGTTCATCGCGTTCCACTCCTTTTCTCCTGTTTTGCAGGGTCTTACTGCCGGAAGCGCACCTTCAGCTGCCCCGATTGCAGCTTTTTCAGGTCGGCGCTCTCCGAAAAGTCCTCCCGGTCCTGGGTCAGGCTGGGGTTATAATAGGGGTCGTCCAGGATATTTTCCCTGCCGTGACGGTCGTACAGCCGCTGCTGCTCGGCCGCAAAGCGCCGGGCCTTGGCCGGGTCGGCGTCGTCCGCCCCCCGGCTCTTGCTCTCGTGGTGGTACAGCCAGGCGTAAGGAGTCCACAGGATCCGGAACCCTGCGTCCCGGGCCCGCAGGCAGAAGTCCACGTCGTTGAAGGCCACCGCGAACCGCTCATCCAGGCCCCCCACCGCATCCCACACACTGGCCTTGACCAGCATACAGGCCCCGGTGACGGCGGACAGATCCTGCACAGTGGCGGCCCGGAACATATACCCGCTTCCGCCCCGCTGTTTGTACTTGTGGCTGTGCCCCGCATAGCCGCCCAGACCGGTGATCACGCCGGCGTGCTGGATGGTGTCGTCGGGATAATAGAGCATAGCGCCGCAGATATCCCCGCCCCCGGGCCGGGCGCACTGACGCAGCAGCTCGGTCATCCAGTCCCCGTCGGTCACCTCCACGTCGTTGTTCAGCAGCAGCAGATAGCTGCCTGCGGCGTAGCGGCGGCCAAAGTTGTTGATGGCCGAGAAGTTGAACCCCTTGCCCGGATACTGGACCACCCGCAGCCCATCGTAGCGGCGCTGGGCCTGCTTGTAATACGCAAAGGTCTCGGGCTGCTGGGAATTGTTTTCTATGACGATCACCTCGTAGTTTTCCCACAAGGTGCGGGCGTACAGGCTGTGCAGGCACTGTTCCAAATCGTCGGTGTGATCCTTGTTGGGGATCAGGACGCTGACCTTGGGCTGGCCCTGGATCTGCCATCTGACCCGGTAGGTGCTGGGGAACAGCCCGTCCTCCACCTGGCCCTGCTGGCCGGTGCGGGCGAGATGGGCCTCGATGGCCCGCTTGGCCGCCGCCGTCACATAGGGTTTGGCCGCAGCGCCCCCGGAGGTGGAACCGCTGTGTACCCGCCAGTAATACAGCACCTGGGGCAGATGGGCCGCGCCCCCCACCGCCTCTGCCAGGCGGAAGAACAGGTCGTGGTCCTGGCTGCCGTCGTACTCGCCGCGCTCCCCGCCGACTCCCACATACAGTTCCCGGCGGAACACCGCCAAATGGCAGATGTAGTTGCAGCACAGCAGGTAATCGGGGGCAAAGTCGGGCTTGAAATGGGCCGTCAGCGGCCGGCGGATGTCCTTTTCAAACAGCGCTTCGTCGCTGTACAAAAAGCCGTCGGGCTTACCCTCCGCCCGCAGGTCCAGGATGGCCTGTCCCATGGCGTACATGGCATGGGGGGCCAGCACGTCGTCGTGGTCGGCCAGGGCCAGGTATTCCCCGTCCGCCAGCAGGGCGGCGGCGTTGGTGTTGGCCGCGATGCCCTTGTTCTCCACCTTGCGGCAGCGGATGCGGGGGCAGCGGGCCTGGTACTCCGCCACGATGCGGCCCACCTCGGGGTGGTCGGCGTCGGACGCATCCGCCAGGCACAGCTGGCCATTGGGGGCCGTCTGGCCCACAAAGGAATCCAAAAAGGCCCGCAGGTAGGCCGGCGGGGTGTTGTACAGCGGGGTCAGGATGCTGATGGTGGGCAGGCCGCAGTTCTCCCGCGTTTTGCCCTCGTACTCCGCCCGCTGGGCCTCCAGCACCTTTTTGGCGGGCAGGTAACGGGCCTTCCTGCCAAAAAAGCGCCGGCGCACAAAGCCGGCCCCCCGGCGCAGCATGGCGGGCAGGCCCTCCTGCCTTGCCACCTGCACCGCGTATTGGCCCAGCTGTGCCATCCGTTTGCGCTGCTGTTGGTCCATGCCTTATACCTCCCCCCGCTGGGTGGCCTTGTAGGCGTCGCAGACCGTTTGGGTGTCCCCGTTCATCTTCAGGCGCCCATGGCTCAGCCAGGCCACCTTGGTGCACATCCGCTCGATCTGCTCGATGGAATGGGATACCAGAATGACGGTGGTGCCCCCGGCCATCAGCTCCTGCATCCGCTTTTCGCATTTCTGCTGGAACAGGAAATCCCCCACCGCCAGCACCTCGTCGGCAATGAGGATCTGGGGCTTGGTGATGGTGGCGATGGCAAAGCCGATGCGGGCCACCATGCCCGAGGAATAATTCTTGAGGGGCACGTCCAGGAAGTTTTGCAGCTCGCTGAACTCCACGATCTCGTCAAACTTTTCATCCAGGTACTTGGGCGAAAAGCCCAGCACCGTGCCATTGAGGTAGATATTCTCCCGGGCGGTCAGGTCCATGTCGAAGCCGGCCCCCAGCTCGATGAGGGGGGCGATGGTGCCGCGCACCACCACCTGGCCCCGGGTGGGCTTGTATACCCCTGCAATGGTCTTGAGCAGGGTGGATTTGCCCGAGCCGTTCAGCCCCACCAGGCCGTAGAAGTCCCCCGGCATGATGTTGAGGCTGACGTCCCGGAGGGCGTAAAACTCGTCGTAATGCAGCCGCCCCTGGACCATGGCCAGAAAGTATTCTTTCAGGCTCTCGTGTTTTTCGCTGGCCAGGTTGAAGCACATCGAGACGTTCTGGATCTCGATGATGGGCTGGGTATTGGGTGTGTCCATCCGTGCTCCTCCTCTCTCAAATATGCAGCACAAAGCGGTCCTGGGTGCGGCGGAACACCACAAGCCCCACCGCCATCGACACCACTGCGCACAGGCCGCACACCTCCACCATCCGCAGGTCCAGGCTCACGCCCCACATGACGGTGCGGCGGAAGCCGGTGATATACCAATAGATGGGGTTGAGAGCGATCACCTGCTGCATATTGAACCCGCCGATGGAAAAGGTCATCTGGGCGGGGTCATAGAAGATGGCCGAAAAGTACAGCAGCGCCGTGATAAAAACGCTCCAGATGTGCTGGATGTCCCGGAAGAACACGGTGCACGCCGCCAGGAACAAGGACACTCCCAGGCTGAAGAAGAACAGGGTCACCAGCGGGTACAGCGCCTGGAACACGGTCAGGTGGAAGGGGCTGCCGGTGAACACCATCACCAGCAGCAGCGCCACAAAGCTGAACACACAGTTGACCATGGCAAAACAGCACTTCTCCAGCGGGAAGATATACTTGGGGATATACACCTTTTTCAGCAGAGGGGCGGCGCTGATGATGCTGCCCATGCTGGTGGAGGTGGATTCGTTGAAAAAGTTGAACAGCAGCTGGCCGCACATCAAAAAGACGGGGAAATTGTCGATGCCGCTGCCGCGCATATCCATCAGGCTGCTGAACACCGCCCAGTAGACCAGACACATCAGCAGCGGGTTGAGCACGCTCCACACCACGCCCAGCACGCTGCGGCGGTATTTCAGCTTGAAATCCCGGCTGACCAGGTTATACAGAAGATAGCGGTAGCGCCAAAGGGCGTTCCACATTGCGCTCAGTTTTGCCACGGCGATCACCACTCTGCAAAGAAATCAAAGGTCTGCTGGGCAAAGGGCTGGTGCCGCTTGTCCTTATCGCTGGTCTTATGGGGGCAGCCGCAGTCGGGCCACACCACACCCACGGTGGGGTCATCGTAGGGGATGCCGCCCTCGGCGGTGGGGTCGTAGACGTCGGTGCACTTATAGCAGAACTCGGCCACATCGCTGAGCACCAAAAAGCCGTGGGCAAAACCCTCGGGGATATAGAACATCTTCTTGTTCTCCGCCGACAGGGTCACCCCCACCCACTTGCCAAAGGTAGCGCTGTGGGGGCGGCAGTCCACCGCCACGTCGTACACCTCGCCCAGGGTCACACGCACCAGCTTGCCCTGGGTGTGCTGCTTCTGGAAGTGCAGCCCGCGCAGCACGCCCCGGGAAGAGCGGCTCTGATTGTCCTGCACGAACTCCCGGTCGATGCCCGCCGCAGCGAAATCGCCCTTCTTGTAGGTCTCCATAAAGTAGCCGCGGTCATCCCCGAACACTTCCGGCTGGATGACCACCACCCCGGGGATCTCGGTCTCGGTAAAAGTAAACTTGCCCATAATCGTTCTTCCTCTCTATCCAATGTTTTCTATTCCACAGGCTTTGCCCGGTCTGTGCGTATCGATTTGCGGCCCCACAAAAAGACCGCCGCGCCCATTGCCAGCATCCCGGCTGCCGCCGTTCCCAGCACCAGGGCCAGATGCCCCGCCGGGGCCACGTCCTCCGCCGCCGGATGCGCCGCGCCGCGGCTGCCCGCCAGCAGCGCGTCCAGCCCTTCCGGCTGCAAAGGCACCCGCACGCTGGCCGTCTCCTGGTAGGCGTTGCCCTGCACGGTGTACACCGCCCAGGCCTCCAGCTCCTCTCCCAGGATGTACTCCTCCGGCAGGTCCACCGAAAGGGTCACGTTCCCGGCGTCAAGGCCCGCCGCCAGAGGCAGGCGGATGCCGGGGGCATTCAGGGTCAGCTGGCCCAGCGGGCCGCCCCCGCCCCGGACGCTGATCTGGGCGGCATTCTGCGCAGGGTCAATAGCAGTATACCCGGTCCAGGTAGAAAACGCATATTCCAGCAGTGTGCGCACATCGGCATAGCGGTCGGCACGGCTGTCGCTGCGCATGACCACGCAGATCAGGCGCAGGCCGTCCTTCTCGGCCAGACAGATGTAGGTCTGCCGGGCGATGTCGGTGTAGCCGATCTTGGAGCCCAGGATGGTGGGTTCGTAGAACATACTGGAGCCCACCCGCATGGAATCCTGCTGGGAGAAATAGCGGGTGACCGGCTGGTGGTTGGTGGGCTGCATGATATACATTTCGTTGTTGGTGAACAGCTGCTCAAAGCCGGGCTGATCCAGCGCCCACCGCAGGATCCGGGCCATATCGTAGCAGCTGGTGTAGTGTTCCTCGTCGCTGATGCCATGCGGATTGGAAAAGTGGGTGTGCTGCAGCCCCAGCTGGACAGCCTTGGCGTTCATGGCGTCCACCCCGTCCTGGATGGTCCCCTCGCCGATGTATTCCGCCAGCACGTTGGCCGCGTCGTTGGCGCTGGCCATCATGGTGGCGTACAGCAAGTCCTCCAGAGGCACCTGCTCCCCTTCCAGCAGGGCGATGTGGCTGGAGTCGGTGCCGGCCAGGGAGTATACGTCCTCATGGGTGACCGGGTAGCTGCCGCTCCAGTCCCCCTGGGCCTTTTCGCATGCCAGCCCCAGGGTCATCACCTTGGTGATGGAGGCGGGGTGCAGCTCCTCATCCATATTCTGCTGGGCCAGCACCAGGCCGCTGGCCGCGTCCATGATGCAGTAGGCCCGGGTGGCGGTCAGCTGGGGCCCTGCCGCCCGGGCAGGCAGCGCCAGCACCACCAGGGCCAGCGCCGCTGCAAAGGCCCCGAAGGCCTTGGCGATTCCTCTCATGTGTTCCTCTTCCCGGCGGGAGGCCCGCCGTTTTTCTGTCCATTTCCCCGTATGGGGTGCATCCGGGCGTTCCCAGATATTTTTTAGTATAGCACACTTTTCAGTGAGGGGAAAGAGGTCTTTGCAGCAGCACCGGCTGGATCTGCCGTCCGTCCAGGGCCTGGGACAGCGTCTCGGGGACAAGCTCCAGGTCTGCCTTCAGGCTGTGGGGCTTGTTCTGTGGGTCGTCCTGGCCATAGGGCACAAAATAATAGCCCTTGCGCTGCATCAGCCGGGCCATATTCTCCCCCGAGCCGGACAGGCCGTCGTTGGTGGACACCGCCACCACCACCGGGCAGCCCACCCGCAGCAGGCTTTTGGCCGCCAGAGTCACCGGCGTGTCGGACAGGCCGGCCGCCAGCCGGGCCAGGGTAGCCCCGGTGCAGGGCGCGATCACCAGGGCGTCCGCCAGCTTTTGGGGTCCCAGAGGCTCCACCGCCGTCAGGGTGTCCAGCACCTCATGGCCGGCCGCTGCCGCCAGCCGGGCCTTCCAGCCGGCGGCGCTGCCAAACCGTGTGTCGGTGCCCGCCGCCGCAAAGCTCATGACGGGCAGCACCCGCCAGCCCTCCGCCGCCAGCCGCGCAGCCTGCGGCACAGCCGCACCCAGGGTGCAAAAGCTGCCGCACACCGCAAAGGCCACCGTTTTTTGTCGTTCAGCGTTCATTCTGCCACCTCCCGTTCCCGCAGGATCTCCAGCACGGTCTGGGCCACATACTCCCCGGCGCTGTCGGGGGCGCACCGGGCGGGCAGGCCGGGGGCGGTCATGGCCCGGCGGCCCAAAGCGGCAGCCGCTCCCAGATCCACCCCGCCGGGGGCGCTGGCCAGGTCCACCGTCAGGCTGTCCGGGGGCAAAGCCTCCAGCACCTGCCGTCCCACCACCGGGGCGGGCACCGTGTTCACCAAAATGTCAAAGCCGGCGGCGACCTGGCGCAGTCCGCTCAGCGGGACGGCCCCGGCCCCCTGGCTCTGGGCCAGGGCCCGCTGGCTTGCACGCCGGGCGGCCACCGTCACGCGGGCGCCCAGAGCGGTCAGCCGCGGGGCCAGCGCCTGCCCCACCGGGCCGTACCCCGTCACCCCCACCCGGGCGCCCCACAGGGTGCGGGGGCGTTTTTCCAGCAGGATGCCGATGCACCCTTCCGCCGTAGGGATGGCGTTGCGGATCACCAGTTCGGGCCGGGCATAGTAGTCCACCAGCTCCACTCCGGCATCCGCGGCGATGCGGGCCGCCCGTTCCGAGGGCCTGCCCGCCAGCGCCACCGCCCCAGGGCGGGCAGCCCGCAGCAGCCCCGCCACCTGGTCATCCAGAGGCATGGGCAGCAGGATGTAGCCGGCCCGGGCGATCTGCCCGATGCCTCCTACCTGGCAGCCTGCCCGGGCCAGCGCCCGGGCAGCGGCGGCCTGCCTGCCGTCCTCCCCGATCACCGCAAACAGTCTGTCTGTCATGGTCTATCCCCCCTGTGCCCCAGCCTATGCCGGGCCTCTCCGGGTGGTGACAAAAACGTCCCGCCCGGACGACATGTGCGTACGGGCGGGACACATATGGGATGATTTATTTCAGATACCGCTCCACGGCCCGGGCCACAATGCCGCCCAGCAGACCGCTGACCAGAAATTCGGCCACGCCCTGGATGCCCACCAGCAGCACCACGAACATCAGGGGATTGGACGCACCGTTGGCGGCCACCAGGCCCTGCACATAGTCGCAGTGATAGAATGCCAGCACGATATACCCCATAAAGAACAGGGTGTTGAGCAGCGGGGCGCACATGGCGCTGATGATGCAGCTCCAGGTGCCCTTTTTGTCCAGGCGGCGCAGCGCCTCGTAGATCAGGCCCACGCACAGGCCCATCAGCAGACGGGTGCCCACGCACAGGATCAGCGTGTGCAGGGGGCTGACCTGGAACAGAGCGCTGGTCATGGCCGAACCGCCGCTGACCGCGTCATAAAAGCTGACCAGGCCGAACACCGCGCCCAGCACCAGGCCGGCCACCGGCCCCATGGTGATGGCGCCCACCGCAATGGGCAGTGTGAGGAAGCTCATGTAGAGGGGCCCGACCGGCACGCTGCCCAGACCGATGGCTTTCATGACCAGCTCGATGGCGATGAGCAGCCCCAGGCGGGTCAACACTTGCAGATGGGTATTGTTTCGTTTTGTCATGATAAGACCTCCTGCTGCCGTTCCGTCCAAACTGCCGGATACGGCGCACGCTGGCCGCCCCAAAGGGGGCGGGGTTTGCTTTTGCTTTTTACTTGTCGCAGGGGAAACGCACCCCCGCGCTGCGCCGGGCCGCCGTCAGGACCCGGCTGACCGCCAGGGAGGTGTCCAGCATATGGCTGCACAGCTCCTGGTCCCCCGCGTCGATGGCACGGGCAAAGGCCTCGAATTCGGCTGCGCACCGGATGCGCTTGCCGTTGAGGGAATAGTGTTCCTCGGTGCCGTCGTTCAGGTGCAGGGTCAAGGGGCCGCAGAGATTGGCGGTGCTCTTCTGGAGCAGGTAACCCTTGGTGCCCTGGATCAGATAGCGGGCGGGTGCGGCGCAGTCCTTGGCGGCAATGCTGACCGCCTTGAAGGAGCTGTAATCCATGGTGAGGATGCCGCTGGTATCGACGCCCTTTTCGACGTTGGCGGCATAGTGCACCTGCTGGGGTTCCCCAAACAGGCCCACGATGTAGCTGAC
Source organism: Faecalibacterium sp. An121 (assembly GCF_002160915.1). Lineage (GTDB taxonomy): Bacteria > Bacillota > Clostridia > Oscillospirales > Ruminococcaceae > Faecalibacterium > Faecalibacterium avium. The sequence goes on from NZ_NFLM01000023.1 coordinate 8,894, forward strand.
GTTGTAGACCCCCAGGTCCATCAGGGCGCCCCCCGCCTGGTTCGGGTCGAATACAGGGGCGGTCTGCCCTGCCAGGAATGCGTCGTACCGGCTGGAATACTGGCAGAAGCTGCACTGCACCACCTTGACCGGGCCCACCCGGGGCAGCAGCCCCTGCAATTTGCGGTAGTTCGGCAGGTATTGGGTGGTGACCGCCTCAAACAGGTACAGCCCTTTGCTGCGGGCCAGAGCCGCCAGCCGGGCCGCTTCGGCGGCGCAGGGGGCCAGGGGCTTTTCCACGATCGCATTGCGGCCGGCCTCCAGGGCGGCTTTGGCATAGGCTGTGTGCAAGAGGTTGGGCAGGGCGATGTAGACCGTGTCCACCGCTTCCAGCAGCCGGCCATAGTCGGTGACGTGGAGCGGGACCCCGTACTGCCGGCACAGCGCCGCGGCCTTTTCGGCGCTGCGCTCGGTGCTGCACAGGGCGGCTACCTCCACCGTCGGGGCCTGGACCAGCCAGGGCAGGAACTCCTGGACGATCTTGCCGCTTCCTACGATGCCCAGTTTCATCCTGCATTCCTCCTTTTGGGCTGGGTCCGGGCCGTGTGCTCCCGCCGGGGCGCAGGCAGACGGCGGCCGCGGCGGGCGGGGCGGCTGTTCATCTCATACAGCAGCGCCAGCCCCTTGAGCATCAGCTCGGGGTCATAAGTGAGGGGGTGGCGGCACAGGGGCGCCACATATTTGGCCAGGCCCCCGGTCAGCACCAGGGTAGCGGGACAGCCCAGCTCTTCTTCGATGCGCTGCACCATGCCGTCCACCAGCACGGCGGTGCCCAGCACCGACCCCGAGAGCATACACTCCTGGGTGGTGGTGCCGATGGCATGGGCCGGCCGGGCCAAATGGATCTGAGGCAGCTGGGCGCACCGGTCTCCCAGCGCCCGCAGCCCGGTGGACAGCCCCGGGCAGATGACGCCTCCCCGGAACACCCGGCGGCCGTCCACCACATTGAAGGTGGTGGCGGTGCCCAGATCGACCGTGATGACCGGCAGGGGGTAGTTGGCCGCCGCATAGGCGGCGTCGGCGATCCGGTCCTTGCCCACCATCTGGGGTTCGGGCACCCCCATCCGCAGGCCGGTGCGGATGTCAGGTCCTACGATCACCGGGTCTTTGCCGGTGTAGTGCCGGGCGCAGGCGGCCAGCGGCCCGGTGAGCTGGGGCACCACGCTGGTGAGCACAGCCCCCTCGAACCACACCTTGCGCTCGGGGTTGCGCCGCCGCGCAAAGATGCGCTCCATCTCGGCGCGGTATTCGGCGGCGGTGCGGGTGCGCACCGTGTCCATGTGGGCCACAAAGCATACACGTCCGTCCCGGATGCCCCCAAGGGCGACGGTGGTGTTGCCTATATCGATGGCTAAGATCATGTTGTCAGAAAGCCTTTCGGCCCCTCCTTTCACAGCGGCGGCCGCACAGCCGGGCGGCCTGCCATGTCGCTTTATTTTACATCATTTCGCCGCCGGATACAAGGCCCGGCGCAAGATATTTTGGCGGGCTGCCGTCAAGGGCGGGTCAGCCGTACCGGCGCACCGCATCCAGCAGGGCCGGACCGTAGCGCTGGGCCCTGGCCTCGTTGATGCCGGGGACCTCCAGCAGCTGGGCCATGCTGGACGGGCGGCGGGTGCACAGCTGGCGCAGCGCCGCGTCGGAGCAGACCGTGAAGGCAGGGAGCTTATCCCGGCGGGCCAGTTCCTTGCGCACGGCGTAGAGGGCGGCCAGCAGCTGCTGATCCCCCGGGCCAAGCCCCGCCGCCCTGGCGGCCGGTGCGGCCGGCCTTGCCCGGGGCGCGGCGGGCCGGGGCGCCGGCAGGACGGTTTTGGGCTGCAGGCAGCTGGAGCAGTTGCCGCAGCGGACGGGCGCCTTCTGCCCAAAGTAGTGCAGCAGTTCGGCCCGCAGGCACCGCTGGGTGGTGGCGTAAAAGGTCATGTATCGCAGCCGTTCCCGGGCCAGCCGGGCATTCTCCTGGCGCTGGACCAGAGGCCCGGTGCCCTCCGTCTCCTCCTTGTCGATGAAAAACTGAGCGGTGCGCACATCGCTGGGAGCGTACAGCAGCACGCAGCGGGCAGGTTCCCCGTCCCGGCCCGCCCGCCCCGCCTCCTGGTAATAGCTTTCCAGGTCCCGGGGCATATTGTAGTGGACCACCATCCGCACATTGGGCTTGTCGATGCCCATGCCAAAGGCATTGGTGGCCACCATCACCTGCACCCGGTCAAAGAGGAAATCCTCCTGGGTGCGGCGGCGCAGTTCGGCGGGCAGCTGGCCGTGGTAAGCCGCCGCCGCAAAGCCCAGCCCCTGGAGCGTCTGGGCCGTCTGCTCCACCTGGCGGACGGTGCTGCAATAGACGATGACGGGGACGTCCCCGGCCTCGAGCAGCAGATCCACCAGGGCATGGGGCTTGTCCGAGTTGGTCAGCCGCTGCGTCTCGAACCGCAGGTTGGGCCGGTCAAAGCCGGTCACCAGCCGCAGGGGGCTGCGCAGCCCCAGCTGCTCCTCGATGTCCCGGCGCACCTGGCCGGTGGCCGTGGCAGTGAAAGCCCCCACCACAGGCCGTTCGGCCAGCCCTTCCACAAAGGTCCGGATCTGCAGGTAGCTGGGGCGGAAATCGTGGCCCCACTGGCTGATGCAGTGGGCTTCATCCACCGTCACCATGCTCACCGGGCGGCAGTGCACCAGGGCCGCAAAGCCGGGCATCAGCAGCCGCTCGGGGGCCACGTAGATGATCTTGTACTGCCCCTCCCGGGCGCGGCGGAGCATCAGCTCCTTCTGTCGGTCGTTGAGGCTGTTGTTGAGGTAGGCCGCAGGCACCCCCGCCGCCACCAGCGCCCGCACCTGGTCCTGCATCAGGCTGATCAGGGGGCTGATCACCAGCGTCAGCCCCGGCAGCAGCAGAGCGGGCACCTGGTAGCACACCGATTTGCCTGCACCGGTGGGCATCACCGCCATCACGTCCTGTCCGTGCAGCAAAGCCTCGATGATCTGCTCCTGCCCCGGGCGGAAACGGTCGTAGCCGAACACCCGTTTGAGCACGCTGTACCGGTCTTCCATAAGCTGCCTCCTTTCCTTTCCGGCGGCAAGTATACCACATTCCGGCCGCAGGGGCCATAGATTCCTTGCCGGGGCGATAGATTTTCCCGCCGGGCCGTGCTATAATAAAGGCATACGCTGCGGCGGCCTGTCCGCCGTCTTTCATCAAGTAAGGAGTACGCCTTATGGAACAAAAGCTCATCACCTTTGCGGTGCCCTGCTATAATTCAGCGGCCTATATGCGCCACTGCGTGGACACCCTGCTGACCGCCGGCCCGGATGCCGAGATCATCCTGATCGACGACGGCTCCACCAAGGACGACACCCCTGCCATCTGCGACGAGTACGCCGCCAAATACCCCGGTGTGGTCCGTGCCATCCACCAGGAGAACGGCGGCCACGGGGAAGGGGTCAACCAGGGCATCCGCCATGCGGCCGGCATCTATTATAAAGTTGTGGACAGCGACGACTGGCTGGACACCGACGCTCTGGCCAAGGTGCTGGACCGGCTGCGTCTGCTGCTGCACCGGGGCACGGCGCCCGACCTGATGCTGTGCAACTACGTCTATGAACACGTGGAGGACGGCACCAGCCACACGGTGCGCTACACCAATGTGTTCCCCCAGAACCGGCTGTTCACCTGGATGCACGTGGGCCGGTTCCGTCCCGACCAGAACATCCTGATGCACTCGGTGATCTACCGCACCGAAGTGCTGCGCCGGTGCGGGATGGTGCTGCCCAAGCACACCTTCTATGTGGACAACATCTTCATCTACCAGCCCCTGCCCTACGTCAAAAGTATGTATTATATGGACCTGGACCTGTACCGGTACTTCATCGGCCGGGCGGACCAGAGCGTCAACGAGAGCGTCATGGTCAAGCGGGTGGACCAGCAGCTGCGGGTCACCCGGTATATGATCGACTGCCAGGATCTGGACGCGCTGCCCCCCGAGCAGGCCCGGCTGCGCAGCTATATGATCCAGTACCTGTCGGTCATGATGGCCATCAGCGGCATCTTCCTGATCCTGGACGGCAGCGACGAGGCCAAAGCCAAAAAGGCAGAGCTGTGGGACTATCTGCGCGCCCATGTCAGCAAGCGGGTATACCGCCGCATCAAGCTGTCCCTGGGCGGCCTGACCGACCTGCGTTTCCCCGGCGGAGACAAGGTCACCGTGCTGGGCTACCGCCTGGCCCGCAAAGTGGTCAAGTTCAACTGATCCAACGATCCAACCCCCGCTTTCCCGGACAGGAAGGCGGGGGTTTCGTTTCGGGCCGGGCGCCTGTCATTTGCGGCGCAGCGCCACAGCGTACAGATCCTGGGCCCGGTGGCACTCCTCCACCAGCTCTTTCGGCTGGGCGCACAGGCCGTGGTTGTGCCAGGGATCGTTGAACCAGTAGCGGTCCTGGTCGTAGCCCACCAGGAGCAGGCAGTGCTCGTTCAGCTTCCAGTCGAACATCCTGCCGTTGGGCAGCCGCCACCGGTCCACCCCCGGCACCGGCTGAAAGTCGAGGGTGGCCCAGAACACCACCGGCAGCCCCTGGTCGATGTAGCCGCACAGTTCGGCGGCGCTCCGCCCGGTCTCGTCCACCACCGCAAAGCGGTCCGCAGCCCCTGCGGCCTCCAGCGCGCTGGTCATGGCCTGGCAGATGCAGGGGGCATAGCAGCCGTAGCCGGTGTGGTCGTGGGGGTCGCCGGGATAGACATAATGGGGGTCGGGGCCCCACAGCTGCCCGTCCTGCTCCCAGAACGGGGCATGGGGCAGGTCGCGCGCAATGAAGGTGTCCGGGTCCACCTGCACCCCCACCGCGCCCAGGGCCATCACGGCGCTGATGCTCTCGCAGCCGTTCACCCAGCGCCGGGTCTGGTCGATGTAGGGGGCCAAAATGATTTTTTTCATAGAATATCCTCCCAAGGCAGGGTGTCAAGCCCTGTCAAAACCGAGGGTTTTGTGGTATGATGGTAGAAAGCTTTACAGAGGTTTTACACGGGCGGCGCCCGGCCTCTGCCACCAGTATACTACAAAGCGGCCTGCTGCGCCAGACCGCAGGGAGGAACAGTATGAACAGTCTGATCATTGGCATCGCCGGGGGCTCGGGCAGCGGCAAGACCACCCTGGCCCTGCGGCTGAAAGCAAGATTCGGGGAAGAAGAGGTGCGGCTGATCCCCCACGACAGCTACTACAAGCGCCACGACGACCTGCCCTATGAAAAGCGCTGCCTGCTCAACTACGACCACCCCGACGCCTTCGACAACCAGCTGCTGGTCCATCACCTGCAGGAGCTGAAGGCAGGCCGCGGGGTGGACTGCCCGGTCTACGACTACGCCATCCACAACCGGTCGGACCAGGTGCGCCATATCGAACCGGCTCCGGTGCTGATCGTGGAGGGCATCCTGCCCTTTGTGGAGCCCGAGCTGCTGGAGCTGTTCGACTATAAGATCTTTGTGGATACCGACGCCGATGAGCGGATCCTGCGGCGGATTTTGCGGGACGTCAAGGAGCGCGGGCGCTCTCTGGACAGCGTCATCACCCAGTACCTCACCACCGTCAAACCCATGCACGAAGCTTTTGTGGAACCCAGCAAGCGCAACGCCGACATCATCGTGCCCAACGGCGGCGAAAACGGCCCCGCCCTGGAAATGCTGGTGCACCACATCCGCAGCCTGATCCAGCAGGCACAGACTTTATAACAGCCCCATGGACAGAGCCTTCCAAAAAAGGATGCAAGAACACTCTATCCTGACTGCCTTCAAAGCGTTACAATAAGAAGGGGCCGCCTGTCCAATCCGCCGGACCCAGAAAGGCAGGAAGGAGAACCGTGAGCGTCTATGGCTACATCCGGGTCAGCACCCGCGAACAAAACGACGACCGCCAGTGGATCGCCCTGCGCCAGGCGCAGGTACCCGCCCAGAATGTATATGTGGACCGGCAGTCCGGCAAGGATTTCCAGAGGCCGGAATACAAGCGGCTGGTACGCCGTCTGCGCAAGGATGACCTGCTCTATATCAAAAGCATCGACCGGCTGGGCCGCAACTACGAGGAGATCCTGGTCCAATGGCGCTTTTTGACCCAGGAAAAGGACATCGATATCGTTGTGCTGGATATGCCGCTTCTGGACACACGCCGCGGCAAGGATCTGCTGGGCACGTTCCTGGCCGATGTGGTGCTGCAGATCTTGTCCTTCGTGGCCGAGAATGAGAGGGAAAACATCCGCCAGCGCCAGGCCGAGGGGATCGCGGCCGCCAAAGCCCGGGGCGTCCAGTTCGGCCGTCCCTCCAAGCCTCTGCCCGAAAACTTCTATGCGGCGCACCGGACCTGGCGGTCGGGCCAGATCACCCTCCGTCAGGCTGCCGAACTGTGCCACATGAACCACAACACCTTCTACTACCGGGCCCGCCGCTACGAGGACGAGCAGCGCGCCCAGCTCATGGTCCGGGACGAAGTTCCCCGGACCGGGCAGCCGCCTGCGGAGGAGGGATCCCCGCCTTCCGCCCGGGAGGAGGGCGAAGGCTCCCGGAACATATAAAAACAAAAGCGCCGCCCCCGGCTTTTTGGGCCAGGGGCGGCGCTGTATTTGTTATGCCGGGCAGGTGCGGCCCTTTGCACTCACAGCTCGATGAGGAAGCTGACGGCGTGATCCTGCCGGCCGCTGACACGGCAGGCGGGTTCCACATCGGTGCCCCAGCTGTCGATGCCGCCGACGCCCCGCACAGGACCCATCACGGTCAGGATGGTGTGGGCGGGGGCGGGCAGCTCGTCCGCATGGGCGGCGCTCTCCAGCTGGTGGGGGGTATAGGGCAGCGCCGAGAAGGCAAAGGGTCTGCCGTCGGCCATCCGCAGGGTGAGGGCCGCGGTGGTGCGGCAGGCCGGGCCCTGCTGGTGCACCGTCAGCGTGTGGGTGCCCATATGCACGCCGCAGTCCTGGGGCACCAGGTAGGCGGGGATGTGGGGCGTCTCGCTCCATGTGCCGAATTTCGCCCCCTTATACCGGTCGGGGTAGGTCTCCCCGGACAGGCCGGTCCAGCTCACCCGGGCGGCGGGCTGCACCGTGGCAAAGCGCACTCCGAACAACGGCAGTTCGGGCGCGTTTTCGGTCCCATGGTAGCGGGCATCCACCCGCAGGGCGCTGCCTGTGACGGTATAGCAGAGATCCGCCGAGGCCCCCGGCACCGTGGGGAAGCGGAAGGTATACGTGATCCGCACGCTGCCGTCCGGCTCCCTGGCGGTGGTCCAGCCCTCCAGCTTGGGGTAGGCGTCGGCCGCCATCCAGGCGGCGCTGGCCACCGGGAAGCCGCAGCCCCGGTCGTTCTCGGTGGGGGCGCGCCACAGGGCCGGGCGGGGCGCACGCCAGATCCACTCGGTATCCCCTTTCCGCAGGGAAGCCAGGCCCCCCTCGGTGTAGGAGAATTGCAGGGCAAAGCCCTCGCCCTGGACCCCCAGGTTGACGTCCCCTTCCACCACGGTCAGGGGGCCGCCGGCCCGCAGGGGAGGCAGCGTACAGGCCGCAGCCTGACGGGCATTCTCCGCGTCCCAGGCAGCCCGACGGGCGGGGGTGTCGTACCAGTAGCGCAGATCCTGCATGGCGGGCTTCTCCGTCCCGTCTGCAAAGACGATGCCGTTGGCGCTGAACGCATAGTCGGTGGGGCGCTCTCCAAAGTCGCCGCCATAGCCCAGACGGCGGCCCTGCACGCCCGGCTGCCAGAGGGCCTGGTCCATGTAGTCCCACACAAAGCCGCCCTGGTACTGGGGGTATTCCCGGGCCAGGCGGATGTAGCTCTCCATCCCGCCCAGGCTGTTGCCCATGTCGTGCATATACTCGCACAGGATGAAGGGCTTTGCGGGCTTGGCGTCCAGATAGGCCCGGATCTCATCGGGCTTTGCGTACATCCGGCTCTCCATGTCGCTGATTTGGTCGAAGGCCCGGCAGTGGAACACCCCTTCGTAGTGCACCAGGCGGCCGGGGTCGTTCCGGTGGAAAAAGTCGCTCATGGCCAGGATATCCTCCCCGGCATAGGACTCGTTGCCGCAGCTCCAGATCAGGATGGCGGTGTGGTTTTTGTCCCGCTCAAACATCGAGCGGGCCCGGTCCACCACGCAGTCCCGCCATTCGGGCAGGCTGCCCGGCACGTTCCAGGCGGGGTCCACCCGGCCCATCTTCTGCCAGGAACCGTGGCTCTCCAGGTTGGCCTCGTCGATCATGTAGATGCCGTTTTCATCGCACAGATGATACCAGAGGGTCTGGTCGGGATAGTGGCAGGTGCGCACCGCATTGATGTTGTTGCGGCGGAAGGTCTCCATGGCCCGGTACATATCCTCGGGGCCGATGGCGCGCCCGGTCTCGGGATTCCACTCGTGGCGGTTCACCCCGTTGAAAACGATCCGCTCCCCGTTCAGCTTCATGACGCCCTGGTCCATCCCAAAGCGGCGGAAACCGGTCTTGTAGAGCACCGTCTCCTGCACGGCGCCGCCGGCGTCCCGCAAAGTCAGGGTCACTTCGTAAAGGGCCGGGTCTTCATGATCCCACTTGCGGATGTCGGGCAGCCGCACCGGCGCGCCGTACCAGCAGCCGTCCCCGCCCTTGTCCAGGGGCATGGGGGCGTCCCAGATCACCCGGCCGCCGGGGGCCGTCACGGTGCAGTGCAGCCCGCAGCCCTCCACAGACGCGCCCTCCGCAGCGCTCAGACGCAGGCGGGGCGCCAGGGTACCGGTGGTGTTGTCGGTCTCCAGGCCCGCCCGCAGCCACAGGTCCTCGATGTGCACCGAAGGCTTGGCATAGAGGTACACCGGCCGGAAAATGCCGAAGAACCGGAAAAAGTCCTGGTCCTCCAGCCAGCTGCCGCTGCAGTTTTTATACACTTCCACGCACAGGCGGTTCTCCCCCGGGCGCAGATAAGCCGTCAGGTCAAAGTCGGCGGGGGTGAAGCTGTCCTCGCTGTACCCCACAAACTGTCCGTTGCACCAGCAGTAGAAAGCCCGCTCCACCCCCTGGAAGGAGACGCAGACCCGCTTGCCCTGCAGGGCCTCATCCAGCCGGAAGGTCTTGACATAGCTGCCCACCGGGGTGTCGTCCCAGGCGATCCGGGGCGGGCGCAGGTTGTGGCAGCCGTCCCAGGGATACATGGTGTTGATATACTGGATCTGGCCGTAGCCCTGCAGTTCGATGTGCCCGGGCACCGCGATCTCCGCAAAACCGGTCAGGTCCGCCCCTTCCTGCCAGAAGGCGGCGGGCCTTTGGGCCGGACAGGGGCTGTATGCAAAGCGCCAGGGGCCGTCCAGGCTTTGGCGCAGGTCCGACCCATCGGCATACCATACATGGTCCGAGTGGGCGTCCAGCCGGTTGACCGCAAAGACCTGCGGGTCTTCCAGCCAGTTCAGTTCGGGAACAGGAGCATTCATGATAGGTCCTCCTTTAAAAAAGCAGGCGGAATGTACAAAAGGATTCTACCCTAGATTTTACCTTTCGTTCAGATGGCTGTCAACGCGAAAATCAGCCGCCCGGATAGAGGAATGTTGCACCTCCGGCTCCCCCGGGAGCGGCGCAGAGCGTTTTTTGCACCCCGGTTTGGCGTGCGCCGAAGCCCGCCGGGGCGCAGGCGCGGGCTTCTCTGCAACTTTTTGAAATTGGGGCTTGACAAGGCTGTGCAAAACTGGTATCATGAATAGGCATTCGGCGGGCGCAGCTTGATGCGGGATGCCCACGAGGAGAGATGTCCGAGTGGTTTAAGGAAGCAGTCTTGAAAACTGCCGTGCAGCAATGCACCGTGGGTTCGAATCCCACTCTCTCCGCCATTTTATTTGAATCAGTTTTACTGACTTTGCTCTGGAGTAGTACTCAAGAGGCCGAAGAGGCGCCCCTGCTAAGGGCGTAGGTCGGGAAACCGGCGCGAGGGTTCAAATCCCTCCTACTCCGCCAAAAATACCAGGAACCACAGGTTGGTCCCTGGTATTTTTTTATGCCCGTCCATCCGCGCATGTCGTCCGGTCGGGACTTTTTTGACGGTCTGTCTTTTTGTTTGGCTCGTGCACCGTTCACGCCGTGTGCAGGGTGGCCGCGCCGGACCGGCGCAGCCGGCGGTAGAACCAGACAAAGCACACCATATGCATGGTAAAGGTGACGATCCAGGTGACGGGATAGGACAGGTACAGCACGAACAGGCTGTGCATCGACCCGAACACCGTGAAGATCCAGACGATGCGCAGCCCGCAGGCCCCTGTCAGGGAGACCACCGTGGGGGTGACGGCGGCGCCCATCCCCCGCACCACCCCGCAGGCCACGTCCATCAGGCCGCACAGCAGATAGGTCAGGCAGACCACATGGATGCGATCGATGCCATAGGGCAGCACCTGGGGATCCGAGGTGTAGATGGACAGCAGCTGCCGCCCGAACAGCACCGCCAGGCCCCCCAGAATGGCTCCGATCACCGCCACCAGCAGCAGGCAGTCCCGCAGGATCAGGGGCACGCGCTCCTTTTTGCCTGCGCCGATGTTCTGGCTGGTAAAGTTGAGGGCGGCCTGGTACACCGACTCCATGGCGGTATAGACAAAGTTCTCGATGTTGGCGGCGGCGGTGCTGCCTGCCACGGCCAGGGTGCCAAAGCTGTTGATGGAGGACTGGATCAGCACGTTGGAGACCGAGAACACCACGCTCTGGATGCCGGCAGGCAGCCCCACCCGCAGGATTTGCAGCAGGGTGGCCTTGTGGAGCCGCAGCTGGCGGGGGTGCAGCTGGTAGCGGGTGCCGGGCCGGGCCAGGCACCGCAGGATCAGGCCGGCCGACAGATACTGGGAGATGGAAGTAGCCAGGGCCACCCCCGCCACATCCATATGGAAAACCAGGACGAAAAAGACATTCAGGCAGGCATTGGTGATCCCGGCTGCCGTCAGGAAAAACAGGGGCCGGCGGGTGTCCCCGATGGCGCGCAGGATGCCCGCCCCAAAGTCATAGGCCATCATGGCGGGCATTCCCAGAAAGACGATCCGCATATAGAGCACCGACTGGTCCATCAGGTCGGCCGGGGTATCCATCCATCCCAACAGGACGGGCAGCAGGGGCAGCCCCAGCAGGATCAGGGCCGCCCCGCAGAACAGGGCCAGCAGGATGGCGGTGTGGACGGTGTCCTGCACCCGGCGCCAGTCCTGGGCGCCATAGCTGTGGGCCATCACCACGCTGCACCCGATGGACAGGCCCAAAAACAGGTTGACCATCAGGCTGTTCAACGAGGAGGTGGCGCCCACCGCAGCCATGGCGCTGCTGCTGGCAAACTGGCCCAGCACGATGATGTCCGCCGCATTGAACAGCAGCTGCAGGATGCCCGACGCCATCAGCGGGAGGGAAAAACGCAGCAGATTGCCCACCAGGGGGCCGCTGCACATATCGATCTCAGACGAATGCCGCATAGTTGTATGGTTCCTTCTTTCTGCAAGATACGCATCTTTGACTTCGCATAGCCGCTCCGGCCGGGAGCGGATTATAGTTTACTGCGCCGGCGTGCGAAATGCAACCATCGATTTTGCAGAAAGCGATCCACCCAGCGCATGGCAAAAGCCAAAACCGCATGGCCAAAAGCCACAGCATTCTGCGCGCAAAAGGACGCACTGGCCACCGGCCTTCCGGCGTGGGAAAATGGACACAGAAAAACCGTCCACAGAAAGGAGGAACCCAATGACAGACGTACGATCTTACAGCCTGGCGGCCGAAGGGGACAGGCAGGCGGCGCCCCACTTCAAGGTGCGGGAGTTCGCCTGCAAAGACGGCAGCGACCCGGTGTTCGTGTCGCCCCGCCTGGCCGGGGTGCTGGAGGCCATCCGCACCCATTTCGGCGCGCCGGTGACCATCACCTCGGGTTACCGCACCCCCGCCCACAACGCAGCCACCCGGGGCAGCAGCCCCCGCAGCCAGCATCTCTACGGCCTGGCGGCCGACATCCAGGTGGAGGGGGCGGCCCCCGCCGCCGTGGCCGCCTATGCGGAGACCCTGCTGCCCGACGCCGGAGGCATCGGGATCTATGGCACCTTCACCCACATCGATGTGCGGCCCCAAAAGAGCCGCTGGCGGGGGTGAGGCCATGGAGACCATCTGGGCTGCCCTGCTCTCGGGCGGGGTCACCCTGGCGGGGGTGCTGATCGCCAACAGCCGCAGCCAGGCCGTCACCGACACCAAACTGGAAGAGCTGACCAGGGAGGTGCGGGCCCACAACAACTTCGCCCAGCGCGTGCCGGTGCTGGAAGAAAAACTCAAGGCGGCCGACCGCCGCCTGTCCGCGCTGGAACGCCAGCCCGGCCCGCCCCGCACCTAGGGTCTATCTGAAAACTCCCCCATACTGTTCTACTCTACCAAAAAACACCATCTGCCGCGCTGCATTCGCTTGCAGTCCATCGTCAGGCGTGCAGCGCTCATGCGCCTTGCATCTGGCGCTTTTTGGCGAATCTCTCAGCATGTTTGACTTCTCAGATACACCCTGAGCCAACGACCAAATTGAAAGGAGCACAGCATGAACCACATTTCCATTGGAACCATCGCACGCACCGCCTGCCTTGCGCTGGCACTCACCAACCAGATCCTGTCGGCGGCAGGCAAGCCGGTGCTTCCCATCCAGGACGACCAGCTGGAAGCCCTGGTCACCACCGGGCTGACGGTGGCGGCCTCCCTGGCGGCCTGGTGGAAGAACAACAGCTTCACCGTCCCCGCCATCCGGGCCGATGCGGCCCTGAAAGCGGCCCGCAGCAAGTGAAAACCCGGGATACCGCTTGACAAAGGGCATGGGAGATAGTACACTTCCTATAAAGAGGCTCATCACCTTCATATGCAAGATGAAAAAGATTCACAGCGGAGGAGTGTACTGGGATGACTTTGTTTTCATACGAGATCTTTGACGCGGTGGCGCGGCAGGGCAGCTTCAACAAGGCGGCCCAGCAGCTCCACCTGACCCCCTCCGCCATCAGCCACGCCATTGCCGTGATGGAGGAGGAGCTGGGCTTCGCCCTGTTCACCCGGGGCAAAAGCGGCGTCACCATGACCAGCTACGGCGCTTCCCTCTACCCTGCCATCCGGGCGGTGCTGAACAGCGACGAGGCCCTGCAGCAGAGCATCGCCCGGCTGAACGGCCTGGAAAAAGGCAAGGTGCGGCTGGGCACCTTCAGCTCGGTGTGCACCCACCTGCTGCCCGGCATCCTGCAGAGCTTCAAGGAGCAGTTCCCCCAGATCGAGGTGGAGATCTACCAGGGCACCTACGACGACGTGAAGGAATGGCTGCGCAGCGGCCAGGTGGACATCGGGTTCCTGGCCTCCAGCTGCCAGGAGGAATTTGCCCTCACCGAACTGCTGCGGGAACCCCTGTACGCCATCCTGCCGGCGGACTGGCCCACCCCTCCGGAAGGGGTGATGACCCCCGCCCTGATGAGCCAGAAAAACTTCGTGGTGCAGGGAGACGCCACCGACGCCGATATGCGCCGCTTTTTGAAGAAGTACAAGATCGGGGTGCAGCGCTGCTGCCATGTCATCGACGATATGTCCAACATCGCCATGGTGGAAGCCGGGATCGGAATGTCCATCCTGCCCCAGCTGACCATCAAGGATTGCAGCGCCCACATCCAGATCCTGCCCATCCAGCCCGCCGAGGAGCGCGTGGTGGGCCTGGCTTTGCCCCGGCCGGCGGCCATGGCCCCGGCGGTGGAACAGATGTTCCACCACATCGTGGATTTCTGCAAGAACAGCGCCCCACTGCATTGAGAAAAGCCGCCCGGCCTTTGCAGGCCGGGCGGCTTTTTGCGCCATTACTGGGCTTTGGAGGCCGAACGCTGGAAGCGGAAGCCCTGCACCCGGTCGATGATCCAGGAGGACAGGGTGACCGTGACGATGGAGTAGGCGATCCTGGCGAAGGGGATATAGCTCAGTGAGAGCACCAGCACCACCAGGTCGGTGAACAGATAACTGCGGGACAGCCGCCAGCCCGTCACGCGGGAGATGGTGAGCGCCAGGGCGTCGTCGCCGCCGCTGGAACCTCCCTGCCGCACGATGATGCCCACCCCAAGGCCCACAAAGAGGGCTCCCAGCACCGAGGCCGCCAGGGGGTAAGCCGACAGGTCGGGCAGCATCGGGGGGAACTGCTCCCAGATCTTATAAAACAAAGAGACGCTGAGGGTGGACACCACCGAAGTGCGGATGAACCCGCCCCCCAGGTATTTGAAGGCCAGCAGGTAACAGGTCAGGTCCAGTACGGGGGTGACGATGGCCGGGGAGATGCCCAGCCAGTTTTCCACCAGCAGCATCATGCCGATGACGCCGCCTTCGGTGATGCCGGTCTGCTGATGGATGTTGTGGATGCCGAAGGTGCAGATCATGGCTCCCAGCAGGATCAGACCCACCCTGCGCATCGTCAGGCCTTCCAGCAGCCTGGGGCCCCATTTGGCCCAATTCCTGGATGTGTTGCGAAGCATACGAAAACTCCTTCTTGCGTTTTTGCTTGTTCCTCTGTACAATACCAGTATAAAGGATATAGTAACTATATTGTCAAGGGGGTATCCATGGAAAATCTGTTCTCGATCGGGGAGGTGGCCCGGTATCAAAACATCTCCAAGCAGACGCTGATCTTCTACGACAAGATCGGCCTGTTCCGTCCGGCCTATGTGGACCCGCGCAACGGCTACCGCTATTACAGCGCCAGCCAGATCGACTACCTGGACACCATCCTGGTGATGAAAAAGATCGGCTTCTCTCTGGAGGAGATCCGCCGGCATATGCAGCACTACCACCTGGACAGCAGCCTGGCCATGCTGCACCGGCAGCTGGACGTGATCGACCAGAAGATCGCCGAACTGCGTCTGCTGCGCAGCCGGGTCCAGCACCGCTGCCAGCAGATGGAGCAGGCCAAAGCCAGGGCCCAGGCCGGCGTCCAGCTGGAGGACGCCGGGGAGCAGTACCTGCTGTGCCGTCCGGTGGCTGCCCCTTACAGTTTGCGGGAGGTCAGCCTGGCCAGCAAGCAGTGCTTTGTGGACGCCTTTCAGGAACAGCTGCCGGTGTTCTTCCAGTCCGGGGTGGTGGTGCCTTTCGAGCGCATCCTGGCGGGCCGGTACACCGAGGCATCCCTGGCCTTTTTGCCCATCGACCCCACCGGCCAGGCCGCCGGGGTCCGCAGGCTGCCCCCGGGGCGCCGGGCCTGCATCTACCATGTAGGGGATTATCTGTCGGTGGGACGCTCCTACGAAAAGCTGCTGGACCACTGCCGGCAAGCAGGGCTGCGCATCCTGTCCGACTCCTATGAGTTCTGCATCAACGACTACATCACCACCCACGACGAGAGCGAATACATCACCAAGATCGCTTTCTACGTCGAGCCGCAGATATAAAAAGCGCCCCGCCGGGACCTGCCTGGCGGGGCGCTCATCTGTTTTGGTTCTGCTCTCAGGAAGCCTCAAAGGCCCGGGAGGCGCGGCGGCTGTGTTCCTCCCGATCGGGCCGGGGCGGTATGGGGGTCAGGCGCACTTCGGTGACCCGGCGGCGGGCGGTGTGAGTGACCACGCCGCTGTAATTGCCCAGGCGGAAACCGTCCCCCACCTTGGGCAGGTGGCCGGTCAGGTCCTGCAGCAGGCCGTTGACCGTGTTGGAATCGGTCTGCTGCGGGGGGATCTCCAGCTTTTCGTACAGGTCGTCCACGCTGGCCGTGCCGGATACCAGCCAGCCGCCCCCGGGCTGGGGCCGGAACTCCTCCACCGCTTCATCGTGTTCGTCCCAGATCTCCCCTACCAGCTCTTCCAGGATATCTTCCAGGGTGATGATGCCCTCGGTGCCGCCGTACTCATCCACCACCACTGCCATGTGGTGGTGCTCCTCCCGGAAGGTGCGCAGCATGGCCGATATCTTGGTGCTGTCGGTGGTAAACAGGGCCGGCGTGACCAGCGCCTGCAGCGATGCCTGGTTGCGCAGCCGGGCTAAGTAGAAGTCCTTCTCGTGCACCACGCCGGTGATGTTGTCGATGGTGCCGTGGTAGACCGGCAGACGGGAATAGCCCGACTCGGCAAAGACCTGGGCCAGCTCCTCCAGGGGGATGGTATCCTTGACGGCTACCACGTCCACCCGGGGGGTGAGGATCTCCCCTACTTCCACATCGTCAAATTCGATGGCACTGCGGATCAGCTCCCCTTCCCGGTCGGTCAGCTCACCCTCGCTCTCGGCCTCGGATACCATGGTGATCAGCTCGCCCTCGGTGATGGAATCGGGCTCGGCCTGCACATGGAACAGCCGCCCCACCAGCTTGGACCACAGCCCGAACAGCCAGGTAAAGGGTGTGAGCAGGGTGATGAACACCTGCAGCAGGGGTGCGCAGGCGGTGGCCACCTTTTCGGGTATCTCCCGGGCCAGGCTGCGGGGACCGATCTCACCAAAAAGCAGGATCAGCACCGCCAGGATCAAAGCCGACACCAGGGTGCCCCGCAGCGCGCCCAGCGGACGGATCAGGAGCAGCACCCCCAGAGAGGCTGCCGCCAGGTTGGCGACGGTATCCCCCACCAGGATGGTGGCGAACACCTTGTCCCGCTGCTGGGACAGAGCCAGCACCCGGGCCGCTGCCGCGTCCCCCTCCTCTGCCCGGCTTTTGAGGCGGATCTCGTTGAGGGAGGCAAAGGCGGTCTCTGCCGCCGAGAAAAAGCCGCTGAGCGCCACCAGCAGGATCAGGGCCGCCAGGGCTATCATACTGCCATCGTCCATAAAGATTCGATCAACTCCACTTTCTGTATTGGTTTACGGAACAAAAAATGTGCCTTCCGCCGCCGGCTTTCAGCGACGGAAAGCACATTCTTTTTTTATCATAGCATACTTGGTTCGGGTATGCAAGGGGATGGGGATGCTTTACTGAGATTTTACCCCAGGGTAAAAGCGCTGCCGTCCCAGTCCACCGTCAGGGTATCGCCCTCGGCATAGCTGCCGCCGATGATGGCTTTGGCGATCAGGGTCTCGATCCGGCTCTGGATGAACCGCTTGATGGGCCGCGCGCCATAGATGCTGTCGTAGGCCGCGTCGATGATGGCGTCTTTGGCCCCGTCGGTCACCTGCAGGTGCAGACGTTTGCCCTCCTCCATCCGGCGGCGCAGATCCTCCAGCTGCAGGCTGACGATCTGACGGGCCTCCTCCTTGGTGAGGCTCTTGTAATAGACGATCTCGTCCAGACGGTTGAGGAACTCGGGACGGAACTTGCCGCGCAGCAGCGTGTCGATCTGGTGCCGGGCCTCGTCGCTCAGTTCGTTGGAACCGGTCGCGCGGCGCTGCTCCAGGTCGCTGAGGATGATGTCGCTGCCCAGGTTGGAGGTGAGGATGATGATGGTGTTCTTGAAGTCCACCGTGCGGCCCTGGCTGTCGGTGATGCGGCCGTCGTCCAGCACCTGCAGCAGGATGTTGAACACGTCGGGGTGGGCCTTTTCCACCTCGTCGAACAGCACCACGCTGTAAGGCTTGCGGCGGACCGCCTCGGTCAGCTGGCCGCCCTCCTCATAGCCCACATATCCCGGAGGCGCGCCGATCAGGCGGCTGACGCTGAACTTCTCCATATACTCGGTCATGTCGATGCGGATCAGATTCTTCTCGTCGTCGAACAGGGCCTGAGCCAGGGCTTTGGCCAGCTCGGTCTTGCCCACGCCGGTGGGTCCCAGGAACAGGAAGCTGCCAATGGGCCGGTCGGGGTTGGCGATGCCGGCGCGGCTGCGCAGGATGGCCTCGCTGACCTTGGTCACTGCCTCATCCTGGCCGATCACACGCTTGTGCAGCACGTCCGCCAGATGCAGCAGCTTCTCCCGCTCGCCCTCCACCAGCTTTTCCACCGGGATGCCGGTCCAGCGGGCCACGATCCGGGCGATCTCCTCCTCGGTGACACGGTCCCGCAGCAGGCTGGCCTCCTTCTTTTCGGCGGCCAGCTTCTCCTCGGCGGCCAGCTGTTTCTGCAGCTCGGGCAGCCGGCCGTATTTCAGCTCGGCGGCCTTGTTCAGGTCGTATTCCCGCTGGGCCTTCTCGATGGCGGCGCCCGTCTGCTCGATCTGCTCCCGCAGGGACTGCACCTTGCTGATGGCGTTCTTCTCGTTCTCCCACTGGGCCTTCATCTGCTTGAACTTATCCTGCAGCTCGGCCAGCTCTTTTTCGATGTCCTTCAGGCGGCTCTGGCTCAGCGCGTCCGTCTCCTTTTTCAGGCTGACCTGCTCGATCTGCAGCTGGGTGATCTTGTGGGCCATGTCGTCCATCTCGCTGGGCATGCTCTCCATCTCGGTCTTGATCATGGCGCAGGCTTCATCCACCAGGTCGATGGCCTTGTCGGGCAGGAACCGGTCGGTGATATACCGGTTGGACAGGGTGGCGGCGGCGATCAGGGCGCTGTCGTTGATCTTGACCCCGTGGAAGACCTCATACCGCTCTTTCAGGCCGCGCAGGATCGAGATGGTGTCCTCCACCGTGGGCTCATCCACCTGCACCGGCTGGAACCGCCGCTCCAGGGCGGGGTCCTTCTCGATGTACTGGCGGTATTCGTCCAGGGTGGTGGCGCCGATGCAGTGCAGCTCGCCCCGGGCCAGCATGGGCTTGAGCAGGTTGCCCGCATCCATGGCGCCGTCGGTCTTGCCGGCGCCCACGATGGTGTGCAGCTCATCGATAAAGAGGATGATCTTGCCCTCGCTCTTTTTGACCTCGTTCAGCACGCTCTTGAGCCGCTCTTCAAATTCGCCCCGGTACTTGGCGCCGGCCACCAGGGCCCCCATGTCCAGGCTGAAAATGGTGCGGTCTTTCAGGTTTTCGGGTACGTCCCCCCGGACGATCCGCTGGGCCAGCCCCTCCGCGATGGCGGTCTTGCCCACGCCGGGCTCACCGATCAGGCAGGGGTTGTTCTTGGTCTTGCGGGAGAGGATCCGCACTACGTTGCGGATCTCCTGGTCCCGGCCGATCACCGGGTCCAGCTTCTGCTTGCGGGCCAGATCCACCAGGTCCTGGCCGTACTTCTGCAGAGCGTTGTAGGTCTCCTCAGGGTTATCGGTGGTCACGCGCTGGTTGCCGCGCACCGAGCTGAGGACCTTGAGGAAGCCGTCCTTGGTGATGCCGAAGGCCCGGAACAGCCCCGCCGTGTTGGCGTTGGTCTCGCTCAGCAGGCCCAGCATCAGGTGCTCCACGCTGATGAACTCGTCCTTCATGGCCTTGGCCTCCCGGGCGGCGGCGTTCATCACCTTGTCGGCGGCCTGGGAGATATAGATCTTGTCGGGGTCCCGGCCCGAACCGGACACCCGGGGCAGGCCGGCCAGCTTCTCGGACACGGCAGCGGCAAAGCTGCCCGCGTCCACATTCATTTTTTGCAGCAGCTGGGGGATCAGCCCGTTTTCCTGGCTGGCCAGCGCCAGCAGCAGGTGTTCCGGCTCCAGAGCATTGTGCTGGTACTCCACTGCCAGCTGCTGGGCGGCCTGGATGGCCTCGACGGTCTTTTGGGTATATTGATTGGTGTTCATATGCTTTCCCTCCATTCTCCGGCGCCCAAAGGCCCGGGGATGCGGCCGGCCCTGGCCGGCGCGTCAGCTCGTCACTTGCAACGTCCGACTGCTAGCACGGCCGGGCCGCGCCGGCATAAACCCCGGCCTGGCCTGAATGCACATCCAATATCTTGATCTGTCTTGTCATGGTATGCCTCCCGCCTGCTCTGCACAGGCTTTTTAGCACTCTATTCTTTCGACTGCTAAAAGTATACTCGCAGGGCGGTCTTCTGTCAAGAGGGGAGAGGGGCGAAAGGGGGCTGTTCACAAAAAATTTACGCGCCGGGAAGGACGGGCGGGTGTCAATTTTTGGGCTTTTTGAGGGGCTTTTGTTGTCGCTGCATCCAAAAAGGAGCCGCCGCCCTTGTCATATCCAAGGGATATGTGGTATAATCATACTGCACTAGTAGCGAATGGGCACCGTCTTTGCGCGGGGCCCATTTGCTCAGAATTTACCAACGGAGGGATGTTAGCTATGGAAACCTACGGCATTGAAAAATATGGCATCATCGGGCCCAAGGCTGTCTACCGCAACCTGACCCCGGCCCAGCTGACCGAGGCTGCGCTGCGCCGCGGTGAGGGCGCCCTGAGCAAGACCGGCGCGCTGGTGGTCACCACCGGCAAGTACACCGGCCGTTCGCCCAACGACAAGTTCATCGTGGACACCGAAGGCGTGCACGACGACATCGCCTGGGGCAAGGTGAACCGCCCCATCAGCCGCGAGAAGTTCGACGCCATCAAGGGCAAGGTGGCAGCTTATTTGCAGGGCCGCGAGGTCTTCATTTTTGACGGCTACGCCGGCGCAGACCCCAAGTACACCAAGAAGTTCCGGGTCATCAACGAGCTGGCCAGCCAGAATATGTTCATCCATCAGCTGCTGATCCGCCCCACCGCAGAGCAGCTGGCCAACTACGGCGAGCCTGACTACACCATGCTGGTGGCGCCCGGCTTCAAGTGCGATCCCGAGGTGGACGGCGTCAACAGCGAGGCCGCCATCATGATCGACTACGAGGCACACCTGATCGTCATTGCAGGCAGCCAGTACAGCGGCGAGATCAAGAAGAGCGTCTTCTCCACCATGAACTACGTCATGACCAAGGAGAACGTGCTGCCCATGCACTGCTCGGCCAACATGGACCCCGAGACCCATGAGACCGCTGTCTTCTTCGGCCTGTCCGGCACCGGCAAGACCACCCTGTCCGCCGACCCCGGCCGCAAGCTGATCGGCGACGACGAGCACGGCTGGAGCCCCGACGGCATCTTCAACTTCGAGGGCGGCTGCTATGCCAAGTGCATCAACCTGAAGGAAGAGAACGAGCCCGACATCTTCCGCGCCATCAAGTTCGGCTCCCTGGTGGAGAACGTGGTCATGGACCCCGAGACCCGTGAGCTGGACTTTGACGACGACAGCCTGACCGAGAACACCCGCGTGGGCTACCCCGTGGACTATATCTCCAACGCCCAGATCCCCGGCGAGGGCGGCATCCCCAAGGTGGTCATCTTCCTGACCGCCGACGCATTCGGCGTCCTGCCTCCCATCAGCCGTCTGAGCAAGGAAGCCGCCATGTACCACTTCGTCACCGGCTTCACTTCCAAGCTGGCCGGCACCGAGCGCGGCATCACCGAGCCCCAGCCCACCTTCTCCACCCTGTTCGGCGAGCCCTTCATGCCCATGGATCCCCAGGTGTACGCCAAGATGCTGGGTGAGAAGCTGGACCAGTACGGCACCAAGGTCTACCTGGTCAACACCGGCTGGGCCGGCGGCAGCGCAGCCGACGGCGCCAAGCGCATGAAGCTGAGCTACACCCGCGCCATGGTCACCGCCGCTCTGAACGGCAGCTTTGACAGCGTGGAGTTCAAGCACCACGACGTCTTCAACGTGGACTATCCCACCAGCTGCCCCGGCGTGCCCGACGAGATGCTGGATGCCCGCGGCATGTGGGCTGACAAGGCCGCCTATGACCAGCAGGCCAACAAGCTGGCCAAGATGTTCGAGGACAACTTCGCCAAGAAGTATCCCCACATGGCCGCCGAGATCGCCAACGCCGGCCCCAAGGCAAAGTAAGTCTGCCCCCGGCATGATCTTCTGAACGCAAACGCGCCGCTCCCGCGGCACGACAAAAAGGCCGCCGCCCCGTGATGATGGGGCGGCGGCTTTTTTCTGCGGCAGGCTCAGTTGTCGGTCTTGTCCGCGTCTTTGCAGGAGTTCTCGGCGTCGGTCAGCAGCGCGCGCTCGCGGATCTTCTCCAGTGTGACCTCGCTGAGGATGTGCTCAGCCTTGCAGGCATCGGCAGCGGCGGTCTTCTCGTCCACGCCCAGCTGGATGAAAAAGTGGGTCAGCAGGCGGTGGCGGCCGTAGATCCGCTCCGCGATCTCCTGGCCAGGGGGCAGCAGGCTGAGATTGCCCTCGCCGTCCACCGCGATGTAGCCGTTTTCCCGCAGCTTCTTCATGGCGATGCTGACGCTGGCTTTGGTGAAGCCCAGCTCGTTGACAACGTCGATGGAGCGCACTTTGCCCTGGCGCTCGGTGAGCATCAGGATGGTTTCCAGATAATCTTCAGCGGACTGGTGGATGGTCATGATTGGTTCTGCCTCCTGTTTACTGCCCGGCGGGCAGGTGATGTTGGTCTGTACCTATAAGAGTACCACAACCGGCTGCGGCACGCAAGAGCGGACCGGGCTGTTTGTGTCGAAAAAAGGACTTTTACAGACTGGCCAGGTAAGCGGCGGGGCCCGACTGGTACAGATCGCCCCCCGTGCTGTCCAGGATGACCGTCAGGGGCATATCCCGGACGGTGAGCCGGCGCACCGCCTCACACCCCAGATCGGGCCAGGCGATGACTTCCAGAGAGAGGACGCTGCGGGCCATCAAAGCCCCGGCCCCGCCCAGAGCCGCCAGATAGACGGCTCCGTTGCGCACCACCGCCTCCTTGACGGCGGCGTCCCGCTTGCCCTTGCCGATCATGATCCGGTTGCCCAGGTCCAGCAGGCGGGGGGACATACTGTCCATACGGCCCGAGGTGGTGGGCCCGGCCGAGCCGATCACCTGGCCGGGGCGCTCCGGGGTAGGCCCCACATAATAGATGGCGCTGCCCTCCAGAGGGAAAGGCAGGGGTTCGCCGGCATCCAGGGCCTCCATCATCCGCTTATGGGCCTGGTCCCGGGCGGTATACACCACCCCCGACAGCAGCACGGTATCCCCGGCCCGCAGGGGGGCCAGGTCGGCGGCGGTGCAGGGGGCTGTCAGTTTGTATTCCATAGCATCTCCTTTTCTGCCCTGCCATCTCACAGGGCGGCGCAGGCCCGCCGGGTGACATGGCAGGACACGTTGACCGCCACCGGCAGGCCCGCCACATGGGTGGGCATCTGCTCAATGGCAAGGCCCAGGCAGGTGGTCCGCCCGCCAAACCCCTGGGGGCCGATGCCCAGGGCGTTGATCTCCTCCAGCAAAGCGCGCTCCAGATCCGCATAGTAGGGGTCGGGGTTGGGCACGTCCAGCGGGCGCAGCAGGGCTTTCTTGGCCAGATAGGCCACCTTGTCAAAGCTGCCGCCCACCCCGACGCCCAGGATGACCGGAGGGCAGGGATTGGAACCGGCCTGGCGCACGGTGTCCACCACGAACCGCTTGAACCCTTCCACCCCGTCGGCGGGCTTGAGCATGGCGATGCGGCTCATATTCTCGCTGCCAAAGCCCTTGGGGGCCACCGTGATGGTGCAGCCCTCCCCCGGCACCAGGTGGACGGTGATGGCGGCGGGTGTGTTGTCGCCGGTGTTGCCCCGGCGCAGGGGGTCGGCCACAATGCTCTTGCGCAGGTAGCCGTCGGTGTAGCCCCGGCGCACCCCCTCGTGGATGGCGGCCTCAAAGTCGCCCTCGATATGGACATCGGTGCCCAGCTCCACAAAGACGCAGGCCATGCCGGTATCCTGGCAGATGGGCAGATCGGCCTCGCGGGCGGCGTCCAGATTGGACCACAGCAGGTCCAGGGTGGTCCTGGCCAGGGGCCACGGTTCCGAAGTGCGGGCGGCGTCCAGGGCAGCCTGAACGTCCGCAGGCAGCCGGGTGTTGGCCTGGATGCACAGGGCCGCCACCGCGTCGGTCAGCTTTTGGGCGGGGATGGTACGCATGGCAGGTCCTCCTTACAGCCGGGCGACGCCGGTATCCCGGGCGGCCTGGGCCACAGCCTGGGCCACGGCCTCGGCTACGCGGGGATCGAAGGCGCCGGGGATGATGCATTCGTCGCTGCGCTGGTCATCGGTGATGAGGTCGGCGATGGCATAGGCGGCGGCCAGCTTCATCCGGTCGTTGATGTCCCGGGCGCGCACCGACAAAGCGCCCTTGAACAGGCCGGGGAAGCACAGCACATTGTTGACCTGGTTGGGGAAATCGCTGCGGCCGGTGGCCATCACCCGCACGCCGGCGGCTTTGGCCTCGTCGGGCATGATCTCGGGGGTGGGGTTGGCCATGGCAAAGACGATGGCGTCGGGGGCCATGGTGCGGCACATCTCTGCGGTCAGGCAGCCGGGCTTGGACACCCCGATGAACACATCCGCCCCGCGGATGGCGTCGGCCAGGCCGCCCTTGACCTGGCGGGGATTGGTCACTTCGCCCAGCCAGTTCTTGTGGGCCTCGGCGCTGTTGCAGCCCTTGTACAGGGTGCCGAACTGGTCCACCGCGATGATGTCCCGCGCCCCGGCGGTCATCAGCATCTTGATGATGGCGGTGCCTGCGGCGCCGGGCCCGTTCAGCACGATATGGACCTCCTCCATCTTTTTGCCCACCACCCGCAGCGCATTGATGAGGGCTGCGGTGACCACAACGGCGGTGCCGTGCTGGTCATCGTGGAACACCGGGATGTCCAGCTCCCGCTCCAGGGTCTGCTCGATCTCAAAGCACTCGGGGCTCTTGATATCCTCCAGGTTGATGCCGCCAAAGGTGGGGGCCAGGGCCTTGCAGGCTGCGATGACGCCGGCGGCGTCGTGGGCGTCGATGCAGATGGGGAAAGCGTCCACCCCGCCGAACTGCTTGAACAGCACCGCCTTGCCCTCCATCACCGGCAGGGCCGCCTGGGGCCCGATGTCCCCCAGGCCCAGCACGGCGGTGCCGTTGGACACCACCGCCACCATGTTGCCCTTGAAGGTGTAGCGGTAGACATCCTCGGGGCAGGCGGCAATGCGGCGGCAGGGCTCGGCCACGCCGGGGGTGTAGGCGGTGGCCAGTTCGTCCCGGGTGCGCACCTCCACCTTGCTGTGCATCCCGACCTTGCCCTGATGGGCCTCGTGCATTTCCAGAGCTGCCTTGTTGTAATCCATACTTGTCCTCCTCAAAGCCGTTTTTCTTATTGTAGCACAAAGGGGGCGGCAGTTTCCACCCGCAGAACGGCACATTTGGCCCAAAAGTGCCCTGGAGCGGCTGGATTTATGGGAATTTTGTAAAAGAACTTTCTTTTTTTACAATTCTCCGGTATACTGGGGTACGCCCCTGCCCGGGGATGTGCCCCAAGGCCGGCCGCAAAGCGCGGCGGCGTTTCGGGCGCGCTCAGGGCATCGCTTTGTTTGCAAAGGGCGCGGCCCATGCCTGCGCCCATCCACCGATCAGGAGGTTTTCACTTTGAAGCATCTACGCTCTGCCGCGGCCGTGGCCGCAGCGCTGGCGCTGGCCGTCTCTGTTGTGGGCTGCGGCGCCGCTTCTTCGGCGTCCTCCAGCACCCTGCTGGGCCCCGCCGCCAACTACGACTACCAGAACTTTACCTACAGCCAGGGGCTGGACGCCAACGGGCACTGGGAGGGCGTCTCCGCCCTGGACTATGTCACCCTGCCCGAGGACTACGCCGCCATCCCTCTCAAGAAGTCGGATGTCGAGCCCTCCGAGGAGGACATCCAGACCCTGTGGGACAACCTGCTGGAATCCAACCGCGTCAACCAGCCGGTCACCGGCCGCCCGGCTGAGACGGGCGACATCGCCAACATCGATTACAGCGGCACGGTGGACGGGGTCGTCTTTACCGGCGGCACCGCCCAGGGCTATGACCTGACCTTGGGCAGCGGCTCTTTCATCGACGGCTTTGAGGATCAGATCATCGGCCACAACATCGGGGACAGCTTTGACGTCACCGTCACCTTCCCCGACGATTACGGCGATTCCACCGACGAGGCGGGCAATCCCATCACCCTGTCGGGCAAGGAAGCCGTGTTCTCGGTCACCCTCAACAGCCTGGCGGTCAGCGTGCTGCCCGAGGCCACCGACGCCTGGGTGGAGGAGAATTTCGGCGCTTCCAACGACCTGCACACGGTGGCGGATGTGGACCAGTATTTCCACGACAGCCTCTACGATTCCAACCTGACCAACGCCATCGTGGACTATCTGACCGAACATGCCGAGATCTCCAGCGTGCCCCAGGTGCTGCTGAACTACCAGGTATGCAGCCAGCTGAGCTACTACAACAGCTATGCGTCCATGTTCGGCTACGAGAGCCTGGACGAGTTCTTGTCCGGCTTCATGGGCTACGACAACGCCGACGCCCTGCTGGCCGACACCGAGTCCGACATCCTGAACAGCTGCAACCAGCTGCTGATCTTCCAGGCGGTGGCCGAGAGCCTGGACCTGGCCCCCACCGATGCCGAGCTGGAGGCTTACGCCAGCTACACCGAGACCATGGGTGAAGGCTACGTCCACCTGCTGGCCTTGCAGGACAAGGTCCTGTCCACCCTGCGGGAAGGCGCCCAGATCAGCTGAGCCGCCCCAAATCACCCTGTATCACCCAAACGCCCCCGCTGTCCCAAAGACGGCGGGGGCGTTCGTCGTTTTATCCTCTGGTCATTCGTCGGGGAAAAGCTGTTCCAGGGTGACCAGCACCCCATCCTGGTCGTTGGAGGGACAGACCCGGCGGGCAAAGCGGGGCTTGTCGTAGGTGTAATCCGAGCGGACGAAGGTGCCGTCCACATCGGCGGCCACCAGTTTGAGATCGGGCATCAAAGCTCCCTCCTTTGGATCGTTCTGCCTTGATTGTACCATCCCTTTGCCCCGAAAGCTATTCCTATCCCGCCAGGTCTTGTCAAAAATCCGCCCATCCGGCCAAACTGGCAGCAACTAGAATATCAGATGGGGCTTTGTGGCAAAAACTCTCTCGTAAATTTGTATATTTTGCGCGTTGCCCGGGAGGCAGAAATCGTCCAGGTTTTGTGGTATACTGAATATGATCGTTCGGATCGGACGGCCCAAAGGAGGGATGCCGGATGGGCACAGAAAAACTTTGCCGGGGGTTGGTGCTGGCCGGTGGCGGCGCCCGCGGGAGCTATCAGGTAGGGGTCTGGCGCGCCCTGGACGAGCTGGGCTGGAAGGCCGGTGTGGTCACCGGCACCAGCGTCGGCTGTCTGAACGGCGCCATGTACGTCCTGGGGCAGTATGAGACGGCCCGGGATATGTGGCTGAGCATCCGCAGCAAGGATGTGATGGAGCTGCCCGCCCCCGGCTCGGGTCTGGAGGGCCTGGGCGAGGCGGTACGCCAGTTCGTGGCCGAGGGCGGCGTGGACGTCTCCCCTCTGGAGGACATCGTGCGGCGGGTGCTGGACGAAAAAGCGCTGCGGGCCTCCCCCATCCGGTTCGGACTGGTGACGGTGGAACAGCGGGGCCTGCGTCCCCACCAGCTGACCCTGGAGGAGATCCCCCAGGGCAGGGCTGCGGATTACCTGCTGGCCTCGGCGGCCTGCTTCCCCGCCATCCAGGCCCGGGACATCGACGGGGTCAAATACATGGACGGAGGCTACGCGGACAATATGCCCGCCGGCCTGGCCGCCCGGATGGGGGCCACCGAGCTGGTCTGCGTGGACCTGGAGGGGCTGGGCATCACCCGGCCCAACCGCACCGGCCTGCCCACCACCCTGATCCGCAGCCACTGGGAACTGGGGGACATCCTGCGGTTCGATCCGGCGGTGGCGCGGCGGAACATCGAGCTGGGCTATTACGACACCCTGCGGGCCTTCGGGCGGCTGCGGGGGGACGCCTATGCCATCGCCCTGCCGGGCAGCGCCGAGGCTGCGGCTTTGTTCCGGGCCAGGCTGGACCCCCTGCAGGAAGCCGTGCGGGGGCGCTGGCCGGCCGCCCATCTGTCCTCGGCGGCGGCCCTGGCTCTGGCCGGGCTGGAGGACACGCCTCTGGCCCCCCTGGAAGCAGCCGCAGAGGAGGCCGGCGTGGACCCCGCCCGGATGTACACCGTGGAGGAACTGGGGCAGGCTTTCCTGGCCCAGTGCGACCACCAGCGGCTAGCCGCCTTTGACCCCTTGTTCGACGGCAGCGGCAGCGGCGCATTGGCCGCCCGGGCCGCGCTGCTGCCCCATCTGTATTTGCAGGCCCTGGTCCGCCGGGCGCTGACCGGGCCGTATCTGCCGGAGGTGATCACATGAAGCGTTATCAGGGTGTATCCGTATCGCCGGGACTGGTGCTGGGACAGGTCAGCCTGCTGGCCATAAGCAGCCGGGACCGCTCCTCCTTCAACCGCAATCCCCAGAACCCCGAGAAGGAGCTCCTGCTGCTGGAGGACGCCATCCGCACCGCCCAGAGCGAACTGGAATCCATGGCCAGCCGTTCGGCGGACAGCGAACAGGCCATCTTCCTGTTCCAGAGCATGCTGCTGGAGGATGACAGCTTCCTCAGTGAGGTGCGCTCTTACATACAGGCGGGCACCGGCGCCGCCGAGGCCATCAACCGGGTGGGCCAGCGCTATGCCGACCAGCTGCGGGCCATGACCGACAACACCTATTTGCAGCTGCGCAATGTGGATATCCTGGACGCCACCCAGCGGGTGATCAATATTCTGTGCGACCGGCCCCGGATGCGGCTGACGCTGGACCATCCGGTGATCCTGGCTGCCGACCGGCTGATGCCCAGCGACCTGTTCAGCATCCCGGCGGGGATGATCCTGGGTATCATCACATCCGAGGGCAGCACCCTCAGCCACGCGGCCATCATTGCCCGGGCCCGCAAGATCCCCAGCCTGGTGCAGGTGGGGCGGGATTTTCTGGACGACTGCGACGGCCGGATCGTGGTGCTGGACGCCGACCAGGGGGTGTGCATCCTGGACCCGGACGCCGCCACCCGCCAGCAGGCGGTGACCCGCATCTGCACGGACCAGCGGGCCAGCGAGGGAGACATGGAGATGCCCCTGCAGGATATGCCCTGCATGACCCGGGACGGGGTATCCTTCGAGCTGCTGGCCAACTGCTTCGGCCCCGAGGACATCGACAGCGCCATCCAGTCGGGGGCTGCCGGGGTGGGGCTGCTGCGCAGCGATTACCAGATCCTGGCGGGGGACACCTTTGACGAGCAGGAGCAATACTTTTACTACACTTCCTGCATTGCCGCCGCAGGGGGCAAGCCGGTGACGGTGCGCACCTTCGATTTCGGGTCGGACCGCACCCTGTCCAACATTTACCGGGGGGATCAGTCGGCCCATCTGGGGATGCGGGGCATCCGCAGCAGCCTGCGTAGCCCGCGCCGGTTCGAGGCACAGATCCGGGCCCTGATGCGGGCCGCCGCCCGGGGTCCTTTGCGGATCGTGTTCCCCATGGTGACCAATGTAGAGGACTGGGACGACGCCATGAAACTGGTGGCGCACTGCCGCCAGAACCTGGAAGAACGCGGGGTGCCCTACAACAGCAAAGTCCCCTTTGGGATCATGCTCAGCATACCGGCGGCCTGTCTGATCGCCGAGGACTTTGCCCGGCACGGGTGCCAGTTCTTTGTGATCGGCACCAACGACCTGACCCAGTACACCCACGCGGCCGGGCGGGAGATCACCAGCGCCGAGCGGTACTTCCAGCCCACCAGCAAGGCCATGTACAAGCTGATCCGTATGTCGGTGGACGCCGCCAAGGCCCACGGCATCCCGGTGGGCATCTGCGGTCTGGCGGTGGGCGACCCGGACAACGCGGTGCAGTACCTGCACATGGGCCTGCGCAGCTTTTCGATGGGCCCGCAGAATCTGCTCAGCGTCAAAAAAGCCCTGCTGGACGCCGAGGCCATCCCCCACCGGGCCGGCCCGCCCCAGCAGGAGGGCTGACCGTCCTTCCCGCCAAACCATAACACGCCGAGGCCGCCCTTCGGGGCGGCCTTTTCTGCACGCTGAAAGCGACACGCAAAACAATGCGGGGGCCGGCCAAATGGCCGGCCCCCGCAGAGGGACCCTATCTTTCGTGACGCAAAAGTTCTTTTGTTTTGGTGCGATCAACAACAGAAGGAATATTGGTTCTATTCCTCTTTGCCGCCACATCGGATGGGT
>NZ_NFLM01000024.1 GCF_002160915.1 Faecalibacterium sp. An121
CCTTGGCAAGGTGGCGCTCTACCAGATGAGCTACGGCCGCATATGGTGCCTCCGATCGGAATCGAACCAATGACACGGGGATTTTCAGTCCCCTGCTCTACCAACTGAGCTACAGAGGCGCACCGGACGTTGATTATTATACCGCAAAATCCGGATTTGTAAAGGGGGAATTTCAATTTTTTTCAAAGAATTTGAAAACCGGCGTCCGTACGAATCAATTCCAGGCCCAAAGATGCCATGGATTTGACTTTTGGCCGCCGGATATGCTTAAATGGACTCTTGAAAGCAATGTGAACGATGATTTGCCGGAGGAATGACATG
Source organism: Faecalibacterium sp. An121 (assembly GCF_002160915.1). Classification (GTDB taxonomy): domain Bacteria; phylum Bacillota; class Clostridia; order Oscillospirales; family Ruminococcaceae; genus Faecalibacterium; species Faecalibacterium avium. The sequence continues at coordinate 322 of NZ_NFLM01000024.1, forward strand.
GCAAAAAAACAGGAATACGGCAACGAGAGCATCACTTCCCTCAAAGGAGCGGACCGGGTCCGCAAGCGCCCCGCGGTCATTTTCGGCTCGGACGGGGTGGAAGGATGCGCCCATTCGATCTTTGAGATCATATCCAACTCCATCGACGAGGCCCGGGACGGCTACGGCAAGACCATCCACGTCACCCGCTGCAAGGACGGCAGCGTGCGGGTGGAGGACTTTGGCCGGGGCATGCCGGTGGACTGGAACAGCGGCGAGGACCGCTACAACTGGGAACTGCTGTTCTGCGAGATGTACGCGGGCGGCAAGTACGGCGAAGGGGAGGACAACTACGAGTACAGCCTTGGCCTCAACGGCCTGGGCCTGTGCGCCACCCAGTATGCCTCGGCGTGGATGACCGCCGATATCTACCGGGACGGCTTCCACTACCACCTGGACTTCGCGAAGGGCGAGAACGTGGGGGGCCTGCACAAGGAGCCTTACAAGGGCCGCCGCACCGGCAGCATCATCCACTGGAAGCCGGACGACGAGGTGTTCACCGACATCCAGGTGCCCGCCGGCTATTATAAAGATGTGCTGCGCCGCCAGGCGGTGGTGAATGCGGGGCTGACCCTGACCTTTACCGACGAGCTGGAACCGGACCCCGCCACCGGCAAGCCCTGGCAGGAGAGCTACTGCTACCAGAACGGCATCGCCGACTATGTGCAGGAGACGGCGGGGGAGGACGCTTTGACCCCCGTCTTTACCTGCGAGTCGGAGGCGTCGGGCCGGGACCGGGAGGACCAGCCGGAATATAAAGTAAAGATGAGCGCGGCCTTCTGCTTTTCCAACCGGGTGCAGATGCTGGAATACTACCACAACTCCTCCTGGCTGGAGCACGGGGGCAGCCCCGAGCACGCGGTGCGCACCGCCTTCGTCTATCAGATCAACAAGTATCTCAAGGACAAGGGGATGTACAAAAAGGGGGAGAGCGCGGTCAGCTTCCAGGACGTGCAGGACTGCCTTGTGTATGTGTCGTCCAGCTTCTCCACCCGCACCAGCTATGAGAACCAGACCAAGAAGGCCATCACCAACAAATTCATCTCCCAGGCCATGACCGACTTCCTCAAGCACTATCTGGAAGTGTATTTTCTGGAAAAGCCCGAGGAGGCCCAGAAGATCTGCCAGCAGGTGCTGGTGAACAAGCAGAGCCGGGAGCACGCCGAAAAGACGCGCCAGAGCATCAAAAAGACCCTCTCCACCCAGATCGACCTGGCCAACCGGGTGCAGAAGTTCGTGGACTGCCGCACCAAAGACCCCGCCCGGCGGGAGCTGTATATCGTGGAGGGCGATTCGGCCATGGGCGCGGTCAAGACCAGCCGGGACAGCGAGTTCCAGGCCATCATGCCCATCCGGGGCAAGATCCTCAACTGCCTCAAGGCGGACTATGCGCGGATCTTCAAGTCGGACGTCATCGTGGACCTCATCAAGGTGATGGGCTGCGGCATCGAGCTGGGGGGCAAGTACAACAAGGAGCTGGCCACCTTCAGCCTGTCCAACCTGCGGTTCAACAAGATCGTCATCTGTACCGATGCGGACGTGGACGGCTACCAGATCCGCACCCTGGTGCTGACCATGCTGTACCGCCTGACCCCCACCCTGATCCAGGAGGGGTATGTGTATATCGCCGAGTCGCCCCTGTATGAGATCACCACCAGGGACCAGACCTGCTTTGCCTACACCGAGGCCGAGAAGGCCGCCTTTTTGAAGAAGATCGGGGATAAGAAATACACCATCCAGCGCTCCAAAGGTCTGGGCGAGAACGACCCCGAGATGATGTGGCTGACCACCATGAACCCCGCCAGCCGCCGGCTGATCAAGGTGATGCCCGCCGACGTGGCCGAGACGGCCCGGGTGTTCGACATCCTGCTGGGGGACAACCTGGCCGGCCGCAAGGACCACATCGCCGCCCACGGGGCCGAGTATCTGGACGAACTGGACCTGTCCTGACCGGAAGGGCACTGAGAGAAAGAAGGAGCTATGCCGAAAAAGAGCGCGAAAAAAACATCCGGGCCGGTGCGGCCCCAGCTGGGGGAAGGGGTGCAGATCCTGAATGCGGGCAGCGTGCTGGAGGACCCCATCACCCGCACCCTGGAGACCAACTATATGCCCTACGCCATGAGCGTCATCGTCTCCCGGGCGCTGCCCGAGATCGACGGCTTCAAGCCGGCCCACCGCAAGCTGCTGTACACCATGTACGGCATGGGCCTGCTGAAAGGCCCTCGCACCAAGTCCGCCAACATCGTGGGCGCCACCATGCACCTCAATCCCCACGGGGATGCGGCCATCTATGACACCATGGTGCGGATGGGCCGGGGCAACGAGAGCCTGCTGGTGCCCTTTGTGGACAGCAAGGGCAACTTTGGCAAGGCGTACAGCCGGGATATGTCCTGTGCGGCGGCCCGCTACACCGAGGCCCGGCTGGAGCCGGTGTGCGAGGAGCTGTTCCGGGACATCGACAAGGAGACGGTGGACTTTGTGCCCAACTACGACGGCACCACCACCGAGCCCACTTTGCTGCCGGTGACCTTCCCCACCATCCTGGCCAACAACACCCTGGGCATTGCGGTGGGTATGGCCTGCAACATCTGCTCGTTCAATCTGGCCGAGCTGTGCGCCGCCACCGTGGCCCTCATCAAGGATCCCCGGCACGACATCGGTTCCACCATGCCGGCCCCCGACTTTGTGGGCGGGGGACAGATCCTGTATGACGCAGCCCAGATGCAGGAGATCTTTGAGTCCGGCCGGGGCAGCGTGCGGGTGCGGGCCCGCTGGCGCGCGGTGCCGGGGGAGAACATGGTGGAGATCACCCAGATCCCGCCCACCACCACGGTGGAGGCGGTGATGGACAAGATCACCGAGCTGGCCAAGGCCGGCAAGCTGAAAGAGCTGAGCGATATGCGGGACGAGACCGACCTGAACGGCCTCAAGCTGACGCTGGACCTCAAGCGGGGGGTGGACCCCGGTAAGCTGATGGCAAAGCTGTTCCGGCTGACCCCGCTGGAGGACAGCTTCAGCTGCAACTTCAACATCCTGGTAGGGGGCAGGCCCCGCGTGATGGGGGTGCGGGAGATCCTGCAGGAGTGGACGGCCTTCCGCACCGAGTGCGTGCGCCGCCGCACCTACTACGACCTGCACGGCAAGGAAAAGCGCCTGCATCTGCTGGAGGGCCTGGCGGCCATCCTGCTGGACATCGACAAGGCGGTGCAGATCATCCGCCAGACCGAGGAGGAAGCCGAGGTGGTGCCCAACCTGATGATCGGCTTCGGCATCGACGAGGAGCAGGCCGAATATGTGGCCGAGATCCGGCTGCGGCACCTCAACCGGGAATATATCCTCAAGCGCACCGGCGAGATCGACCAGCTGAAAGCGGACATCGCAGACCTGGAGGACATCCTGGCCAAGCCCGCCCGCATCCGGCGGATCATCGTGCAGGAGCTGAACGCGGTGGCCAAAAAATACGGCCAGCCCCGCCGCAGCGAGATCCTCTACGACCTGCCCCAGGAGGAGGCCGAGGCCCGGGAGGAGGTGCCCGACTACCCGGTGACGGTGTTCTTCACCCGGGAGGGCTACCTCAAGAAGATCCCGCCCCAGAGCCTGCGCACCGCGGGCGCCCACAAGCTGAAGGAAGGGGACGAGATCGTGGTGCAGGCCGAGGCCCGCAACAACCTGGAGGCCCTTTTCTTCACCGACCGCCATCAGGTGTACAAGATCCGCCTGGCTGAGTTCGAGGACGGCAAGGTGGGGCAGATGGGGATCTACCTGCCCACCCGTCTGGGGATGGAGGAGGGGGAGAACCCCATCGCCATGGTGCTGACGGGGGATTACAGCGGCTGGATGCTGTTCTTCTTTGCCAGCGGCAAGTGCGCCAAGATCCCCCTGTCGGCCTACGCCACCAAGCAGAACCGCCGCAAGCTGCTGCGGGCCTACTGCGACAAGGAGCCTCTGGCGGCGCTGCTGTTCGTGCCGGAGGAGACCGACATCGCCATCCGCACCAGCGCCGGGCGTCTGCTGCTGGCCGGCACTGCCCAGATCGCCGAAAAGTCCACCCGGGACAGCCAGGGCGTGGCGGTGGTGACCCTGAAAAAGAACCAGTCCATCACCTCGGTGCGGCCGGCGGCCGGCATCGACCTGGCCGACCCCCACCGCTACCGTGTGCGCACCCTGCCTGCGCTGGGCGCGCTGCTGCGCGGGGAGGACATCGCCGAACAGCAGACCATGGAGTGACGCAAATGACCCCCGCTTTCTCGTCAGGAAAGCGGGGGCTGTGTTATTTATTTTATTTGCTTATTTGTGGTATTTCATGCCGGCGTTGATGGTGCAGGCGCGGTAGAGCTGTTCGGTCAGCACCAGGCGGGCCAGCTGGTGGGGCAGGGTGATCCGCCCCAGGCTGATGCGGGCCGCGGCCGCCCGCTTGACCTGGTCGGACAGCCCGTGGGACGAGCCGATCACAAAGGCCACGTCCCCGGCGCCGCTGCCCGCCCTTTGGGCCAGCAGGGCGGCGATGTCCTCGCTGGAGACCAGCTTGCCTTCCACGCACAGGGCCACCAGGGCCTGCCCCTTGCGCAGGCTGCCCAGGATGGCCTTGCCCTCTTTGTCCAGGGCCCGGGCCACCAGGGCGGGGGAGGCGTTCTTTTCTTCGATCTTCTCCTCGGGCAGCTCCACCACCCGGAAATGGACGAAGGCCGAAAGCCGCTTGGCGTATTCCGCCACCCCCTCGGCGCAGTACCGGGCATTCAGCTTGCCCAGGCAGATCAGGTCGATGTTTTGCATAGCGCCCCCTTGCCGTCCGGCCTCACAGCACCCACTCGCCGTTTTCAAACAGGGCCACCGTCTCGCCGGCGCGGGTGCGGCCGGTGATGCGGGTGTCCTCTGCGCCGATCATCACGTCCTCGTGGATGAGGGACTGGTTCATGCCGCGGGCCAGGAGCTGCTCCTCGGTCAGGCCGGCGCCGCCCCGGGTGGTGCCGGGATAGCTGGCCCCGAAGGCGATGTGGCAGGCGGCGTTCTCGTCAAAGAGGGTGTTGCAGAAGATGACGCCGCTGCGGTTGATGGGGCTGGAGGCGGGGACCAGGGCCACCTCGCCGATGTGGCGGGCGCCCTCGTCGGTGTCCAGGATCTCGCCCAGCAGAGCCTCGTTTTCCTCGGCGCCGTAGGCGGTGATCCGGCCCTTCTCAAAGGTGACGTGGAAGCCCCGGATGGTCTGGCCGTTGTGGATGTAGGGCTTGGTGCCGTACGCCACGCCCTCCACCTTGTCCCGGTGGGGCGCCGTGAACACCTCCTCGGTGGGGATGTTGGGCAGGAAGGGCACCCCCTTCTCGCTGACGCTGCCGGCGCTCTCCCAGACGGCGCCGTCGGCCAGCCCCACCGTCAGGTCGGTGCCGTTGCCGCTCTCGAACCGCACCGATTCCAGATCCAGCCGGTTCAACTTGTCCCGCAGCCCGGTCAGACGGTCCAGATGGGCCTTCCACGCCCCCACAGGGTCCCCGCCGGTGACCCGGCAGGTGTCGAAGATGAGCTGCCACAGCTTTTCGACGGCGTCGTCCCGGGACAGGCCGGGGAAGAGTTTGCGGGCCCATGCCGCCGAGGGCATGGCCGCGATGGACCACTGGACCCGGTCGTTCATGGTGTAGCTGCGCCAGGGGGCCAGGGCCTTGCGGCGGGCGGTGCTCACCCGGCTGACCTTGCCGGCGTCCAGCCCGGCCAGGGCTTCGGGATCGTCGGCCAGCAGGTTGAGCACGCAGACCCCGCCTTCGCTCTCGGCGTAGTCCAGGTAGCTGCGCAGCAGGTAGGGCTTGACGTCGCACAGGGCCTCCTCGGCCCCTTTTTCCAGGCGGATGCGGGTGAGGGCGTCGTCGCTCCAGTCCACCCGCACGTCCCGGGCGCCGGCGTCAAAGGCGCTGGCGGCGCACAGACGGGCCAGGGGGGCGGCCTCCAGCGGGGCGCCGATGATGAGGGTCTGCCCCGGCTGGACGTTGCAGCCCACCCGCACGATGAAGTCGGCGTATTTGGCTAAAAGCGTATCGAAATGTTCCATGGGTCGGATTTCCTTTCTGCATTCGGGGTGGTTTTGGTATCAGTATAACCCAAAGGGCCCGGCGGCACAAGACGCCACTTGTGTTTTGGCCCGGGTCATGGTAAAGTAGAGGGGTACACGCCCGGGGTGCGCCCGGGCTCCACGCAGCGACGCGGCAAGCCAGCCGCGGACGGAAAGGAATGGAATACTATGGAACACAGCGAAAAGACCCTTGATACGATCGTGGCCCTGTGCAAGAACCGGGGCTTTGTCTTTCCCGGGTCGGAAATTTACGGCGGCCTGGCCAACAGCTGGGACTACGGCCCTCTGGGCGTCGAGTTCAAGAACAACGTCAAAAAGGCGTGGCTGAAGAAGTTCGTCCAGGAGAGCCCTTATAATGTGGGCCTGGATGCGGCCATCCTGATGAACCCCCAGACCTGGGTGACCACCGGCCATGTGGCCAGCTTCTCGGACCCCCTGCTGGACTGCCGTGCCTGCAAGGCCCGCCACCGGGCCGACAAGCTGATCGCGGACGAGTTCCCCGACGTGAACGTGGACGCCATGAGCTTTGATGAGATGGATCAGTTCATCGCCGAGCATCCCCAGGTGGTCTGCCCGGTCTGCGGCAAGCACGATTTCACCCCCATCCGCAAGTTCAACCTGATGTTCAAGACGGCCATCGGCGTCACCGAGGACAGCTCCTCGGTGTGCTATCTGCGGCCCGAGACGGCCCAGGGCATCTTTGTCAACTTTGCCAACATCCAGCGCACCACCCGCCGCAAGCTGCCCTTCGGCGTGTGCCAGGTGGGCAAGGCCTTCCGCAATGAGATCACCCCGGGCAACTTTACCTTCCGCACCCGGGAGTTCGAGCAGATGGAGTGCGAGTTCTTCTGCAAGCCGGGCACCGATCTGGAGTGGTTCGCCTACTGGAAGGAGTTCTGCAAGAACTGGCTGCTGAGCCTGGGCATCAAGGAGGAGCACCTGCGCCTGCGCGACCACGAGGCGGCCGAGCTGGCTTTCTACAGCCGCGCCACCACCGACATCGAGTACGCCTTCCCCTTCACCGACTGGGGCGAGCTGTGGGGCATCGCAGACCGCACCAACTACGACCTGGGCCGCCACCAGGAAGCCTCGGGCAAGAGCCTGGAGTACTACGACGCCGAGACCGGCGAGCACTATATCCCCTACGTCATCGAGCCGTCCCTGGGCTGTGACCGTGTGGCCCTGGCCTTCCTGTGCGAGGCCTACGACGAGGAGCGCCTGACCGACGCCAAGGGCAAGGAGGACGTGCGCACGGTGCTGCACCTGCACCCGGCCCTGGCCCCCTACAAGTGCGCGGTGCTGCCCCTGAGCAAGAAGCTGGCGCCCAAGGCGATGGAGATCCGCAACGAACTGTGCAAATACTTCATGGTGGACTACGACGAGACCGGCTCGATCGGCAAGCGCTACCGCCGTGAGGATGAGATCGGCACCCCCTACTGCATCACGGTGGACTTCGACACGGTGGGCGACGAGGCCAAGGGCATCGCTGCCGACGGCTGCGTCACCGTCCGCGACCGCGACACCATGGAGCAGGTGCGTATGCCCATCACCCAGCTGCGCGCCTGGCTGGAGGAAAAGATGGCGTTCTAAAAGCCCCGGCAGGCGGGCCGAAATGTCCTGCGCGCGGGTCCTCTGCCGCCCTGTGCCGGGCGCGGGGGACCTTTTTGGCGCGCGGCGCGGGAAAATACCGGCGCCTTTTGGCTCCACACTCTTGCATATTCCGCCGATGTGTGGTATATTCTGATAGTACGAATACACGATTGAATGGAAAGTGGGCCGCAAGGTCCGCTTTTCTTGTTTGATATGGAGGTTTTCAACATGGCGAAGCAAGCGAGCGGGAATACCGCGCAGCGCGTGGAAGCGCTGGTGCGTCCCATCGTCGAGGACATGGGACTGCGGCTTTGGGACGTGGTATTTGAAAAAGAAGGTCCGGAATGGTATCTGCGGGTACTGATCGACCGGGACGGCCCGATGGACACCGATACCTGCGCCGCCGTGTCCCATGCGCTGGACCCGGTGCTGGACGAGGTCGACCCCATCCCCCAGAGCTACTATCTGGAGGTGGGCTCCCCGGGTCTGGGCCGCCGGCTCACCCGGCCTGAGCACTACGACGCCCTGACCGGCCAAACGGTGCGGCTGCGGCTGTACCGGCCCGACGCGGCAGGCCGCCGCCAGCTGGAAGGCGTCCTGACCGGCCGCCAGGGCGGCGCCGTCACCCTGGACACCGCCGAGGGCCCCGTCACGGTGGAGCTGACCGCGGTCAGCAAGGCCCAGCTGTGCGACGATGAGGACTTGTTTTAATCAACATATTGGGAGGAATACCGAAAAATGGCAGGCAACAATGAATTCTTCGAGGCCCTCACCATGCTGGAGCATGAACGGGGCATCACCGCCGAATATCTGATCGAGAAGATCCGGGCGGCGATCGTGATCGCCGTCAAAAAGAACTACGATGTGGAGGACGACAACGTCATCGTGGAGATCGACCCCGCCGCAGGCGCCTTCAACGTGGCCCTGGTGCAGGACGTGGTGGCCGACGAGGATTGGGAGAACGAGCACACCCAGCTGCCCCTCAGCAAGGCCCAGACCCTGCGCCGCACCTACCAGGTGGGCGACCGGGTGATCACCCCCCTCAAGACCCGGGACTTCGGCCGCATCGCCGCCCAGACCGCCAAGCACGTCATCCGGCAGGGCATCCGGGAGGCCGAGCGCAGCCAGCAGCTCAGCGAGATCCAGTCCAAGAGCCACGACATCGTCATGGCCACCGTCACCCGCGTGGACCACGAGCGGGGCCTGGTGGCCGTGGATATGGGCAAGGGCGGCGAAGCCGTGCTGCCCCGCAGCGAGCAGGTGCCGGGCGAGAGCTACACCGAGGGCCAGCAGCTGCAGGTCTATGTCATCGACGTGGCCGCCACCGAGCGCGGCCCCCGCGTCATGATCAGCCGCACCCATCCCGGCCTGGTCAAGCGCCTGTTCGAGCTGGAAGTGCCCGAGATCTTCGACGGCACGGTGGAGGTCAAGGCCATCGCCCGGGAGGCCGGTACCCGCACCAAGATGGCGGTGTCCAGCCGGGACGCCAACGTCAACCCCGTCTCGGCCTGCATCGGCCCCCGCGGGGACCGTGTGGCCGCCGTGGTGGGCCATCTGCACGGCGAGAAGATCGACATCGTGCAGTGGAGCGACGATCCCGCCGCCTTCATCGCCTCGGCCCTCAGCCCCGCCAAGGTGCTGAAGGTGGAGCTGCTGCCCGGCGAGAGCCGCTCGTGCCGGGTCACCGTCCCCGACAACCAGCTCAGCCTGGCCATCGGCAACAAGGGCCAGAACGCCCGCCTGTGCGCCCGGCTGACCGGCTACAACATCGACATCCGCCCCGAGAGCGGCTACTATGGCGAGGAGCCCCAGGAGGAGCCCAAGGCCGAGGCCGAGGCCCGGCCCGCGCAGGCAGACCCTGAGGCGGCACCCGCCGCCGAATGACGGGGGAGGGACGTGTGATGCCGCAGCACAAGCCGCAAAAAAAGATCCCCATGCGCCAGTGCGTGGGCTGCCAGACCAGCCGCCCCAAAAAGGAGCTGGTGCGGGTGGTGCGGGGTCCCGACGGGACCATCTCCATCGACACCACCGGCAAAAAGCCGGGCCGGGGCGCGTATCTGTGCCCTGACCCCGCCTGCCTGGCCAAGGCGCAGAAAAAGAAAGCCCTGGAGCGCAGCTTTGAACAGCCCGTGCCCGCAGGGGTCTACCAGCAGCTGGCCGACCAGCTGGCCGCCGTCCAGAAGGAGGGAACCGATGCCCAAAGCTAAAGCTGCGCCCAAGCCCGCCATGCCCCCCGAGGACGCTTTGTTCCAGGCCCTCAGCCTGTGCCGCAAGGCGGGCAGGCTGGTGATGGGGTTTGACGCCGTGGAGGAAGCCGCCCTCAGCGGCAAAGCCTGGCTGGCGCTCACCGCCGCCGATGCCAGCCCCAAGACCGCGAGCCGCCTGCGCGCGAGCATCGGCGACGTGGTGGACGTGCTGGCCCTGCCTTTGACCATGGAGCGGCTGGCCCCCCTGGGCCGCCGGCCCATGGCCGTATGCGCCGTCACCGACCGCAACCTGGCAAAGCTCTGCTATGACCGGCTGCAGGCCTGCGGCGCCATCAAATACGAGGAGGATATAAGCGAATGATCGTAAAATATAAAGTCACAGATTTTGCAAAGGACACCGGCCTTTCGGTCAAGAAGATCCTCGACACCTTGACCCAGGCCGGGATCAAGGACAAAAAGAACAGCTCCACCCTGGAAGAAAAGGAGCTGAACCTTTTGCTGGACCGTCTCAGCAGCCAGAACAGCGAGGCGGACCTGTCGGCCTTCCTGAACAGCGCCCGGCCCGAGCCCAAGGCCGCCCCCGCCCCCGCCGCCAAGAACGGCCAGAAGGGCGCCGGCAGCAGCGGCGGCGCCAAACAGGGCGCAAAGCAGCAGCCGGCCGAAAAGCACAAGCCCGCGCCCCAGGCCCACAAGAAGCGGGACGAAAAGACCGTCTCCCTCAGTGAGCTGGGCCGGGAGACCGGCACCAAGGCCTCTGCCGCCGAATCGGTGCAGGTCAAGCGCCAGGACAACCAGGTGACGGTGGATACCCGCACGGTGGATGTCAACGTGGACCGCTTCGACGTGCGTTACGACGACCTGGCCTCCACCAAGAACACCGAGAACCGCCGCAAGCCCACCCCCCAGGGCAACAAGCAGAAGTTCACCCAGCGGGGCCAGCGCCAGCGCCAGCAGTACCAGAAGGGCAAGCGGGAGACCGAGGCCGAGCGGATGCAGCGCATCCAGCTGGAGAAGGCCCGCAACGCCCAGCTGAAGGTGTCCATCCCCGACGAGATCACGGTGGGTGAGCTGGCCGCCCGGCTCAAGCAGCAGGCCGGCAAGGTGATCGCCAAGTTCATGCAGATGGGCGAGATGCACGCCATCAACGACGTCATCGATTTCGATACCGCCTCCCTCATCGCCGAGGAGTTCCACGCCAAGGTGGAGCACGAGGTGCACGTCACCATCGAGGAGCGTCTGTTCGAGCCGGAGCAGGACAACGAAGCCGATCTGCAGCCCCGTCCCCCGGTGGTCTGCGTCATGGGCCACGTCGACCACGGCAAGACCAGCATCCTGGACGCCATCCGCAAGACCAACGTCACGGCCGGCGAGGCCGGCGGCATCACCCAGGCCATCGGCGCGTACCAGGTCAAGGTGGGGGATGACCTGATCACCTTCCTGGATACCCCCGGCCACGAGGCGTTCACCTCCATGCGTGCCCGCGGCGCCAACATGACCGACATCGCGGTGCTGGTGGTGGCTGCCGATGACGGCATCATGCCCCAGACCATCGAGTCCATCAACCACGCCAAGGCCGCCAACGTCAAGGTGATCGTGGCCATCAACAAGATGGATAAACCCACCGCCAACCCCGAGCGGGTGATGGAGGACCTGACCAAGTACGGCCTCATCGCCGAGGACTGGGGCGGCGATACCGCCTGCATCCCGGTGTCCGCCCTCACCGGCAAGGGCATCAGCGACCTGCTGGAGCGCATCGCCCTGGAGGCCGAGGTGATGGAGCTGAAGGCCAACCCCAACCGCCGCGCCAAGGGCGCCGTGGTGGAAGCCCGCCTGGACAAGGGCCAGGGCCCCATCGCCACCCTGCTGGTCCAGAACGGCACGCTGCACATCGGCGATGTGCTGATCGCCGGCACCGCCGTGGGCCGCGTGCGCACCATGCGGGACGACAAGGGCCGTTCCATTGCCAACGCCACCCCCTCCACCCCCGTGGAGATCACCGGCCTGACCGCCGTGCCCGAGGCGGGCGACCTGTTCGAGGCGGTGGCCGACGAGCGCCTGGCCCGTGAGCTGGCCGAGAAGCGCGCCGCTGCCGCCAAGGAGAAGCAGTTCTCCGCCTTCCAGAAGGTCACCCTGGATAACCTGTTCACCCAGATGGCCCAGAACGACATGAAGGAACTGGCCATCGTGGTCAAGGCCGACGTGCAGGGCTCTGCCGAGGCCGTCAAGCAGTCGCTGGAGAAGCTGTCCAACGAGGAAGTGCGGGTGCGGGTCATCCACGCCGGCGTGGGCGCCATCAGCAAGTCGGACGTGGACCTGGCCGACGCATCCAACGCCATCATCATCGGCTTCAACGTCCGCCCCGACAACATCGCCAAGGAGGCCGCCGCGGCCACCAAGGTGGAAATGCGGATGTACCGCGTCATCTACGACGCCATCAACGATGTGTCCGATGCCATGAAGGGCATGCTGGCGCCCAAATACCGCGAGGTGTCCCTGGGCGAGCTGCAGGTGCGCCAGGTGTACAAGATCAGCAGCGTGGGCACCGTGGCCGGCTGCCGCGTCACCTCGGGCAAGATCACCCGGGACAGCAAGATCCGTGTGGTGCGGGACGGCATCGTCATCGCGGAGGACGAGATCGCATCCCTGCGCCGCTTCAAGGACGACGTCAAGGAAGTGGCCGAGGGCTACGAGTGCGGCGTCACCCTGGCCAAGTTCTCGGACGTGAAGGAGGGCGACGTGTACGAGGCCTTCCGGATGGAGGAGTACCGCGACTGAGCGCTCCCCGGACCAAGAGCATGACGGGCCGTTTTTCGCGCGCCGTGAGAAGGGAGAAAAGCTATGTCTGAAAAAAATATGGGCCGTCTGGCCCAGGATATGAAGCGGGAGCTGATCGCCATCATTTCCCGCCTGAAGGACCCCCGCCTGGAGGGGGGCCTGCTGACCGTCACCCGGCTGGATGTGACGGCCGACCTGGATGTGGCCAAGGTGTATGTCAGCGTCATGGGCCATGAGGGCGGCCCCGCCCCGGTGGTCCAGGCCCTGAACGGGGCCGCCGGCCATGTGCGCACCGAGCTGAGCCGCAAAATGCACATCCGCAAGGCCCCCCGGCTGGTGTTCGTGGAGGATGACGGCGCGGCCTATGCCGCCCACATCAACCAGCTGCTCAAGGACCTGAAGGTGGATGAGGACGGTCCCGCAGAGGATGCGTGACCCTGCGCCGGAAAGGATGACGACAGCTATGACCCAATCCATGCATGTGGAACAGGCCGCTGCCCGGCTGCTGGAAGCTGGGCAGGTGCTGATCCTGTGCCACAAGAACCCCGACGGGGATACCATCGGCTGCGGCGCCGCCCTCTGCCATGTCCTCAACGGCATGGGCCGCCAGGCGGCGGTGCTCTGCGCCGACCCCATCCCGCCCCGCCTGTCCTTCACCCGGCCCAGGCTGTTCCGGGGCGAGTTTGTCCCGGATCTGGTGGTGGCGGTGGATGTGGCAGGGGTGGCCCTGCTGGGGGATGCGGGCCTGATGCCCGCTTACAGCCGCCATGTGGATCTGTGCATCGACCACCATGCGGGCAACGGAGGCTATGCCGACTGCACCCTGCTGGACGCCTCGGCGGCAGCCGCGGCCGAACTGCTGTGGGAGGTGCTGCAGGCCATGGGGGCTGAGATCACCCCGCTGGTGGCCGACTGCCTGTACACCGGCCTTGCCACCGACACCGGCTGCTTCCGCTTTGCCAACACCACCGCCCGCACCCACCGGGTGGCCGCCGGCCTGATCGAGGCCGGGGCCCGGGTGGAGGAGCTGAACACCATCCTGTTCGCCACCCGGAGCCGGGGCCAGATGGAGGCCGAGCGGATCGCCCGCAGCCACCTGACCTACGAGCTGGAGGGCCGGTGCGCCGTCATCTGGCTGGACCGGGACGAGACGGCCGCCAGCGGCGCCGACCCCGCCGACCTGGACGAGCTGACCGCCCTGCCCATCGGCATCGAAGGGGTGCAGGTGGGCCTGACCTTCCGTCAGCTGCCCGGCGGCAGCTGGCGGGTCAGCATCCGCACCGCCAAAGGGGTGGACGCCTGCGCCATCGCCCGGCGTCTGGGCGGCGGCGGGCACCTGCGGGCCGCAGGCTGTGAACTGCTGGGCACGCTGGACAACGCCCGGCAGGCGGTGCTGGCCGAGGCCCGGGCGGTGCTGGACGCCGGCGAGGAGGCCCGGCCATGATGCAGGGGATCCTTGTGGTGGACAAGCCCGCCGGCTGGACCAGCTTTGACGTCATTGCCAAACTGCGGGGGGTGCTGGGCACCCGCAAGCTGGGGCACAGCGGTACGCTGGACCCCATGGCCACCGGGGTGCTGCCCGTGTTCTGCGGCTCTGCCAGCAAGGCGGTGGACCTCCAGCTGGACCATGACAAGACCTACCGGGCCGTCCTGCGCCTGGGCTGCCGCACCGATACCGGGGACGTCACCGGCAGGGTGCTGGAACAGCGCCCCGTCACGGGGGGAGAGAAGGAGCTGCTGGAGGTACTGCCCCGGTTCGTAGGGCCCCAGATGCAGACGCCCCCCATGTACTCGGCGGTGAAGGTGAACGGCCAGCCCCTCTACAAGGCGGCCCGCCAGGGCCTGGAGGTGGAGCGCAAGCCCCGGCCCATCCAGGTCTACGCCATCGAGTACCAGGGCAGCCCGGCCCCCGGGGAATACACGCTGCTGGTGCGCTGCTCCAAGGGCACCTATATCCGTACCCTGCTGGAGGAGATCGCGGCGGCCATGGGCCAGCTCGGCACCATGAGCGCGCTGCGGCGGGTCCGGGCGGGCCTTTTTGCCGAGGCCGACGCCCACACCATGGACTGCATCCTGGAGGCGCGGCAGCAGGGGACGCTGGAGGCGCTGCTGCTGCCGGTGGAGCGGGTGTTCGAGCCGCTGCCGCTTTTGACGGCGGACGCGCGGGTGGCCGCCCATCTGATGAATGGCTGCCCCACCAGCCGCTATCCGGCCCCGGACGGGCGATACCGGGTGCGGGACGCCGCCGGCGCCTTTCTGGGCCTGGCCAATGTGACAGGCGGGGTGCTGCGCGTGGAAAAACTGTTTGTGGAGCGGGGCTGACCCGGGCCGCCGCTTGCTGAAGATATAAAGAGGAACTATGCAGATCTATCCAACCATGTCCCCCCTGGATCTGGGGGACAAGCAGGGCAGCGCGGTGGCTTTGGGCTACTTCGACGGCATCCATCTGGGCCACCGTGCGGTGATCGGCGGGGCGGTGGACTGGGCCAGGGCCCATGGGGCCGCTCCGGCGGTGTTCACCTTCCAGCTGCCGGCCGGCAGCAAGATGAAGGGCCGCCGGCTGCTGTCCACCGAGGACAAGCACCGGATCATCGCCGGCCTGGGGGTGGAGCATTACCTGGTCCCCGCCTTTGAGGACATCCAGGCCATGACCCCCGAGCAGTTCGTGCGGGGGCTGGTGACCGATTGCCGGGCCAGGGCCCTGTTCTGCGGGGAAAACTTCACCTTTGGGGCCAAAGCCGCCGGCGACCCCGGCCTGCTGCGCCAGCTGTGCGCCCCCCTGGGCGTGGAGGTATATGTCCAGCCCATGGCCCAGTTCGAGGGCAAGCCGGTCTCCTCCAGCCGCATCCGCTCTGCCCTGGAGGGAGGCGACATCCCCGCCGCCAACGCCATGCTGGGCGCGCCCTATGCCATCCGGTTCCCGGTGCAGCATGGGGCAGGGCTGGGCCGCACCCTGGGTGTGCCCACCATCAACCAGATCTACCCCGCAGGCTACCAGCTGCCCCGGTACGGCATCTACATCACCCGCACCACCATCGGAGGGGCCAGCTATCCTTCGGCCACCGGTCTGGGCTCCCGGCCCACCGTCAACGACGATCCCGCCAAGGTCACCTGCGAGACCTTCATCCCCGGTTTCTCGGGCGATCTGTACGGCGCGGACCCGGTGGTGGAGTTCTTTGCCTACCTGAGCCCCAGCAAAAAATTCGATACCCTGGACCAGCTGCGGGACTGCATCCAAAACGCCGCCCGCCGCGCCCAGGAATATTTCCAATAAACAGCGTGTCGAAAAACGACACGCTCCAGGGGGAACCCATTTCTGCCCGCATACGCGGGTCAGAAATTCCTTCCCCCTGGTATCCCCCTGGGGACAAAATTTAGCGCTGAACCGCGCACTCGGCCTTACGGCCTCGCACACTCTCAGCGCCAAATTTCCCTGTATGTGTCCCATCCATCCGCACATGTCGGCTGGACGGGACTTTTTTGACAGTCTGAAAAAATCCCGCTGCTTTTGGAGCAGCGGGCTTTTTGCGTCTTGCGGTCAGGTCCAGAGGCTGGGGTTGTGCCAGCGCGCGTCTAGGGCGGCGCTGAACAGCCGTCCGTTCAGCACCGTGCGGATGGTCACCTCTTTGGCGTGGGGGGTGAGGGCGCCGTCCGCTTCCATGGCGTTCAGGATGCCGTCGCAGCCGGCGGGGGCGGGCCGGATGCACGCATCCAGCGTCCGGTCATCGGCGTCCAGTACCAGGGCTTCGGGGCGGTCGGCGGTCCAGGGCTGCCAGGCGGGCAGAGCGTCGGCCCGGGGCGTCCCGGTGCGCAGGAAAGCGCCCACCGCCTGGAGGAAAGCGTCGCTCATGGCGGCAAAGCCCGCGCTCGAAAGGCCGGCCAGGCCCGCCAGGTCGTTTTCGTCCGACAGCATGGGCAGGCAGATGCCGTGGTAAGAGCCAAGGCCCAGGGCATGGATGGGGCTGCGGCTGTCCGGCGCGCCGTAGGCGATGCGGCACAGCCAGATGGGGGCGGCGTACCCGCCGTCGGTCAGGGTCCGGGCGGCGGCGGGCCCGTTGTACAGCTGGTAGAGCTCGGAGCCATACCCGACGGCCCACTGCCGGGCCGCCGCGGCCTCGCCGGCCGTGAGGCCCTGGGCCTGGTAGAAGTCGGGGAAGGGGTTGAACAGGCTGAACTCGGTGCTGGCGGTGGCCAGCAGCAGGGGGACGGCGTTGCAGGCGCCCCGGGCAAAACCGTCCCGGGGCAGGGTGACCCCGTCGGCGTACAGATGGGGGAAGCTGCTCATCCGCAGATCGCCCCCGTCGGGCATCTGCATACAGATGCGGGCGGGGTCCAGATCGTACAGCCAGCGGCGCACCTCCTCCCGGTCCTCCAGCAGCCAGCCGAAGGCGGTCTCCGGGTCGGGGCACAGGCCGTCCTCCACCGCCAGCGGGGCAAAGGCCCGCGCGATCTGCCGGGCGCTGGCCTGGGGGTCCGCCGCCGACAGTCCCCCGGACAGGGACACCGCCTTGTGGAACCGCCCGGCAAAGCAGGGGCTGGCCAGCATGGCCAGCACGTCCCGGCCGCCCGCCGAAAAGCCCATGGCGGTGACGTTGCCGGGGTCCCCGCCAAAGGCGGCGATGTTGTCCCGCACCCAGTCAAAGGCTTTGGCCGCGTCCAGCAGGGCGTAGTTGCCGGTGCTGTCGGGGCCGTTCTGGAGGGCGGGCAGACAGTTGAAGCCCAGCAGCCCCAGCCGGTATCCCACCGACACAAAGACGCAGCCGGCCCGGGCGGCCAGCTTGGCGCCGGACATCTCCCGGGTGGAGCCGGTGCGG
Organism: Faecalibacterium sp. An121; assembly: GCF_002160915.1. Classification (GTDB taxonomy): domain Bacteria; phylum Bacillota; class Clostridia; order Oscillospirales; family Ruminococcaceae; genus Faecalibacterium; species Faecalibacterium avium. The sequence continues at coordinate 17,805 of NZ_NFLM01000024.1, forward strand.
TTGCCGCCGCCGTGGAAATACACCACCACCGGCAGCTGCGCGGCCCCGTCGGGGGCGTAGATGTCCAGCCGGAGGCAGTCCTCGACGCCCACAGGCATCCCGTTGCAGGGCTGCAGGGCCAGGGGAGCGGGGGCGGTGCAGTCCAGAGGCCCGGTCCAGGACGCGGGGTCCTGGGGCGGCTGCCACCGCAGCAGCCCGGCGGGCGCGGCGGCATAGGGCACCCCATACCAGACAAGGGCCCCGTGGGCGGTCTGCCCGCCCTGCACCTGGCCCCAGCGGGTGGGGCGGAGGGTCCCCCGGAGGGGCTGCGGGCCGGGGGCGGCTTGGGCCGGGAGCTGCGGCGCGGCCCACAGGCCGGCCGCGGTGAGGGCGCCCGCCTTCAAAAAGCTGCGCCGGGAAAATGCATCGTGCATGGAACAGGTTCCTTCCTTTCGGATAAACTACATATAGTATACCGTGTTTGGGCCCGGACGCAAGTGCGTTTTGGGGCCAAAGGCGCGGACAGAAAAAATTGTTTCAACAAATCCCGTTCCGGACGCTTGCTTTTTGTGTGCATTTTTGCTATACTATCCACGTTACCGCGGCGCAGCGCTGGGAGTATGCCCACAATGGGAGGACCGGTTCCCACCGCCTCGTCACGGCAGAATTCATGGAAAGAGGTAGATACAAATGAACAAACAGGAAGTTATGGCCAAGGTCGCCCTCAACGAGAAGGACACCGGCTCCCCCGAGGTGCAGGTCGCTCTGCTGACCGCTCACATCAATGAGCTGAACGAGCACCTGAAGAAGAACCCCAACGATCACCACAGCCGCCGCGGTCTGCTGAAGATGGTCGGCCGCCGCCGCAATCTGCTGGCTTACCTGCAGAAGAAGGATGTGGAGCGCTACCGCGCCCTGATCGCAACGCTGGGTCTGCGCAAGTAATTACAATGAACGAGGGGCAGGCGCCATGCACAGGTGCCTGCCTTTTTGTTTTGGCCCCCGGGGTATGGATCAAACATCGGTAAGCAGGGCCGCCGCTGCGTGTTGCAGCAGTAAATCGAGGGCCCAAGCTGCGGCTTGGGCGCTGGACTTATTGCTATAGCCCGCGGCGGCCGGCCTTGGAAGGCAGGCGCCCAGAGCGCCTGGATGAACAAGGAGGTAACTAGATGGCAATCGAATTCGGCTCCCGCAAAGAGACATTCCCCCACTACAAGGTCTACGAGATGGAACTGGCCGGCCGCCCCTTCAAGGTCGAGATGGGCAAGATGTGCGGCCTGTCCAACGCCAGCGCCCTGATCCGCTACGGTGAGACGGTGGTGCTGTGCAACGTCACCATGAGCCCCAAGCCCCGGGAAGGGGTGGACTTCTTCCCCCTGAGTGTGGAATACGAGGAGAAGCTCTACGCTGCGGGCCGCATCCCCGGCAGCTTTATGCGCCGTGAGGGCCGTCCCGGCGAGCGCGCCATCCTGACCAGCCGTGTGGTGGACCGCCCCATGCGCCCCCTGTTCCCCAAGGAGATGCGCAACGACGTCTGCATCACCATGACCGTCATGAGCCTGGACCCCGATTGCAGCCCCGAGATCGCCGGCATGATCGGCGCGTCGCTGGTGACCGCCGTCTCCGAGATCCCCTGGAACGGCCCCATCGCCGGGGTGCAGGTGGGCCTGGTGGAGGGCGAGATCGTCCTCAACCCCACCTATGAGCAGCGGCAGGTCAGCGACCTGGCCCTGACGGTGGCCGGCACCATGGACAAGATCGTCATGATCGAGGCCGGCGCCAACGAGGTGGACGAGGACACCATGCTGCAGGCCATCAAGGACGCCCATGTGGAGATCAAGAAGGTGATCGCCTTCATCAACGGCATCGTGGCCGAGCGGGGCAAGCCCAAGGTGCAGTTCCAGACCGCGGGCATCGACATGGATATCTTCCACGCGGTGCGGGACAAGTACCTGGACCGCTTCAAGGCTGCCATGGACACCGATGACAAGAACGTGCGGGACGCGGCGCTGCTGCCCATCCTGGACGACATCGCCGCCGAGTACCCCGACCTGTCCGCCGCCGACCTGGATCTGATCAGCTACAAGATGCAAAAGCAGATCGTCCGCCGCTGGCTGCTGGACGAGGGCAAGCGGGTGGACGGCCGCGGCATCAACGAGATCCGGCCCCTGGCCGCCGAAGTGGGCATCCTGCCCCGGGTCCACGGTTCGGGTATGTTCACCCGCGGCCAGACCCAGGTGCTGACCACCTGTACCCTGGGCGGCACCAAGGACAGCCAGACCATGGACGATTTGACCGACGAGCAGACCAAGCGGTATATCCACCACTACAACTTCCCGCCCTATTCGGTGGGCGAGGCCCGTTCGCCCCGCAGCCCCGGCCGGCGTGAGATCGGCCACGGCGCCCTGGCCGAGCGCGCCCTGGTGCCGGTGCTGCCCTCGATGGAGGACTTCCCCTACACCATCCGCTGCGTGTCCGAGGTGCTCAGCTCCAACGGCTCCACCTCCCAGGCTTCCATCTGCGGCTCCACTCTGGCCCTGATGGATGCGGGCGTGCCCATCAAGGCGCCGGTGGCCGGCATCAGCTGCGGCCTGATCACCGAGGGCGACCGCTGGATGACCATGCTGGACATCCAGGGCGTGGAGGATTTCCACGGCGACATGGACTTCAAGGTGGGCGGCACCCGCAAGGGCATCACCGCCATCCAGATGGATATCAAGATCGACGGCCTGACCTACGAGATCATCGCGGACGCCTTTGAGAAGTGCCGCAAGGGCCGGCTGTATATCCTGGATGAGATCATCAAGCCGGTCATCGCCGAGCCCCGCCATGAGCTGAGCCGCTGGGCGCCCAAGATGTTCAGCATCGTCATCCCCACCGACAAGATCAAGGACGTCATCGGCAAGGGCGGCAAGGTGATCCAGGAGATCTGCGCCAACTGCAACTGCAAGATCGACGTGCAGGAGGACGGCCACGTCTTTGTCTCGGCCATCGACCAGGAGGACGCCAAGCGGGCCATCTTCACCATCAAGACCATCGTGGAAGATCCCGAGATCGGCGCCATCTACAAGGGCAAGGTCACCCGCCTGATGAACTTCGGCGCCTTTGTGGAGATCGCCCCGGGCAAAGAGGGCCTTGTGCACATCTCCAAGCTGGACACCAAGCGGGTCGAGCGGGTGGAGGATGTGGTGGCTGTGGGCGACGCCATCGTGGTCAAGGTCACCGACATCGACCAGCAGGGCCGCATCAACCTGTCCCGCCGGGATGCCATCATCGCCCTGGAGGCCCGCAAGCACGGCCAGAAGGACTGAACCTGACCAGCTGACGGCCATACAAAGCATACCGACCGCCCCTTCTTTCCCGGAGGGGCGGTTTTTGTGTGCCGGAAAGGTGTGACTTCTGCCCGGCGGCTTGTACTGCGCCCTCTTTTTTGCTATTATGATAGAGTAAGCAAAAACGCTGCACAGGGCGGCGGGACTTCACTTTTTTCACAAAGAGAGGGGTATGGAAATGTATAAGGAAATGATGGACACCATCGGCATGGTGAACGGCGTGGACCCGGAAGTGGGCGCCGCCATGGGCCGGGAGCTGACCCGCCAGCGCCAGAACATCGAGCTGATCGCCAGTGAGAACATCGTCTCCCCGGCCGTGATGGCCGCCATGGGCAGCGTGCTGACCAACAAGTACGCCGAGGGCCTGCCGGGCAAGCGCTATTACGGCGGCTGCGCCTATGTGGATGAGGTGGAGAACATCGCCATCCGCCGCGCCTGCGAGCTGTTCGGCGCAAAGTACGCCAACGTCCAGCCCCACTCGGGCGCCCAGGCCAACCTCGCGGTCTACTTTGCCCTGCTGGAGCTGGGGGATACCGTCATGGGGATGGACCTGTCCCAGGGCGGCCACCTGACCCACGGCTCGCCGGTGAATATGTCGGGCAAAAATTACCGCTTCGTCTCCTACGGGGTAGGGGAGGACGGCCGCATCGACTACGACGCGGTGGAGAAGGCGGTCAAAAAGGCCCGGCCCAAGATGCTGGTGGCGGGCGCGTCGGCCTATCCCCGGGCCATCGACTTTGAGCGGCTGGCCCAGATCGCCCACGGCTACGGCGCCTACCTGATGGTGGATATGGCCCACATCGCCGGCCTGGTGGCGGGCGGGGCGCACCAGAACCCGGTGCCCTACGCCGACGTGGTGACCACCACCACCCACAAGACCCTGCGCGGCCCCCGCGGCGGCCTGATCCTGACCAACAACCCCGTGCTGGCCAAGCGGATCAACTCGGCGGTCTTCCCCGGCACCCAGGGCGGCCCCCTCGAGCACGTCATCGCGGCCAAGGCGGTCTGCTTCGGGGAGGCTTTGCAGCCCGCGTTCAAGGCGTACGCCCACAAGATCGTGGAGAACGCCCAGGTGCTGGCAGGGGAGCTGATGGCCCGCGGGGTGCAGCTGGTATCGGGCGGCACCGACAACCACCTGATGCTGGTGGACCTGCGCAGCGAGGCCTGCACCGGCAAGGAGCTGGAAGCCCGTCTGGACGCGGTGCACATCACTGCCAACAAAAACACCGTCCCCGGTGAGACCCGCAGCCCCTTTGTCACGTCGGGTGTGCGGCTGGGCACCCCGGCGGTGACCACCCGCGGCATGGGTCCCGAGGAGATGAAGGTCATCGCGGGCTGCATCGCCGACTGCATCTGGAACTTTGACGAGCAGAAAGAGGACATCAACGCCCGCGTGCTGTCCCTGACCGAGCGCTTCCCCCTCTACGAATAAATACAAAAGCCGCCCCTGAGGCTCTAGATTGTCAAAAAAAGTCCCGTCCAGCCGACATGTGCGGATGGACGGGACACATACAGGGAAATTTAGCGCCGAGAGTGTGCGAGGCCGCAAGGCCGAGTGCGCGGTTCGGCGCTCAATTTTGTCCCCAGGGGGATACCAGGGGGAAGGAATTTCTGACGCGCGACTGCGCGCAGAAATGGGTTCCCCCTGGAGCGCAGTCAGCGCTTGTCCGGCCCGTCCGGCTCGGGCCGCAGCAGGGGATTGGAGCGGGCGGCCACCTGTGTGGCGGTGGGCGGCAGCTCTCCCTGGGCGGCTTTTTCCAGCTGGCTGACCCGCTGGTCCAGGGCGGTGATCCGCTGGGCCACCAGATCCGGCAGATCCTGCTGGTCCAGGTCGTCGGCGGGGTTGACCGCCTTGTTGTTGATCCGCACCACTTCGGCGGGCACGCCCACCGCCGTGCAGTTGGCGGGCAGATTGCGCAGCACCACGCTGCCGGCGCCCACCCGGGCGTTGTCCCCGATGTACACCGGGCCCAGCACCTTGGTGCCGGCGCCGATCAGCACGTTGTCGCCCAGGGTGGGATGGCGCTTGCCGGTGTCCTTGCCGGTGCCTCCCAGGGTGACCCCGTGGTAGATGGTGCAGTTGTCCCCGATCTCGGTGGTCTCGCCAAAGACGATGCCCATGCCGTGGTCGATGAACAGCCGGCTGCCGATGGTGGCCCCGGGGTGGATCTCGATGCCGGTCTTGTGGCGGCCCCGCTGGCTGATCCACCGGGCCAGGAAAAAGTGGCCGTGCCGGTACAGCCAGTGGGCGATGCGGTGATACACCAGGATGTGGAAGCCCGGATACAGCAGCATCACTTCCAGCACGCTGCGGGCGGCCGGGTCTTTGCGCTGGATGTTGCGGGCGTCGTCAAGCAGCCCCATAAGCAAACCCCTCCTTGCTTTTATGACAGGTCTTGTTCCCCTTTATTTTAACACAGGCGGGGGATAAAGTACAGCGCGGCGGCCCTTTTGGCCCCCGCAAAGTGCAAAACGCCCCCGCCGGGGCGGTATTTTTGTGAGCTTTACTAAAAATTTACCTGGACAGCGCCCCGACTTCTCACAAACAAAATCCCTCCAGAGCATTGACACTTTTTGCGTTTCTATGATAAAATACCTGAAAGACATTCGGGCGCGTCCGAGAAGGCCCGGTCCCGCCGGGCCGGATGCAGCCCGGCGGAGAGGAAAGGGGAATGTGTGCCATGCTGTGCGCCCACGGGTACAACAAGCTGAAAATGTGCTTTGCAGCCGGGTTTTTCGCAGCCGGTGTTTTCCCTGTTCGTGAAAGTTGAACTTTTCCCTTTTTTGGGGAAAAGTTTTTTTTTGCCCGCGCCCGGCGCGGATCGTGACAAGGAGGAATCAGCCATGCTCATCCAACATGCAGTTGACGTCCACGGCCAGGAGGTGGAGCTGTATCTCAGCGGCGGCAGGATCCAGGCGGTGGGCCGGGGCCTTGCGGCGCTGGCCGGCCCCGACGAACCGGTGGTGGACGCCGCCGGCCTGACCGTCCTGCCCGCCTTCGTGGACCTGCACGTCCACTGGCGCACCCCCGGCTTCGAGTACAAGGAGGACGTGGCCACCGGCAGCCGGGCCGCGGCGGCGGGGGGGTATACCTTCGTCAACCTGATGCCCAACACCAAGCCGGTCTGCTCGTCGGCGGCCCAGGCGGCTGCCGTGGAGGACGAGGCCGCCCGGATGGGCCTGTGCGATGCCAACCAGACGGTGTCCATCACCCAAAACTTTGACGGCCGCACCCTGGACCACCTCAAGACCCTGCCCGAAACGGTGCGGTTCGTCACCGAGGACGGCCATGGGGTGCAGAGCGCCAGCGTCATGGCCAGGGCCTTTGCCATCTGCCATCAGAAGGGCATCACCATCCTGAGCCACGCCGAGGATATGGAGATCAGCCCCTGGGATTACCGTCTGGCCGAGGACATCGAGACGCTGCGGAACTGCCATCTGAGCGAATACTACCAGACGAGGCTGCATATGTGCCACGTCTCCACCCGGGGGTCTGTCGAGGCCGTCCGGATGGCCAAGCTGCGGGGGGCCCCGGTCACCTGCGAGGTGACCCCCCACCATCTGTGGTTCACCGACGATGTGTGCGATTACCGGGTCAATCCGCCCATCCGCACCGCCGACGATGTGGCTGCCCTGGTGGACGGCATCCGGGACGGCACGGTGGACGCCATCGCCACCGACCACGCCCCCCACTCGGAGGAGGACAAGGCCGCAGGCGCCGCCGGCATGGTGGGCAGCGAGACCGCCTTCGGGGTGTGCTACACCAAGCTGTGCCGGGGCGAGGGACTGCCCCTGGAGGCGCTGAGCGTCCTGATGAGCGAGCGCCCGGCCCAGATCCTGGGGCTGAACAAGGGCCGTCTGGAGCCCGGCTACGACGCCGACCTGGTGCTGGTGGACCTGGACACGCCCTATACGGTGAAGCGGGAAAACCTGCACTCGAAATCGAAGAACAGCCCCTACGACGGGGCGCAGCTGTACGGCCGGGTCTGCGCCACCATCAAGGGCGGCTGCCTGACCTACCAGGCCGACTGAACAAGGGAGCAAAGGAGAGGGAAGAATGATGAATACCAACATGGACAAGCTGTATGAGGCGGTCGAGGCCCGGGGCCCGGTGTGCGTGGGCCTGGACACCGACTTTTCCTACCTGCCCGAGACGTTCGTGGATAAGACCCTGTCCAAGGGGGAGAACATCGTCCGGTTCAACAAGGCCCTGATCGAGGCCACCAAGGCGGTGGCGGGCTGCTACAAGGTGCAGATCGCCTATTATGAGGCCCTGGGCCTGGACGGGCTGCGGGCCTACGCCCAGACCCTCAAGGCCGTGCGGGAGGCCGGCGTGCCGGTCATTGCGGACATCAAGCGGGGCGACATCGCCAAGACCGCCGAGATGTATGCCATCGGCCACTTTACGGGGGACTTTGAGGCGGACTTCGTCACCCTGGCCCCCTACATGGGCCTGGATTCCATCAGCCCCTACCTGCCCTATGCGGAAAAGCAGGGCAAGGGCCTGTTCGTGCTCTGCCGCACCTCCAACGGCGGCGCCAAGGACTTTGAATACGAGAAGCTGGCCGACGGCCGCCACGTCTACGACCTGGTGGGGGACAAGCTGAACGCCCTGGGCAAGGACTACATGGGCCGGCACGGCTATTCGTCCATCGGCCTGGTGATCGGGGGCACCCACATCGAGGAGGCCGCCGAGATCCGCGCCCGCTACAAGGACAGCTTCTTCCTCATCCCCGGCTACGGCGCCCAGGGCGGCAAGGCCGAGGACATCGCACAGTACCTCAACCAGGGCAACGGCGGCACCGTCAACTCCAGCCGGGGCATCCTGCTGGCCTACAAAAAGCAGCCCGGCGCGGCCTTTGACGAGGCGGCCTACAACGAGTGTGTGGATATGAAGGAGGCCATCGCCCATGCGTGCAGCCTGCTGTGAAGCCCAGGTGCTGCGCCACACCGCCATCCAGCCGGACATCCGGCTGCTGGAGGTGCTCTGGCCTGACCCGGCCCACGCCCCCCATGCGGGGCAGTTCTTCACCCTGCGCAGCTGGGGCGCCGGGGAAGGGCCGTTCCTGTCCCGGCCCATCAGCGTCCACAAGTGGGAGAGCGAGACGCTGACCGTCTCCTTCCTCTACCAGCTGGTGGGGGAGGGCACCCGGAAGCTGGCCGCCCTCCAGCCCGGGGACCGCTTGCAGCTGACGGGGCCGATGGGCAACGGCTTTGACCTGCCCGCCCTGGCGGCGCAGTACCGGCGCATCGCCCTGGTGGGAGGCGGCATCGGCACCGCGCCCATGTACCAGACCGCCCGGGAGCTGGCGGCTTTGGGCATCCGGCCGGATGTGTTTTTCGGCTTCCGGGACCAGCCCTACTGCATGGAGCCCTACCGCGCCCTGGCGGGTGTGGTGAAGGTGTCCACCGACAGCGGCCGGGTGGGGTTCCACGGCTTTGTCACCCAGCTGTATGACCCGGCGGACTACGACCTGGTGCTGATCTGCGGGCCGATGCCCATGATGCGGAATGCCGCCCGCCTGTGCGCGGAGAAGGGCACCCCCTGTCTGGTCAGCCTGGAAAAGAAGATGGCCTGCGGCATCGGGGCCTGCCTGGGCTGCACCATCGAGACGGCGGCCGGGGCCAAAAGCGTGTGTAAGGACGGCCCGGTCTTTTGGGGAACGGAGGTGTTTGGATGGCAGACCTGACAACGGAACTGCTGGGCTTCCGGATGAACAGCCCGGTCATTGGCGCTTCGGGCACGGTGGGCTACGGCGTGGAATACGAGGACCTGGCCGACTTTGGAAAGATCGGCGGAATCTCGGGCAAGGGGCTGACTTTGCACGGCCAGTTCGGCAACAAGGGCGAGCGGCTGTGGGAGACCCCCTCGGGGCTGATCAACAGCATCGGGCTGCAGAATCCCGGCGTGCAGCACTTCATCGAGGTGGAGCTGCCCGAGATGCTGGCCCTGAAAGCGGCCTACGGCACGGTGGTCATCGCCAACCTTGGCGGCCACAGTGAGGAAGAATACGTGGAGGGCGCGGCCCTTCTGGACGGCAGCGCCGTGGACATCGTGGAGCTGAACATCAGCTGCCCCAACGTCAAGCAGGGGGGGATGGCCTACGGGGTCAAGGCCGAGGCCGCAGGGGAAGTGGTGCGGATGGTGCGCCAGGTGTGCAAAAAGCCCCTGATGGTCAAGCTCAGCCCCCAGGCCGAGAACATCCCCGCGATGTGCCGGGCGGTGGAACAGGCCGGGGCCGACGCCATCAGCCTGACCAACACCTTCCAGGCCTGCGCCATCGACCTGGAAAAGCGCCGCCCCGTCTTTGACAACATCTTTGCGGGCCTGTCCGGCCCGGCGGTGCGCCCCATCGCGCTGCGGATGGTCTGGCAGGCCGTGGGGGCCGTGCAGATCCCGGTGGTGGGCCTGGGCGGCATCGCCACCGGCCGCGACGCGCTGGAGTTCATCATGGCGGGCGCCGCCGCCGTGCAGGTGGGGGCCGCCAACTTTGCAAACCCCCGCGCCATGGAGACGGTGGCCTGCGAGATGGCCGCGTGGATGGACGCCCACGGGGTGTCCACCCTCGACGAGATCCGGGGCTGTGCCCGCTGATCATGCCGAAAAGTATGCATATATAAACTAAAACTAAAATATCGCGAATAAAGTTGCATTTTCGACATCTGCGTGTTACAATACCGTGAGACGCACCTATTTGGTTTGAAGACAAGGGAGAACGACAATGAGTGAAGCGATCGAGATTTTGAAGAGCTGTGACGCATTTCTGGAAGGCCACTTCCTGCTGTCCTCGGGGCGGCATTCCAGCGCCTACTGCCAGATGGCCTATCTGCAGCAGTACCCCGACCGGTGCGCCGAGGTGATGGCCCCGGTGGCGGCCAGGATCAGGGAGCTGGGGGCGGACGTCATCGTGGGGCCTGCCATGGGCGGCATCGTCTACGCCTATGAGCTGGCCCGCCAGACCGGGCTGCGGGCCATCTTCACCGAGCGGGTGGACAATGTGATGACCCTGAAGCGGTTCGCCATCCATCCGGGCGAGAAGTGCATCATCGCGGAGGACGTGGTGACCACCGGCATCTCCTCCCTGGAGACCAAGCGTGCCATCGAGGAGGCCGGCGGCATCTGCCTGGGCATCACCTGCGTGGTGGACCGCACCAAGCCCGAGGCGCCCTCTCCCATCCCCATCCTGGCCAGCGCCCTCAAGCTGGACCTGCCCAACTACGCTCCCGAGGAGTGCCCCCTGTGCAGGGAGGGCAAGCTGCCCCTGGTGCACCTGGGCAGCCGGAAGATGAGCCAGCAGGCCAAGCAGACCCTGTAAGTCCTGCGCAAGATAAAACGAGGGAACGCAATGAACGCATATCTTCTTTTGGCAAACGGGATGGTGTTTGCGGGCCGTTCGGTGGGCGCTGCGGGCGTCACGGTGGGCGAGGTGGTCTTTGCCACCGGCATGGTGGGCTTTGAGGAGACCCTGACCGACCCGAGCTACTACGGCCAGATCATCACCCAGACCTACCCGCTGATCGGCAACTATGGGATGAACCGCTGGGACATGGAGTCGCAGCGGGTGTGGGCCCGGGGCTACATCGTCCGGGAGGCCTGCACCACCCCCTCCAACTGGCGCAGCGAGGAGACGCTGGACAGCTTTTTGAAGCGGAACGGGATCATCGGCATCGAGGGCATCGACACGCGGCGTCTGACCCGGATCATCCGGGAGAGCGGCGTCATGAACGGCGCCATCCTGACCGAGTTCGACCCCGCCGACCCGGCCAACGCCGGCCGCACCCAGGCGCTGCTGGACGAGGTGCGGGCCTATGCCGTCACCGATGCGGTCAAGAACGTCACCTGCACCCGGCCCCAGGTACACAACCCCCAGGGCAGCCCCCACATCGTGCTGATGGATTACGGCTGCAAGCGGAACATCGTCCGCTGCCTGGTGCGCCGGGGCTGCAAGGTGACGGTGATGCCCGCCTTCTCCACCGCGGAGGAGGTGGCCGCCCTGGCCCCCGACGGCATCATGCTGTCCAACGGTCCCGGGGACCCCGCCGAGCCGGTGCAGGCCATCGAGAACCTGCGCCGGATCTTCGAGCTGAACATCCCCACCTTCGGCATCTGTCTGGGCCATCAGCTGTCCGCCCTGGCGGCCGGCGCCAAGACCACCAAGCTCAAGTACGGGCACCGGGGCGCCAACCAGCCGGTCACCGACTTTGCCAGCGGGCGCACCTTCATCACCAGCCAGAACCACGGCTATGCGGTGGTGGGGGACCAGCTGCCCGCCGAGATGGGCGCGGTGGCCCAGGTCAACGCCAACGACGGCACCTGCGAGGGCATCCAGTACAAGAAATGGAATTGCTTCACCGTCCAGTTCCACCCGGAAGCGAACGGCGGCCCCAAGGACACCGAGTTTCTGTTCGACCGCTTCCTGACCAACGTAAAGAACGCAAAGGAGGCGCGCTGATATGCCCAAGGACCCCAGAATCAAAAAGGTACTGGTGATCGGCTCGGGGCCCATCATCATCGGCCAGGCGGCTGAGTTCGACTATTCGGGCACCCAGGCCTGCCGGGCCCTCAAGGCGGAGGGGATCGAGACGGTCCTGCTCAACTCCAACCCCGCCACCATCATGACCGACCCCGACGTGGCCGACCACGTCTACATCGAGCCCATGACCCTGGAGGTGGTGGAGCGGATCCTGGACATCGAGAAGCCCGACTCGGTGCTGCCCAACCTGGGCGGCCAGATGGGCCTGAACCTGTCCATGGAGCTGGCCCGCAGCGGCTATCTGGACCGCACCGGCATCCGGCTCCTGGCCTGCAAGCCCGAGACCATCGACCGGGCCGAGGACCGGGAGCTGTTCAAGGAGACGATGGAGAAGCTGCACCAGCCCATCATCCCCTCGGAGGTGGTGGAGACGCTGGAGGACGCGCTGGCCTGCGCCGACCGCATCGGTTACCCGGTCATCGTGCGGCCCGCCTTCACCATGGGCGGCACCGGCGGCGGCATCTGCGAGAACAAGGCCAAGCTGATCGAGATCGGCACCAACGGCCTGCGTCTTTCCCCCATCCATCAGATCCTGGTGGAAAAGTGCATCGCCGGCTGGAAAGAGATCGAGTATGAGGTGATGCGGGACCACAAGGGGAACGTCATCACCGTCTGCAACATGGAGAACCTGGACCCCGTGGGCATCCACACCGGCGACTCGGTGGTGGTGGCCCCCAGCCAGACCCTGAGCGACCACGAATACCAGATGCTGCGCACCGCGGCGCTGGACATCATCACCGAGCTGGGGATCGAGGGCGGCTGCAACTGCCAGTTTGCCCTCAAGCCGGACAGCTTCGACTACGCGGTCATCGAGGTCAACCCCCGTGTGTCCCGCTCGTCGGCCCTGGCCTCCAAGGCCACCGGCTATCCCATCGCCAAGGTGGCCACCAAGATCGCCATCGGCTACACCCTGGACGAGATCACCAACGACGTCACCGGCAAGACCTGCGCCTGCTTTGAGCCGGCTTTGGACTACATCGTGGTCAAGTACCCCAAGTGGCCCTTCGACAAGTTCGTCTATGCGGACAAGTCCCTGGGCACCCAGATGATGGCCACCGGCGAGGTGATGAGCATCGGCAACAGCTTCGAGGCCGCCATGATGAAGGCCGTCTCCTCCATCGAGCTGGGGATGGACACCCTGACCCACAAGCCCTTTGAGGAGCTGAGCGACCAGGAGATCATCTCCCACCTGTATGTGCAGGATTCCGAGCGCGTGTTCTGCGTCTACGAGGCCCTCAAGCGGGGCATCGACCACCAGACCATCTACAACATCACCAAGATCGACTGGTGGTTTTTGGACAAGATGCAGCACCTGGCCAACCTGGAGAACGGCCTGGCCCGCTGCAGCGGCCAGCTGAGCGAGGAGCAGTACAAGGAGGCCAAGAAGTACGGCTTCCAGGACAAGACCATCCGCCGGCTGGCCGGGGTGGAGAAGCTGCCCGTCGAGGATTACCGGGCCGGCTTCAAGATGGTGGATACCTGCGCCGCTGAGTTCTCGGCCAACACCCCCTATTTCTACTCCACCTACGACGGGGACAACGAGGCCGCAGCCTTCATCGAGGAGAAGGAGGCGGGCCGGCCCCACAAAAAGCGGGTGCTGGTGTTCGGTTCGGGCCCCATCCGGATCGGACAGGGCATCGAGTTCGACTACTGCTCGGTGCACTGCGTCTGGACGCTGAAAAAGCACGGCTGTGAGGCCATCCTGGTCAACAACAACCCCGAGACGGTGTCCACCGACTTTGACACCGGCGACCGGCTCTACTTCGACCCCCTGACCCCCGAGAGCGTGGACAACATCATCGCCACCGAAAAGCCGGACGGGTGTGTGGTGCAGTTTGGCGGGCAGACCGCCATCAAGCTGGCCAAGCACATGGACGAGATCGGCCTGCCCATCCTGGGCACCCCGGCGGACGCCATCGACGAGGCCGAGGACCGGGAGCGGTTCGACGAGCTGCTGGAGCGCTGCGGCATCCCCCGCGCCCCCGGCCGCACCGTCTTTACCCTGGAGGAGGCCCTGGCCGCCGCCGAGGAGATCGGCCTGCCGGTCCTGATGCGCCCGTCCTATGTGCTGGGCGGTCAGAACATGATCGTGGCCTACACCCGGGAGGACGTCATCGAGTATATGGGCGTCATCACCGAGCACGTGGACATGGATCATCCGGTGCTGCTGGATAAGTACATCCAGGGCATCGAGTGCGAGGTGGACGCCATCTGCGACGGCACCGACTACCTGATCCCCGGCATCATGGAGCAGGTGGAGCGGACCGGCGTCCACTCGGGCGACTCGATCTGCGTCTACCCGGCGCAGCACCTGTCCCAGAGCATCATCGACACCATGGTGGACTACACCGGCCGGTTTGCCCGGGAGCTGAAGGTGGTGGGCCTGGTCAACGTCCAGTACGCCGTGTCGGACGGCAAGGTGTACGTCATCGAGGTCAACCCCCGGTCGTCCCGCACCGTGCCCTATATCTCCAAGGTCACCGGCGTGCCCATGGTGGACCTGGCGGTCCGCTGCTGTCTGGGCGAAAAGCTGGCCGACATGGGCTACGGCACCGGACTGCACCCCAACGCCCCCTATGTGGCGGTCAAGGTGCCGGTGTTCAGCTTTGAGAAGCTCCACGGGGTGGATACCCAGTTCGGCCCCGAGATGAAGTCCACCGGCGAGGTGCTGGGCATCGCGCCCAACTACCACGACGCGCTGCTCAAGGGCCTCATCGGCGCGGGCTATACCTTCAAGACCCCCGGCCCCGCCAGCTGCTGCATCTTCACCGTCAAGGACAGCGACAAGCCCGAGTTCGTGGACATCGCCTGGAAGCTCAAGAGCATGGGCTACAAGCTGTACGGCACCTCGGGCACCTGCGCCTGGCTGAACAAGCACATGGTGCCCTGCAACGAGGTGCGCAATATGTCGGGCGAGTCGCCCAACATCGTGGACCTGCTCCAGAGCGGTCTGGTGGACTATGTCTTTTCCACCAGCGCCCGGGGCCGCGACCCCCACAGAGACTCGGTCCGCCTGCGCCGCAAGGCCGTCGAACTGAGCATCCCCTGCATCACCGCGGTGGATACGGCCAATGCACTGGTCAACTGCCTGCGCAGCGAGCACAGCCTGAAGGACGTTCCCCTGGTGGATATTGCCACGCTGTATCAGGGGAAATGACGGTTCGTGTGTAAATTGATACGTTTCGTGTGAAGAATCTCGCGATGAGCGCCAGTCTTTGCTATACTCTACCGCGTGCAAAAAATGCAAGAGAGCGTAAAATTTGAGAGGCACGCCAGATATTTCAATCTGGACGAAATCTCTTGTATATAACAGGTTGTTCTAGGAGGAAAGAAAGATATGACCCGTTCCCAGATGATCGAGACCGTTGCCCGCAAGACGGGCTTCCCCGAGAGCCAGGTGGAAATGACGATGGACGCCATGTTCGACCAGATCGCAGAGTGCCTGCGGGCCGACGAGAAGGTCACCATTGCCGGCTTTGGCCGCTTTGAGATGCGTCCGCGCAAGCCCAAGGCTTACACCAACCCCAAGACCAAGGTGTCCAGCCGCCTGGAGTCCACCTCCATCCCCGGCTTCAAGGCCAGCGGCCGCTTCAAGCAGAAGCTGGAGGCCGCCCGGCAGGCCGCCGCTGCGGAGAACAAGTCTCTGGAGGAGACTGCATAACGCTTTCGATCCATACGCAGGCCGGACGCCAACAGGCGCCCGGCTTGTTTTTTGGCCCGGGGCTGACAAGCGGTCCCTGCCGTGCTATACTGATAGATAAGAGAGCCCAATGACTCAGAACAGAACGGAGTGAACCATGCGTTACAGCGAATTGCAGTGCAGCGAGGCCATCCACCAGGCAGTGGAGCGGATGGGCTTTGATGAAATGACCGAGATCCAGGAAAAGGTGATCCCCCTGATGATGGCGGGCCGGGACGTGATCGCCAAGGCGCCCACCGGCACCGGCAAGACCTGTGCCTTTGGGATCCCGGTGGCCGAACAGATCCGGCCGGACCAAAAAAAGCCCCAGGCGGTGATCCTGGCCCCCACCCGGGAGCTGGCCCAGCAGATCGCGGGGGATATGGAGGACCTGACCCACTTTATGCCCGGCGTGCAGGTGGCCTGCGTCTACGGGGGCGCCAATATGGAAAAGCAGGCCCGCCGTCTGGCGGAGGGCTGCCAGATCGTGGTGGCGACCCCCGGCCGGCTGATGGACCATTACAGGCACCACAACATCGACCTGTCCGGCGTCGTGCAGGTGGTGCTGGACGAAGCGGACGAGATGCTGAACATGGGCTTTTATAAGGACGTGCGCCACATCATCGACCTGATGAAGAACCGCAGGTCCCTGTCCATGTTCTCGGCCACCATCAGCCGCGAGGTGATGGACATCGGCTGGCTGTATCAGCGGGATGCCGAGGAGATCACCGTGCAGCCCCGGGAGGAAAGCCAGCCCAAGATCACCCAGTATATGCTGGAGACCTCGGGCCGCAACAAGCTGTCCGACCTGGCCCAGCTCATCATCGGGGAGGGGTACAAGCGGGTGATGGTGTTCTGCGACACCAAGTTCGCCACCGCCACCCTGGCCAACCAGCTGGCCCGGCTGGGCTTTTCGGTGGACTGCCTTCACGGGGACCTGTCCCAGAAGGACCGCAACCGGATCATGCAGAGTTTCCGCGACGGCAAGGTATCGGTGCTGGTGGCCACCGACGTGGCAGCCCGCGGCATCGATGTGTCGGACGTGGACGCGGTGATCAATTACGACGTCCCCTCGGACAACGAGCACTATACCCACCGCATCGGCCGCACCGGCCGGGCCAAAAAGGAGGGGGTCAGCTACCTGTTCTATATGCCCGACGAGAAAAAGCGGGTGGATGAGCTGCTGCGGATGACCCGCAACACCGAGCTGTGCCTGCCGGTCCACTTCGACTTCAACCATGAGCGCATCGTGGTGGAGGAGAAAAAGGACGCCGGGGATAAGTTCCAGATCCGGAGCTACTTTTAAATAAAGGAAGGGGCGTGATCCGTCGCCCCATCCGCCGCACAGAATAAGAGAAATGAGGCTGGATACCGCGTGTATCCGGCTTTTTTGCATCCGGAGAAGGAAAGAAAGGAAAAGTCTGTCTTTTTTTGCAAAAAAGGGTTGACAAAAGTCCCCGGGTGTAGTATTATATTCGAGCGCTCCACGGGGCGCCCACAAAACGCAAAAGAGCTTGCGAAAAGCTTCAAAAAAGAGCTTGACAAGCAAAAGCGGATGTGGTAAAATAAACAGGTCGCCGGTCGAGAGACAGCGCGGCGCAGGACCTTGAAAATTGAACAATATCGAATACTTGTAACGGAACCTTTAAAGTGTTGGAAACACTTAAAATTCCAAAAAGTAATTCACAGGACGCAAGCGATTGCG
>NZ_NFLM01000025.1 GCF_002160915.1 Faecalibacterium sp. An121
GGCCTGCCCACCCTGCCCACCCCCGTGGTGTTCCTGCTGGTGGTGGCCATCTGCGCGGTGGTCGGCCTGTGCAACGGCCTGGTGGTCTCTTACCTGCGGGTGCAGCCCTTCATCGCTACCCTGGGCATGCAGCAGGTGGTCTACGGCATCTGCCTGGTCTACACCGGCGGTACCCCCATCGGCTCTCTGAACCGTGACTTCACCTCCCTGGCATCCGATACCATCCTGTTCATCCCCGTTCTGATCTGGATTGCCATCATCGTGGCTGTCTGCTTCTGGTTCCTGTACAACAAGACCCGCCACGGCAAGTACATGTACGCCATCGGCGGCAACGAGGCAGCCGCTGAGGTGGCCGGCGTCAACGTGGCCGCCACCAAGATCCGCATCTATGTGCTGGCTTCCTGCATGTTCGGTCTGGCCGGCTGCCTGCTGGCTGCCAAGTCCGGCGGTGCATCGGTCAACACCGCCCAGAGCTATGAGCTGGACGCCATCGCAGCTGCCACCATCGGCGGCGTTTCCACCACCGGCGGCGTGGGCACCGTGCCCGGCATCCTGGTGGGCGTGCTGGTCTTCGAGCTGATGAAGGTGGCTCTGCAGTTCATGAACGTGAACTCCTCCTACACCTACATCGTCCAGGGCCTTGTCATCATCCTGGCTGTGGCCATCGATATCCGCAAGTACCTGGCCAAGAAGTGATCCCCGCGCTTTTCAAACGCATCCTCTATGGGGCTGCCGGCACGCCGGCGGCCCCCTTTTTTGCAGCCCGGACGGTTGCGTTTTGCGCCGGGAGGATTTATACTTACAATATCTGCAAAAGGAGGGAACTGCCATGCCTGAACACGACGAGCGCACCCAGGAGCAGCGGGAGGCAGACCTGGCCGCACGGGAGGCGGCGCTGGCTGCCCGGGAAGCCGAGCTGGAGGCCCGGGAGGCCCAGGCCGCCCATACCGACGAAGGCAAACACAGCCTGCTGAACAACGGCGACCCCCATTTCAAGAACTCCAAGGAGAAGATCTACGACCACTTCCCCCTCAGCGTCCACCAAATGGATATCCTGATCGGGGTGCTGGTGGCTCTGATCGTTCTGTTCGTCTTTCTGGGGGTCAACCAGATCAGCTTTTTCGGGCTGTTCTGAGCTGCGCACAGGTACAAAAAGACCCGTCCGGACGGTGTGTCCGGGCGGGCCTCGTTGGTTTCGTTCCGTTTTATCGCTGCTCAGATCAGGCCCTGCACCAGGATGATGATGATCAGGATGGGCAGAACGAACTGCAGATACCGCTTGAACCAGCGGGACTTGGGCAGCTTGATGCCCTCGCCGGTGTTGGCCTCGGCGCAGTACTTGTCGTAGCCCCAGCCCCACTTGGACACGCAGAACAGCAGGAAGATCAGCGAGCCGATGGGCAGCAGCAGGTTACTGACCAGGAAGTCCTCGGTATCCAGCACATTCTTGCCGCCCAGGAAGGTCAGGCCGCTCCAGATGTTGTAGCCCAGCACACAGGGGACGCTGGCCACCAGCACAAAGATCAGGTTGATGCCGCAGGATTTCTTGCGGCTCCAGCCAAAGTTATCACAGCAGATGGCCAGCAGGTTCTCGAACACCGCAATGACGGTGGTAAAGCTGGCGAAGAACATGAACACAAAGAACAGGCTGCCCCACAGCCGGCCTGCGGGCATATCCACAAACACCTCGGTCAGGGTGATGAAGATCAGCGAGGGGCCCTGGTCGGGCTGGACGCCGTAGGCAAAGCAGGCCGGGAAGATGATCATGCCGCTCATGAGGGCCACAAAGGTGTCCAGCACGCAGATGCGGATGGCCTCGCCGGGCAGGGTGTGATCCCGCTTCATGTAGCTGCCGAAAATCTCCATGGCGGCAATGCCCAGGCTGAGGGTGAAGAAGGACTGGTTCATGGCGTTCATCGCCACATTGCCGATGCCCACCTGGGCGGCGCGCTCGACGCTGGGCAGCAGGTAGAACTGGACGCCTGCGCCCGAGCCGGGCAGCAGCACGCTGTTCACCGCCAGGATGACGATGAGGGCCAGCAGGGCGATCATCATCCACTTGCTGATCCGCTCCAGGCCGTTCTGCAGCCCGAAGCTGACCACCGCAAAGCCGGCGACCACCACCAGCACCATGCAGATGCCCATTTCCGCGGGGTTGGCCAGCATGGTGTTGAACACGTCCGAAGCGGCGCCGCTCTCCATCCCCACCAGCTGCCCGGAGGCAAACTTGACGAAGTAGTCCAGCATCCAGCCGGCCACAGTGGTGTAGTACATCATCAGCAAGTAGCAGCCTGCCATGCAGAACCAGCCGTGGATGTGCCACTTGCTGCCGGCAGGCTCCAGGGCCTTATAGCCCTGCACCGCGCTCTTGCCGCTGGCGCGGCCCACGGCCAGCTCCATGGTCAAAACGGGCACGCCCATGATGATCAGGAACATCAGGTAGAACAGGACGAACAGGCCGCCGCCGTTCTGCCCGGCCAGGAACGGGAACCGCCACACGTTCCCGATGCCGATGGCACAGCCGGCGCTGACCAGGATGAATCCCAGCCGCGAGCCAAAGGTTTCACGTTTCATGATTTTCCTCTTTTCTTTCTGTGATTTTTGAGCGAAAAGTCGCTCCTCTATTGTATCTGTATCACGGGCCGGATGCAAGAGGGAAAGTCAACATTTTGAACTTTTTGTTACAAAATCGGGGCAAGGCAGGGCCTTTTTCCCCTCTGGCATATCCGGCGGCGGTTCCGGGCATCCTGAACAAAAAGGAGGCCCGCATCGTATGAGCAAAAAGAAGAATCCAAATCCCCAGGCTTCCGCGGGGGAAGCCGAGGCCGCAGCCGTCAGCGCCGACACCGACCGCCGCGCCTTTGAGCAGAGCCAGCTGGAGGAGCTGGGCGCCCTCAACCTGACCAAAGGCGCCCACACCATCCATTGTCTCACCGTCATCGGGCAGGTGGAGGGTCATGTGGAGGCCCCCCAGGGCCAAAAGACCACCAAATACGAGCACGTCATCCCCCAGCTGGTGGCCGTGCAGGAAGATCCCGCCATCGAGGGGCTGCTGGTACTGCTGAACACGGTGGGTGGCGATGTGGAGGCCGGGCTGGCCCTGGCCGAGCTGATCGCCAGCATCTCCAAGCCCAGCGCCACCCTGGTGCTGGGAGGCGGACATTCCATCGGCATCCCTCTGGCGGTCAGCGCCCGACGCAGTTTCATCGTCCCTACCGCCACCATGACCGTGCACCCGGTGCGCCATTCGGGGATGATCCTCGGGGTGCCCCAGACCATGCGCTGGTTTGAGCAGATGCAGGAGCGGATCACCGGTTTTGTGGCAGGCCACAGCCGGATGAGCGCCGACCGCTTCAACCAGCTGATGCTCCACACCGGTGAGCTGGTGATGGACATGGGCACCGTGCTGGACGGCCGCCGCGCCGTGGAGGAGGGCCTGATCGACCAGCTGGGCGGCTTGTCCGAGGCCATGCGCTGGCTGTACCGGCAGATCGAAAACTGACCCGTCCCCTGCTTTGCAAGGAATTTCCGGTCCGCGGCTGCGGGCGGAAAGGGGTTTTCCTGGAGCGTGTCGTTTTCGGCACGCTGCTCCCCCTGCTTCGTGCAGGGGCTTTTTTGCGCCCGGATGCGCCGGACAAAAATGAAATTTCCTCAAAAACATTGACAAGGGTTTGACATTCTCTCCAAATGCTGTATACTAGTAATTAGACAATGTGGCCATTCCTGGCATCCACTTTCCAGTAAAGATATCCAAAATTCCGGGCAAACTGCAAGAGGGGGGTCTTGCCATGCATCCGTCCGTCAAGGCATCGGTGCCGGTCATCCGGCGTCTGCCCAAGTATTACCGCTATCTGTGCGCGTTGAAGGACTCGGGGGTCACCAGCATTTCCTCCCGGGAACTGGCCGCCCAGATGGGCACCACCGCATCCCAGGTCCGGCAGGACTTCAACTGCATCGGCGACGTCAACGGCCGGCAGGGCATCGGCTATTCGGTGGACAATCTCCTGACCATCCTGGAGGGCCTTTTGTTCGGCGACGGCCAGCGCCTGTCCACCATCCTGATCGGCTGCGGCCGGCTGGGCAAGGCAGTCAGCAGCTTCATCGCCAACAACAACAACGGTTTCACCCTCATAGCCGCCTTTGATGTGGAGCCCGCCCTGATCGGCCAGAGCATCAGCGGCATCCCCATCCGCCACATCGACGACCTGGAGTCCTTCTGCGCCCAGCACAACCCCCATGTGGCGGTGCTGTGCGTGCCCCGCAGCGGGGCCCAGCAGATCAGCGGACGGCTGGTGGAACTGGGCATCAAGGGCTTTTGGAACTTTTCCCACTACGACCTGTCCGTCCCCTACCCCGACGCGGTGGTGGAGAACGTCCACCTGGGGGACAGCCTGATGAGCCTGGGCTACCGTCTGCGCAACCAGGACTGAAGCGTTGACGCACATTCCATACATCCCGGGTGGGGCGCGGTTTTCTGCGCCCCGCATTCGGCGTACGGCCCGGTGCATCCGGGCTTTTGCATTGCAAGAAAGGCACGGTATGGCTAAACTTTATTTCCGTTATGGCGCCATGAACAGCGGCAAGAGCACTGCCCTGATGCAGGTGGCGCACAATTACGAAGAACAGGGGATGCGGGTGCTGATCCTCAAGCCCCAGGTGGACTCCAAGGGCGGGGGCGAACTGGTCAGCCGGCTGGGCGTGCGGCGCAAGGCCGACCTGCTCATCCAGCCCCAGGACGATATCTTTGCCGCCGTGGAAGCCGACCGCGCCTCCCACGACCGGCCCCTGGCCTGTGTGCTCTGCGACGAGAGCCAGTTCTTTACCCCGGCCCAGGCCGAGCAGCTGTTCATGGTCACGGTGGACCTGGGGGTCCCGGTGATCTGCTACGGCCTGCGCAGCGATTTCTCCCTCAAGGGCTTCCCCGGCTCCACCCGGCTGATGGAGCTGGCCCACACCATCGAGGAGATGAAGACCATCTGCACCTGCGGGCGCAAAGCCATCTGCAACGCACGCAAGGTGGCAGGCCAGTTCGTCTTTGAGGGGGAGCAGGTGGCCATCGACATGGAAAACGACGTCCAGTACGTCAGTATGTGTCCCCAGTGCTATTTCCGCGAAAGACGTGCATTTTATGCGCGCCGCCGCGCCGGGCAGGATGCCTGACGGCGTCCCGCGCCCGCCCGCACAAATTTTGCTGACATCTCATTTTGCGCCGCAGTACGTTGCTGCGGCGTTTTCTTGTCCTGGGCGCCGGGATGGACCGGGGCGCGCCTCTCCCAAAATCGTTAATATATCAGCAATTTCAAAATGATTCTCCCCTCTTTTCCAGCAAATCTGTACAAAAGCACGTTGTATGCAAGTTGCACAACTTTTCAGCGCAAGTTTGGATATTTCAACAAGGCCGTTCCGAAGGGGTCTGAAAACACAGCAAGATATGCGCGTTTTTGCGCGTATAACCACAATTTGCGTCTTTCTCTCGGCGCGGTTTTTTGCTATCACATTTGTATACAAGGGGCCAGGGCGTCCCTGATCAGTTTTGTGTTTTTATTTAGGAGGAGAAACAATGAGCAACGCAATTTCCCGTCGTGACTTCCTGAAGGTCACCGGCGCTGTTGGCGCAGCCGGTCTGCTGGCTGCCTGCGGCGGCGGCAGCAGTTCCTCTACTGCTTCTACCGCTGCTTCCGTGGCCGCTCCCGCCGAGGGCGACGTCAGCCTGACCATCAGCTGGTGGGGCGGCGAGTCCCGCCACAACGCCTATCAGGAAGCCATCGCCGCTTTCTCTGAGGAGCACACCAACATCACCGTCAATCCCACCTTTGCCGCATGGTCCGACTGGGAAGACACCATGTCCACCAAGTTTGGCGTGGCCGAGGATGTCTGCCAGATCAACTGGAACTGGCTGTACAACTACTCCGCCAACGCCCAGACCTTCATCGACCTGAACACCGTGTCCGACTACATCGACTTCTCCCAGTGGGAGGAAGGTCCTCTGGGCGCCTGCTATGTGGCCAACTCCCAGCAGGCCGTGCCTGTCTCGATGACCGGCCGTATCTTCTACTGGAACATGACCAGCTTCAACAAGGCCGGCATCACCGAGTATCCCAAGACCCTGGACGAGCTGTACGCCGCAGGCGAGGCCTTCCAGAACAACCTGGGCGAGGACTACTATCCCCTGCACCTGGGCGGCTACGACCGTATGATCGCCATGGTCTTCTATCTGGAGTCCATCTACGGCAAGGATTGGGCCGATCCCACCACCTCCACCCTGAACTACACCCGCGATGAGATCATCGAGGGCCTGGACTTCATCAAGAGCCTGGTGGACCGCCACGTCATCATGCCCCTGCCCACCTACTACGGCAACAACGGCTCCACCGCCGCCAGCCAGTCCAACGAGTGGATCACCGGCCAGCTGGCAGGTATCTTTGAGTGGGACTCCGGCGCTCTGAAGTATCTGGAGGGCCTGGACACCGAGAACCGCGACGGCTTCACCGTGGGCGACGAGATCAAGTACGGCGACTACAACGGCGGCTTCACCAAGGTCTCGATGGCTCTGGCTATCACCCAGACCTGCCAGCATCCCGCCGAGGCTGCCATGCTGATCAACTTCCTGCTGAACGAGGACGCAGGCGCCTCCATCATGGGTTCCGAGTGCGGCATCCCCGCCTCCGCTTCCGGTCTGGCTGCCGCTGAGGCCGCCGGCACCGTCAACGAGCTGACCGCCGAGGCCAACAGCAAGGTCATGGCCTCCTGCGCCTTCCAGCTGGATCCCCTGTTCGAGAATGACACCCTGAAGGCAGACGGCACCGGCGTCTACCAGGAAGTCTTCGACACCATGGATTACGATGGCGTCGGCGGCGCTGACGTCGTGGACATCCTGCTGGATGGCATGGAGGGCGTTGGCTACACCATCAACGCCTGATCCAGGATCGATTGAGGCTCCTTTTGTAAGAAAATCGGCCCTGCTGTCATGGATCAAAACGGGGGGCGCCTGTTCCCTTTGAACCGGGTGCCCCTCTTTTTCAGGCAGAAAAAGAGCTTTTTGCCTGGTATTCATACCGTTTGTTGATAAATTCACAGCAGTTCGCCGATGTTTGTATCCGATCACACCTAAAAGGAGGAATCCCCTGATGAAAGCAAACAATGCGCCTGCGGTCGGGCGCACACCGTTTCAGAAGTGGTGCGACAAATACCAGGGCCTGTTCTATCTGATCCCCTGGATCATCGGCTTCATCGTCTTCAAGGCGATCCCCTTCGGCCAGTCGCTGTTCTACAGCTTCACCGACATGAACTTCTTCTCGGGCATCTCCGAGTACGGCCTGATGAACTACATCGACGCCTTTACCACCAACCGTATCACCAAGGCGCTGATCACCACCTTCCAGTACTCCTTCATCACCGTGCCCCTGAAGCTGATCTTCGCGCTGTTCATCGCCTACATCCTGAACTTCAACATCAAGTTCGTCAACGCGTTCCGTACGGCCTACTACATCCCCTCCATCCTGGGCGGCTCTGTGGCCATCGCCGTGCTGTGGCGCGCGGTCTTCCGCGATGACGGCCTGATCAACACCGTCATCAAGATGGTCACCTTCGGCCACTTCGAGGGTCCCTCCTGGCTGTCGGATCCGGGCTACGCGCTGTGGGTCATCTGCATCCTGCGTATCTGGCAGTTCGGCTCGGCCATGGTGCTGTTCCTGGCCGCTCTGAAGGGCGTGCCCGCCGACCTGTACGAGGCCGCCACCATCGACGGCGCAGGCAAGTGGCGTCAGTTCTTCTCCATCACCGTTCCCATGATCACCCCCATCATCTTCTACAACCTGGTCACTCAGATCTGCCAGGCATTCCAGGAGTTCAACGGCCCCTACATCATCACCAACGGCGGCCCCCGCAACGCGACGACCCTGATCTCCCTGCTGGTTTACCAGTACGCCTTCCAGCAGAACGAGATGGGCATGGCTTCGGCCCTGGCCTGGATCATGTTCGTCATCGTCTGCGTGCTGACGGTCATCGCATTCACCAGCCAGAAGAAGTGGGTCTACTACTCGGATGAAAGGTAAGGTGTAAACGTATGGGAATGAAAGCTGCGCATCGCGTCGCTACCTTCTTTAAATACTTTGTCCTGATCCTGGTGGGCTTTATCATGATCTATCCTCTGCTGTGGATGGTCAGCGCTACCTTCAAGGACAACAGCGAGATCTTCGCAGGCATCAGCCTGTGGATCAAGAACCCCACCCTGGACGGCTACCGCAACGCGCTGAACGACTTCGGCGGCTCCATCAACATCCTGGAGGCCATGGTCAATACATACAGCTACGTGATCCCCAAGGTCATCTGCACGGTGGTCTCCTCCTGCATCGCGGCCTACGGCTTCGGCCGGTTCGACTTCCCCGGGCGCAAACTGATGTTCAGCATCATGCTGGCCACTCTGTTCCTGCCCCAGGTCGTTCTGAACGTGCCCCAGTTCCTGCTGTACAACAGCTTCGGCTGGATCAACAGCCCCTTCTACCTGGCCATCTGGGTGCACACCGCCTTTGCGACTGAGACCTACTTCGTCTACCAGCTGATCCAGTTCATGCGCAACGTCCCCCGCGACCTGGACGAAGCTGCCGCCATCGACGGCTGCTCCTCCTTCCAGACGCTGTACAAGGTCATCGTCCCCATGCTGGGCCCGGCGCTGGTCTCCTGCGCTCTGTTCCAGTTCATGTGGAGCTGCAACGACTTCATGGGCCCGCTGCTCTACGTTTCCACCCCCGCCAAGTACCCCATGTCCCTGTTCGTCAAGCTGTCGATGGACGGTGATACCGGCTTCCAGTGGAACCGCATCCTGGCCCTGTCCCTGATCTCCATCCTGCCGCAGCTGATCGTCTTCTTCTGTGCACAGGATCAGTTCGTCGAGGGTATCTCCGCCGGCGCAGTCAAGGGCTAAGCCCCCTGCCCCGGAGCCCGCGATGGCTCACGGAAAAACAGATCCCCTGTGCCGCCCTTTGGCACAGGGGATTCTTTGTGAAAGGCTGTCAGCTTTTGCCGCCCCGGTGGACGGCCCGGTACTGCACCGGGCTGACCCCCACCTGCTCCCGGAACACCCGCCGGAAGTGGGCGGTGGTCGAAAAGCCGGTCTCCTCGGCCACCGCGCTGATCCGCAGATCGGTGGTCTCCAGCAGATGGCGGGCCGCCTCGATCCGGCGCACATTGATGAAGTCCACGATGGACTGTCCGGTCACCCGGCGGAACAGGCGGCTGAGATAATAGGGCGACAGGTAGAACCGGGCCGCCACCCCGCCCAGGGTCAGCTTCTGGTTGTAGTTTGCGATGAGATAGGCGCAGATCTTGTCCACCGTCTCATTCCGCGGCCGGGACCCGCCGCCGCTCTGGGCATCGGCCTGCCGGTCGATATAATGGATCAGCAGCGACAGGTACAGCCGGTAGGGGCAGTCGGCATTCTCCCAGTCGCCGGCCAGGAGTTCCAGCAGGGTGTTGATCTGCTTGCACCAGGCCGCCTCTCCCATCAGCACCAGCGGGGGCTTGCCGGAGCCAAATAGCCGCCCTTTCTGGGCTTCGCTGAGCATCTCCAGGGGGAACCGGCAGCCCAGCAGCACGGCCCGGCCGTCGGCCGGCTCAAAGACGCAGTCGGTCCGGCCCAGCACCAGCACGGCGCCGGGTCCGGCCCCCAGGCCGCTGTCCGTGCCCTGGCCCCAGTGCAGGATGCCGCTGCCCTCCAGCAGCATATACAGCCCTCCTTCCCCGCTGCCCGCCCGGAGCAGGCAGACCGGGCCGGCCAGACGCAGCCGCTGCACCTGCATCCCGGCACTGTCGGGTTCTCTTTTCATGGCTGTTCCCCCTTTCTTTCCATGTTTTTACCATCATAGCACACTTTGCTCACCCGAAACAATAGCGAGAGGATGATTTTTTATGAAACTGACCTTGATCCGCGCCATGACCCGCAGCGCCGTCTTTGAGCTGGAAAACGGCCTGTGCTTCCGCCCGGCGGAGCCTTTCACCGTCCTTTTGGACGGTAAAGAGGTCTATGACGCCTGCAACACCAACGTCTTTTCGGTCTATTCCCTCCAGCCCGCCCATCCCTACACCCTGACCGTGCGCGCCGGCGGCGAGACGCTCACCGCCAGCTTCGTCACCCGGGAGGAGAGCTTTTTTGTGGACGCCTCCCGCTACGGACTGGTGGGGGACGGCGTCACCGACAACACCGCCAAGCTGCAGGCCGCCCTGTCCACCTGCCCGCCGGGCGGCACCGTCTACCTGCCCGCCGGCCGCTACCGCACCGCCAGCCTGTTCCTCAAGAGCCACACCACCCTGTATCTGGAGCAGGGCGCGGTGATCCTGGGCGACAACGACCGCACCCACTATCCCATCCTGCCCGGTGTGATCGGCAGCCACAACGAGGTGGATGAGTACTATCTGACCGGCTGGGAGGGCAACCCCCTGGACAGCCTGGCCAGCCTCATCAACATCACCCAGGCCGAGGATGTGACCATCACCGGCCAGGGCGAGATCGACGCCGACGCCCAGCACGGGGACTGGTGGCAGGACGTGAAGAAAAAGAAGATCGCCTGGCGGCCCCGCACCGTCTCGATCACCGACAGCCGCTATGTGGTGCTGCACGGGGTGACGGTCAAGAACAGCTACTCCTGGACCATCCACCCCATGTTCTCCACCGGGCTGGATCTGCTGGACTTCAAGATCCGCAACCCCTACGACGCTCCCAACACCGACGGCATCGATCCTGAGAGCTGCGTCAACACCCGCATCATCGGGGCGGACATCCACGTGGGGGATGACTGCATCGCCATGAAGGCCAGCAAGGTGTTCCTGGGGATGCGGCTGAAAAAGAGCTGCAAGAACACCGTCATCCGCAACTGCCTGCTGGACAAGGGCCACGGCGGCATCGTCATCGGCAGCGAGATGTCGGGCGGCGTCAAGGACATGGTGGTCACCCAGTGCCTGATGGACCACACCGACCGTGGCCTGCGGGTCAAGACCCGCCGGGGCCGGGGCAAGACCGCCGTCATCGACGGACTGGTGTTCCACAATGTGGAGATGCGGGGGGTCAAAGCGCCCTTCGTCATCAATATGTTCTACTTCTGCGACCCCGACGGCCACAGCGACTACGTCCAGTGCCGCCAGGCCATGCCGGTGGACGACTTCACCCCCCGGCTGGGCAGCCTGACCATGGAGGATATCGTGGCCACCGACGCCCAGTACGCCGGGTGCTACTTTGACGGCCTGCCCGAAATGCCCATCGGCCAGGTGGTCATGAAAAACGTCCGCATCAGCTTTGACCCCAACGCCCAGGCCGGCCAGGCCGCCATGGCAGACGGGCGCCCGGCGGTGAAAAAGCTGGCCATCTATGCGGAGAACGTCAACCGGATCGAGCTGCACAACGTCCAGATCGAGGGATACGAGGGCGAGCGGCTCCAGTTTGCCAATGTCGGCAGCTTTGAGGAGGATTGAACCATGACCCATCAGGAAATTCTGACCATGCTGGGCGAGTATGTGGATTATCTCATCGCCAATTCCAGCGCGGAAGCCCCCATGTGGAACATCGAAAAGGTGCGCAGCGGCCAGCCCAACAAGTGGAACTACATCGACGGCTGCATGATCACCGCCTGCCTGAGCCTGTACAAGACCACCGGGGACAAGAAATACCTCGACTTCTCCCGGGAGTTCATCGACTGGTTCGTGCAGCCCGACGGCAGCATCAAGACCTACGATCCCGAGGAGTACAACCTGGACAACGTCAACCAGGGCAAGAACCTGTTCATCCTCTACGACATTTTCGGGGACGAGAAGTACCGCAAGGCCATCGAGGTGATCGACAGCCAGCTCAAGGGCCAGCCCCGGACCAAAGAGGGCAACTTCTGGCACAAAAAGATCTATCCCTGGCAGGTGTGGCTGGACGGCGCCTACATGGCCCAGCCCTTCTACATGGAGTATGAGACCCGCTTCAACAAGATGGGGGGCTGCATCGACAGCTTCCGCCAGTTCATGAACATCCGGAAGCATATGCGGGATGAAAAGACCGGCCTGTACTACCATGGCTACGACGAGAGCCGCGCGATGTACTGGGCCGACCCCGTGACCGGGTGCAGCCCCAACTTCTGGCTGCGGGCCATGGGCTGGTTCATGGTGGCCATGGTGGATGTGCTGGAGCGGATGGATGAGCAGCTGTACAACGAGTACCGCACCATCCAGGCCATGCTCAAGCAGACCATCGAGGACATCCACAAATACCAGGACCCCCAGACCGGTATGTTCTGGCAGGTGATCGACCACGGCGGCGAGGAGGGCAACTATCTGGAGACCAGCGGCACCGCTCTGTTCGCCTACGCGGTGCTCAAGGGCGTGCGCCTGGGCCTGCTGCCCGAGCGGATGCGCGCCTGGGCCGAGAAAGCCTTCTACGGCACCTGCGACAAATACCTGTCCAAGAACCCCGACGGCAGCCTCCAGCTGGACGGCATCTGTCTGGTGGCGGGTCTGGGCGGCCCCCAGCACCGGGACGGCAGCCTGGCCTACTATTACAGTGAGCCGGTGGTCTGCAACGACGCCAAGGGCGTAGGCCCCCTGATCCTGGCCTACACCGAGATGATCGCCGAATAACCACAAGCAAAGCCCCTGCAGCCCGCCAGCCACGGACCGCAGGGGCTTTTCTCTATCTCGATCGCGGGCGTGTTCCGGACGCCGTTCAGGGCATGACCGGGTCGGCTTCCCGGATCTCCGGTGCCTTTGGCACATCGTGGGCGGCCGAACCGGCCTGCACTGCATCCGACGCGGCAGGCGCGGCGGGGGCGTCCGGGGACTCGGGCGCGGCGGGCGCCGTTTCGCCGCCCGAAACGTTCTCCTGCGCCAGATCCTCCGCAGGATAGGTCTCAACGGCGTCGTCACTGTCGTCCAGCCAGCAATAGACCTGCTCGGCCATTTGTTCCGCGGTCCAGTCCATCTGGACCGGGTCCCGCAGGCTGATGCTCATTTTGACCGTTTCTTCTGCGTTCACCCACTCGAACTCGATCTTCTCAGGCATCGGGCCCCACTGGGCCGCCACCTGCTTTACGGCGTCGCGCAGCAGGGCGCAGTCCTTCGCAAAGTCGGCCGTCCGGTCGTAAGGCCCATACAGGTCGATCCCCAGCGACAGGAATACGCCAGGCTGGTTCAGCTCGGCAAGGGTCTGCGGCTGCACGCCATATCCCGTATCCATATAGGTGTGCACCGAAAACAGCCGGATCTTCGTATCCTGCAGCGATCCATACAGCGCCTGCTCGTATTCGTCTTTGAGGCTCTCGGTCTGGATGCGCCGTTCGGGGGACACCTCCTGCCAGAACAGGGGCAGCAGAGTCAGGCAGAAGGCGCCGCTCATCAGCACCAGGCTGCTGATCACAGCCAGGAAATCGTACTTCCACCGGCCGGGATGGGCCGCGCACCAGATCACTTCCACCCCCAACGCCACCAGGGCCAGGGGCGCGCCCACCTTGGACACCAAAAGCCAGTCGAATCCTGGCACAAAGTAGTACAGCAGGAAGCACACGCCCACCGCCATCAGGCACAGCCCCAGGGTGATGCTGCCCACCCGGCGCACCGGGCGGTTATCCTCTTTGGGCGTCTGGGGCGCGGCGCCCCGGGGCGTCCCGGGAGGCTGCTGGGCCGGGGCCTCCGGCGGGTCCTTGGGCAAACCGGCCGAAGCCGGATCAATCTTTTTGTCCGTCATCGCTGTCCTCCTCCTTTTCGGTGTATTCCCCGTACTCGTAGAACTCCCCCAGCTGGTCGCTGCGGGCCGGGCCGCCGGCCTTGGGTCCCTTGACCAGCCAGGCTCCCAGAGCGATCAGGGCCAGGCAGACCAGCACGGTGGGCACCTCGTCCATCACATTGTAGATCAGCCGGATGATCCAGCTGTTCTCCACGTTCCAGTACAGCTCCCGCAGAAAGTTCATCACCAGTTCTTCGTACAGGCTGTACAGGCCCACGGCCACCAGCGCCCAGCCCAGCAGCTTGTGCCGGCGGGACAGCAGCTTATCCAGCATCTCGTCGCGGCCCAGGTCGCGGCCCAGGTGGAACAGGTAGTCGTCGGCGGGGGCGGTGCCCGCCAGCAGCTGGCTGCGCAGGTTAAAGGTATCGAAAAAGCTGAACATCCACACCACGCAGCAGACGGCAAAGGCAAAGCCCACCAGCGGCTCAAAGATGGACCCCAGCCCGATGGCCGCCGCGCAGATCCCCACCAGGGACAGCCCCCGCTTCATATACCCCTGATACATCTCCCCTGCGCCCGGGATAAAGGCAAAGCAAAAGGTGAGAAAACCATTCTTTTTCATCGTAAACTCTCTCCCATCAGTTGGTCGTTTGGGGCCCGCTGTCCGGGCCGGTCAGGGTGTTCCACAGGCCGGTGACGGCCTGGTATGCCTTTTGGGCGATGCCGCCCTCCTCACCGGGGCGGGGCGGCGGATCGTTTTTGGGCTTGGGCACCACAGTGGAGGCTGGCGGATCGATCTGCTGGGGGGTGTAAGTCTCCAGCGGGTCCCCCTGGGCCAGGATCAGCCCCAGATTGCCGCTGCGCCAGATGGTCAGCGCCAGCACTGCCGCCACCCCTGCCACCGCCATACGCCCGTAGACGTTCTGCATCAGGCGGATCAGGATGGCCCGGCTCACCGGGCGGCTCAGGTCCCGGGGCGGCTGCTCCAGCACAGCGCCGGTCAGCAGGGCGGTATAGCGGTCCATACACCGGTCGCAGTAGGACAGGTGTTCGGCGGCTTCCAGCCGGCCCCATTCATCCAGGCTGCCCCCGACCAGGGCCTGCAGCCCCTCGTCGGTCAGGCATCCGTCCTCTCTAAACAGTTCCATCCCCGATCCTCCTTTCCCGGTTTTGTTCCTGTTCGATCTGGGCCCGCAGCATCTTTTTGGCCCGCCACAGCTGGGCGTTCAGGGTCTTTTCGGGGCGCCGGCTGATGCGGGCGGCCTCTGCGGGGGTGTAGCCCTCCAGCAGGCACAGCCTGCACGGGGTCCGGTAAGGTTCCCGCAGGGCCAGGATCTTCTGTTCCAGTTCCTCGGCCCCCAGCTGGGCCAGGGCCTGTGCCTCCGGGCCCTGGTCGGCAGGGGCGCCGGCCAGCGCCAGCACATCGTCCCCGGGGGTGCTCATCCGGCGGGCCCAGGCGCTGCGCAGATGGTCCTTGGCCTTGTTGGCTGCAATGCGGGCCAGCCACTGTTTCTCACATCCGGGCGGGCAGCGGTCGATGGCCCGCCAGGCCGCCAGAAAGGTCTCCTGGGCCAGGTCCTGGGCCACCCCCTCGTCGGGCACCAGCTGGTGGCAGACCGTATAGACAAGGCCCTGATACTGCCGCACCAGCGCCGTAAATTCCTGCGTCGTCATACCACTGCGTCCCCGCCTCCCTCCTGTGTGTGCTGCGAACGGCCCGTTCTGTCTACTAATACGAGACAGGGGCCGCTTTTTCTGCAAAAAGCGCAGATCTTTTTTTGCCGCCGCGCCCATATCAAAAAAAGCGCCCCAAAGAGTTCTGCTCTCCGGGGCGCTTTTGCGTCGTTCGTATGTAGCGTTATTCCTGGCCGGGCAGTCCGGCGCCCAGATCCTGGGCGGACAGCACCCGCACCCCTTCCCGCTCCATCACCGAGCGGATGGCCTGGGGGATGCCTGCACGCCCCAGCTTGTCCTGGATGCAGAGGATCAGCTGGCCGCGGAAGCTGGCCACCTCAAAGCCCACCGAGGCCCCGTCGGGCGGGACCCAGACTTCAAAGTCCTGGATGTAGTCGGTCAGAGCGGCGGGATAGTTGCGGTCGGGGTCCAGAGGATCTCCCAGATAGCTGATCCAGAAGTCCGCCGGGAAGTCTCCCATCCGCTCCCCCATGCTGAACACCCGCTTCTTGATCCGAAGGGGGGCCTTGAGGGCGTCCACCCGGCAGACCCAGCTCATCATTTTGGCCATCTGGGCCAGCTGGCGAGGGTGGTCGATGCTGGCCCGCAGGTCAGCGTCGATGCCGGCGGCGATGTCGGCCAGCCGCACCTGCGGCCCGGCCTGCACCCCGTTGCGGAAGGAGGCCACACAATTGTAAAAGGCGTCGGGCACCCCCACCGCCTGGCGGGTATCGGTGGAGTAACAGTACTCCACCTTGTCCCGGCCGATGAAGGGCTGGATGGCCAGGCAGAGCAGCCCGAACAGGGCGCTGACCGGCTTGACCTGGCAGCGCAGGGCCGCATCCACCAGACTCTGTTTGTCCAGACGGACCATGCTGCGCCGCAGCTGGCCTTCCTCCACCTCCACCGGCTGGATCTCGGGCAGGCCCTCGGCATCTGCGGTGGGGTCGTGGGCCAGCAGCGCCTGCATATCGTAGGCAGGGGCCGAGGCCAGGGGCGGACAGGCAAAGCCGGTCCCATACCGCCGGTTGCAGTATTCCATCAGGATGCGGGTGAGGAACCGGGACACCCCGTGCCCGTCCGCGATGAAGTGGAACCAGTCGAAAAACAGCTCCCGATCCTCGCAGGACACATTGAACAGATACCCTGCCGTCTCCTCGGGCATGGCCCGCAGGCGGCTGTCCCGACAGACCGTAAAGGGCTGGTCGTTGGGCGCCAGGTATACTTCTCGTTTTTCCTGCACCAGTTTTGTCTTAAAGTAATCCGCCTCGGCCAGGGCGGCGTCCACCGCCTGCTGCAGCAGGGCAGGGTCCACCGCGTCCCGCAGGGTGTACTGATACCGGCAATAGATGTTCTTGTCCCGGTAAAAGTACATGGCCCCCTGCAGGATATAGGAGGCGCCGGGGGTCATCGTTTCTGTCATGGATCAGCCCACCCGTGTGCTCAGATAGTCGGCCAGGTCGCTGATGGTGACAAAGCTGCGCAGCTCCTTTTCGGGGATGCGGATGCCGAAGGTCTCCTCCAGGTCGGCCACGATGGTCAGGATCTCCATGGACGACAGGTCCAGATCGTCCATCAGGACGCTGTCCTCCGACACCTCATCGGGGCTGATCTCGGCCACATCCTCCAGGATGCCCACGATCTGGGCAATGATCTCAGTACGGCTCATAGCAAAACTTCCTTTCATTCTGTATTGGTCGCTCACAAAGCGGCCCGAATTTAGTATCCCATCCGGACCGCAGAGGTATGCATATCAGCTGCGCAGCAGCTTGCCGGCGGCGTTGCGGGGCAGGGGGCCGTCCGACAGGTGCACCGCAGAGATGCGCTTGTAGAGGGGCAGGGTGCGGTTGAGCTCGGTGACATAGGCCTGCACCTTTTCCGCCGCGCCGGGGACATTCTCGCCGCAGTAGACCAACGCGCCGATCTTGCCGTTTTCTTCCCGCACCAGGCTCTCGGTGACGCCCTCGCACTGGTTCAGCCTGGCCTCCAGCTCCTCGGGGCTGACGTTCTCGCCGCTGCTCAGGATGATGACGTTCTTTTTGCGCCCGGTCAGGAAAATGTAGCCCCGCTCATCGATGCGGGCCAAATCGCCGGTGTGGAGCCAGCCTTCGGCGTCCAGCACCTCGGCGGTGCCCTCGGGGTCCTTGTAATAGCCCATCATCACCGAGTCGCCCCGGATGCACAGCTCGCCGTCGTCCAGCTTGTATTCCCGCTTGGGGTCCCACAGGCCCACCGAGTGGATGTCTGCCAGGTCCTGGGAGTTGTTCCAGGCGCCGTCCCCCACCGTCTCGGTCAGGCCGTACATCTGGCAGATGAAGAAGCCCGCCTTGATCAGGTCGGCCATGGTCTCGGCATCCATCGACGCCGCGCCGCAGGTCAGCGCCTTCAGGCTGCCCAGACGGTCCCGGCGGCCCCGCACCACATCCCGGTGGATGCTTTGCAGCAGCACCGGCACCACCGCCATCACTTCGCTGTCCATGGCGGCCAGGTCACGGTAGAAGTGCTTCAGGTCGTTGCACAGGTTGATGGTGTTGCCCATGATGGCCCAGGAGATGGAGCTGGTCAGGGCAGCCACATGGAACATGGGCAGCACCGAGAAAGAGCGGAACTTGCTGGTGTCCCAGCCGGTCTGCCTGGCGATGTCCTCAAAGGGCAGGCAGAAGAAATCCATGGGGGCGAACAGGTTGCGGTGGCTGAGCATGACCCCCTTGCTGCGGCCGGTGGTGCCCGAGGTGAACAGGATCACCGACAAAGCGTCCCGGTCGGGGCACTCGCTGCCCGTCTCGCTCCAGGCCGAGGTCTTGTAGCTGTCGATGGGCAGCATCCTGCCGCCGTAGGCCTCCAGGATGGCGGGCTCCCGGTCGGCGAACTCCCCGTCGTGGAAAATGTAAGCCGGCTCCACCAGATCCAGCTCATACCGGATCTCGTCCCAGTCCTTGTTCAGGTTCAGAGGCACCAGCACCGCGCCTGTCAGCAGGATGGCATAGATGTTGACAAGGTAATCGTAGCTGTTGCGGGCCAGCAGGCAGACCTTCCGGCCGCGGATATCCGGGTCCAGATGCAGCAGCAGTCCCGCCGCCCGGTGGATATCCTGGGCATACTGGCCGTAGCGGATGCTGACGACCCCCTCTTTTGCCTCATCGTAATATTGGATGGCAATTTTTTCGGCCAGATTGGCTTCCATGTTGGTGACTACCTGGTATGCAGTCGAGATCATCGTTCATCCTCCAGTCTGTGGGGCTGCGGCGCCCACCGGTATTGTATTCATTATATAGGATGGCGCATTCCATTGCAACCGGAAAAAGCCCGTCTGCGGCAGACTGCGTCTACCTGTATTACAGGTACGTCAACAGCATACCACGCCCCTGCCCGGCTGTCAATGGGCCGCCGCCGCAAAAGCGGCCGGCCGCAAGGGGGCACACACTCCGCGCCGCCTTTGCATAGGATGCGGCAGAACGTCAAAAAGGCATCTGGAAAACCTTTTCAGAGGCAAATATTGCCGATCGCTTGGATGGGACGAAATTTCTGTTAAACTGATGCTTGGCCCGCCCGGCCGACCTTTTTAAAGCGGCCAAAAACCCTGATACAAATTGACAGCCGGGATAAAAAGCATTATACTAGAATAAACAAATCTTTGTCATAATCTACGGGTATGATGTGTATATCCTGCCAATCCTTCCTTTTTTCTGCGGGCCTGCTGTGGAAGGAATATTGTTTCTGCGAGGAGGACCCCTTTGATGAAAGGAACCAAAACGCGTACCGTCAACTCCCTCGGGATGTTTGACCTGTTCAAAGGCATAGGCATGGCCACCGTCATCTTTGTACACACAGCCGAAGCCTATTCCATCGACCTGGGCAGCGGGCTGAGCGTCACCAGCTTTCTGCTGTTCATCTACCGCGAAGCGCTGATGTCGGCTTTCTACATAGCCAGCGGTTTCGGTTTCCGCAAGCGCTCCATCGGCAAATGCGTCCAGCAGCAGCTGCGGGGCATCCTGCCCCCCTTCCTCTACACGGCGCTGGCCACGGCAGGGCTGCATCTGCTTTTGCACCACCATTTCTTCGGCTCCTGGACGGACGCCGTCGCAGAGAGCGAGAAGGTCCTGGCCGGCTTTCTGCTGGGCCTTCCCCATACCTCCACCTATTTTGGGATGAGCATTTTCTCCTGCGGGCCCATGTGGTATCTGCTGACCATGGCGGTGGGCTGGATCATCCTGGATATCCTGTTCAACGCCTTCCCTGAGCGGTACATACCCGCCGCGGTGGCCATCACCGCCGTGCTGGGCTGGGGCACCTGCCTGGTGTGGGAGCTGCCCTTCTGCCTGTCCCAGGGCATGACGGTGGTCCCCTATCTGTACCTGGGCCATGTGGCCAAAAAGCGCCGCTGGTTCGACCAGCCCCGCCTGCGCTGGCTGTTCCCCGCCGCCCTTGTGTGCATGGTCGTCTCCGCCGGAGGGGCCATCCTTTCGGGCACCACCGACAATATGTCGATGGGCCACTGGGCCCTGGGTCCTGTGGGCATCTTCGTCAACGGGATGATCGGCCTGTGGATCGTCAACCTGTTCGTCCGGCTCAGCGCCCGGGCAGACAACTTCCTCACCCACACTCTGGAAGCGGTGGGCCGCCGCTCTCTCAACATCTTCTGTGTCCACACCATCGAGCTGATCGCCGTGCCCTGGTATCTGTTTGCGGCCCAGTTCGTCTCCAGCCCCCTGCTGGGCCTGGGCGCCCAATACGTCCTGCGGTGCAGCTTTGTGGCGCTGATCTGCCTGCTGCTGGAGCTGCGCAAGCGTTTTGTCCCCAGCCGGACCAAAAAGGCCCGTCTGGAGCGCAGCCGCGCCCGCTTCCAGCGGTATGTGGCCCGGCACTGAGCCGTTATCCTGTCTCCCGTATTCTGCGGCAGGGCCCGCCCCCGCCGCAGAACTTTTTGTATGATTTTTTGCGGATGTCCCCTGCGCGAAGGATTCCCGGGCCCTCAGCCCGGGCACACTATGGATATGAGGTGAAGATTCATGCCCCCTGCAACCAAACAGACTCCAGAGGAACGGATCGCCGAGCTGGAGGAACAGCTCTCCCTTTCCGACCAGGGCGTATCCAAGCTGGCCCAGCGCTGCCTGGCCCTGGAACAGCAGTTGGCCGCGCTGGAAAAGCACGAGACCTATGACAATATGTCCCTGTTCCGGCTGACGTTGTACTACGACTACGGACTGGGCTTTTCTCAGCAGGATACCCTCAGCGCGCCGGTGTCGGCCTATTCGGCCTCCAACCACACCGTCTCGGCCATCTTTGAGATGCCGCGGGAAGTCAGGGCCATCCGTCTGGACCCCGGGGAGCTGCCCTGCTATGTGGCGGGCATCGCCCTTTCCGACCAGCGGCTCCAGGCCGTCCCCCTTTCGGCGCTGTCTCTGGACGAGGACAAGTCCCTGTTTTTGAGCTTCGATCCCCAGTTCCTGGTCGAGTGTCCCATGGGCCTGCCGGCGGGCACCAAGCTGTCGGTCACCTACACCTACTATCCTCTCCAGCTGGGCGCCGACGACACCGTCTTTTACGCCATGCGCCAGGGCATCCAGCTCATGCAGGACCGGGCCGCCCAGGCCTCGGCGGCGGCTGACGCACAGCGGGCCCTGGCCCAGAACTATGGCGAACAGCTGGCCGGTCAGGAGCGCCGCGCCGCCCATCTGGAAGAACAGCTGGCCGCCGCCATCGCGGAGAAAGAGCACTTCCGGGTGAGCTATGAGGCAGTGCTCTCCAGCTCCTGCTGGAAGCTGACTGCTCCCATCCGCGCCCTGTTCGGCCGCAAAAAATAAACATACGCCCTAAAGAGGTATGCTATGTATTCCAGTTACAGTCAATTCCAGCAGTTCCAGCTGGCCAGCCAGCCCTATCAGGACACCCAGCGCACCTGGCTGGCCGTCTATGCCCCAGGGCGCTGCACGGCCCTGGCTTACAGCATGGAGTTACAGCTCCACCGCAAGTTCCGGCTGACCGACAGCCTGGACGCCCTGCCCGACGGGCTGGACGGCGTGGTGCTGGCGGCCGAGGATGGGGAATGCCTGAGCACCACCCTCTCCTATTTTGCGGCGGCGCTGCAGGGCGGGGCGGATTTCGCCTTCTGCGACGCGGTGTTCGGCTTTGAGGGGGATACCCTGGTCTATCGCGCCGCGGACAGGCCCCAGGGCTGCAAGTGCGCCGTCCTCTCCCGGGAGCTGCTGCAGCGCTGCCGGGCCGCCGCCCGTGACCCCGACGACCCCGCTTCCCTGCTGTGTCTGGCCGCCGGGCTGGCCCGGCATCCGGTGCACATCCCCCAGGCGCTGCTGCGCTATCGCCGCCAGCCCCATGCAGGGGACATTTTCTCCGCCCATGGCAAACGGGCCCTGCTGCTCAGCCATGTGCTGGACATGACCGGCGCGCCCATCGTGCTGGTCAGCGCCGTGCCGGTGCTGCTCCAGATGGGCTACGAAGTGGCGGTGCTGGGCCCGGGAGACAGCGGTTCGCTGGGCCTGTTCGTGGAGGCCGGCGCCACCGCCGTCACCCACCCCGACTGCGTCAACTCCTCCATGCTGTGGGATCTGGCCATCTCCTCCGACCTGGTCATCGCCAACACCATCGTGGAGGTCAAGGCCATCCGCGCCCTGAACGGTGCGCCGGTGCCGGTGCTCTGGTGGCTGCACGACGCCTTTGTGGGCTACGGCTATCTGTCCCACCTGATCCCCCGCACCCTGGAGCGGAACATCCGGGTCTGCGCGGTGGGCAGCCATGCCACCGCCGCCATGCATACCCACCGCCCCGACTTCGAGATCGGCCAGCTGGTCTACGGCCTGCCCGACTATGCGCAGGACACCTTCTCCCCCTACGACATCGGCTATGCAGGGGGGCTTCCCCTGTTCGTCAGCGTGGGGGCCTTTGAAATGCGCAAGGGCCAGGACGTGCTGGTGGAGGCCATCCGCCTGCTGCCGGCCTCCACCCGGGCCAAAGCAGCCTTTCTGTTCGTGGGCAAGGGGGCCGACAAGCGGCTGCTGGCCCAGGTGCGGCAGCTGGCCGAGGAGTATCCCCGCAACGTCTTTTATGTGGAACGCCTGACCCGGGACGAGATCAAGTCCCTGATGGATCAGTGCGCC
The DNA here is from genome assembly GCF_002160915.1 of Faecalibacterium sp. An121. Classification (GTDB taxonomy): domain Bacteria; phylum Bacillota; class Clostridia; order Oscillospirales; family Ruminococcaceae; genus Faecalibacterium; species Faecalibacterium avium. The sequence continues at coordinate 22,480 of NZ_NFLM01000025.1, forward strand.
TGCACGGTGTGCAGCTCCCGGGATGACCCCATGCCCACCTTTGTCACCGAGGGCCTGATCTTTGGCAAGCCGGGCATCGTATCCGAACACACCGGCACCGCCGGGCTGATCACCGAGGGGGTGGACGGCTTTGTCTACCACAGCGACAGCCCCAGCCAGCTGGCCGAAGCCATGGCCAAGCTGATCGACCATCCCGGCCTGGCCGCCCGGATGGCCCCCGCCTGCCGCGCCCTTTACCAGCGGTATTATTCCAAGCAGGCATTCGCCGACACCCTCCGGGAGCAGATCCAGGCCCTGCTGGCCCAGACTTCCGAAAACGAAGCGTAATGCAACCACAAAAGATCACAGAAAGTAGAATCAAGTCATTTGACAGTCCGGACGATCCCGTGGATCTTGTCCGGGCTGTATTTTTGTATTGGAGGGCCCATCCTTTGTTTTCGGGTGCATCCGGCCGCAAAAGTGTATTTTTTGCGCAAAGTTTACCTTTTGTTTATCAACAAGCCCGCCGGCCCGTGGTATACTGAGAGACAGATCCCCCGGCCTTTTCCGGGGGCCTGTTTTTGAGAAAGGAGCGTACTCCCTTTGACACAGCACACAGACCAGGGACAGCCTTCGGGCGGACTCTCGTTTCGGCGCAGCCTGCTGTCGGTCCTGACCCTTCTCCTCCTCACCGGCCTGATGTTCCTGATCTTCCAGGACCATCTGCCCGAGATCCGGCAGGCCATCGGCAAGCTCAGCCCGGCCCAGCTGGGCCTGCTGCTGGCCCTCGCCCTCACCTACCCGCTCATCGAAGGGGTGATCAGCCAGCGGGTCCTGGCCAGCAGGGTGCCGGGATTCTCGTTCCGGCGCGGGCTGGACCTGGCCTTTCTGGGCGCCTTCGGGAATGTGGTCACCTTTGGAGCGGGCACCCTGCCCATGCAGGGCTATGATATCAGCCTCAGCGGACTGCCCGCCGTCCCCGGCATGGGCCTGATGACCCTGCAATATGTGTTCCACAAAGGGGCGGTGATGGTGTACGCCGTCCTGCTGCTGGCCCTGAACGGGCGGTGGCTGCTGGCCGCCGACGCGGCGGGGATGATGCGCTATCTGCTGCCCGCCTGCCTGATGGTGGCGGCCATCATCCTGGCACTGGTCCTGGTCTGTACCAGCCGCACCGTCCAAAGGGCGGCCTATTGGGCTTTGGGCCGCCTGCCCGACACCGGTAAGTGGCAGGTCCGCCGCCAAAGCTGGACCCGCCAGCTGGACGGCCTGGCCGCCGAGAGCCGTTCTTTGCTGGCCGACCGGAAGCTGTGCATCCAGATGTTCCTGCTGCAGGTGGCCAAGCTGGCCCTGATGTACGCCATCGTCTGGCTGGGCACGGCTTTTATGGACCTTGGCCCCCTGACGTTCTGGCAGGCCCAGACCCTGGCCGCCCTGATGATGCTGCTGTCCAACGCCCTGCCCAACGTGGGGGGCATGGGCTCGGTGGAAGCCTCCTTCTATCTGGTGTTCACCGGCTTTCTGGGGCAGAGCGGCGCCATGTCGGTGCTGCTGCTGTACCGCGCGGCCACCTACTACTTCACCTTTGCGGTCAGCTGCGTGGGGTTCTTCTTCATCCAAAGGCGGTGGGCCAGGGGCAAACAGGCCGCCGCATAAAACAAAAAGGCGGGCACCCGGTTGGTCAGACCGGATGACCCGCTTTTTGTTCTGCCGTTTGGGGCAGGCGGCGCAAACCAAAACCGCCTGACCCCGGAGAAAAGAGAGAATGGAATGGAGGAGTTCTCGTATCGCTGGGCGCGCCGTTGCGCCCATTCTGGTGCGTCCTTGGTTAGTTTTTTCTAACCTCGGCGCATCAACAGCATACCATACTTGTGGGTATCTGTCAACCCCTATTTGCAAAAAAATGGGCAAAACTTTCATCCTGACCGTTTGGCACAAACCCAGAAGGCCCTTTCGCCCCCCTTTGTGCAAAGTAACAACTTTTCGCAAAGGTCGGGAAATCCTAGTACTTTCCTCTTGATTTTTCCGGGTTTCATGCTATGATAAGTAAGGCAAGGGTCCGCAGTGCTGCGGGCTGGCTTTGCCGGGCGGCGATGCCGTCGTCGGAAGGGGCTGCCCGATGGTAGTGCCCTTTCTATTGTTCAAAGTAGTTAGCTTTATCTAACTTCTCTGTTTTTACCCAACCAACAAGGAGGTAACCGCATGAAGGATTATGCCCAGTGGGAAGGTTTTGAAGGCCGCATCTGGAAGGAAGAAGTCAACGTAAGGGACTTCATCCAGAAAAACTATACCCCCTACGACGGGGATGAGAGCTTCCTGGCAGGCCCCACCGGGGCCACCAACAAGCTCTGGGGCGCATTGCAGAAGCTGCAAAAGGAAGAGCGCGCCAAGGGCGGCGTGCTGGACATGGAGACCAGCGTGGTCAGCGGCCTGACCGCCTATGGCCCCGGCTACATCGACGAACAGCTGAAGGATCTGGAGCAGATCGTGGGCCTGCAGACCGACAAGCCCCTCAAGCGGGCGTTCATGCCCTACGGCGGCATCAAGATGGCGGAGCAGGCCTGCACCACCTACGGCTATCAGCCCAGCGCCGAGCTGCACAAGATCTTTACCGAATACACCCGCACCCACAACCAGGCCGTCTTTGACGCCTACACCCCCGAGATGAAGCGGGCCCGCCACAGCCACATCATCACCGGCCTGCCCGACACCTATGGCCGCGGCCGCATCGTGGGCGACTACCGCCGGGTGGCCCTGTACGGCATCGACTACCTGATCGAGGCCAAGCAGAACGACTTCAACAACTGCGGCGACGGCACCATGACCGACGACGTGATCCGCCTGCGGGAGGAGATCGCCCGGCAGATCGGTGCCCTGAAGGGTATGAAGAAGATGGCCGAGCTCTACGGCTATGACATCTCCCAGCCCGCCCGCAACGCCAAGGAAGCCTGCCAGTGGCTCTACTTCGGCTACCTGGCCGCCATCAAGACCCAGAACGGCGCCGCCATGAGCGTGGGCCGCATCTCCACCTTCCTGGATATCTACATCCAGCGGGATCTGGACAACGGCACCCTCACCGAGAGCCAGGCCCAGGAGCTGATCGACCACATGGTGATGAAGTTCCGCATGGTCAAGTTTGCCCGCATCCCCAGCTACAACCAGCTGTTCTCGGGCGACCCGGTGTGGGCCACCCTGGAAGTGGCCGGCATCGGGATGGACGGCCGCAGCATGGTCACCAAGACCTGCTTCCGCTTCCTGCACACCCTCGAGAATATGGGCCCCGCCCCCGAACCCAACCTCACCGTCCTGTACTCCTCCCACCTGCCCGAGACCTTCAAGAAGTACGCCGCCAAGGTCTCCATCGACACCAGCTCGGTGCAGTATGAGAACGACGACGTGATGAAGCCGGTGTGGGGCGACGACTACTCCATCTGCTGCTGTGTGTCCGCCACCCAGACCGGCAAGGAGATGCAGTTCTTCGGTGCACGGGCTAACCTGGCCAAGTGCCTGCTGTACGCCATCAACGGCGGCGTGGACGAAAAGAACCACGAGCAGGTCGGCCCGAATTACGCCCCCATCACCAGCGAGTACCTCAACTACGACGAGGTGCTGCCCAAGTATGTCCAGATGCTGGACTGGCTGGCCGGCCTCTATGTCAACGTGCTCAACCTGATCCAGTATATGCACGACAAGTACTACTATGAAGAAGCTGAGATGGCCCTGATCGACACCGACGTGCGCCGCACCTTTGCCACCGGCATTGCAGGCTTCTCCCACGTCATCGACTCCCTCAGCGCCATCAAGTACGCCAAGGTCAAGGCCATCCGGGACGACAGCGGTCTGGTGGTGGATTACGCCATCGAGGGCGACTTCCCCAAGTACGGCAACGACGACGACCGCGCCGACGACATCGGCGTGTGGCTGCTGCGCACCTTCCTGGAGATGATCAAGAAGCGCCACACCTACCGCCATTCCGAGGCCACCACCTCCATCCTGACCATCACCTCCAACGTGGTCTATGGCAAGTACACCGGCGCTCTGCCCGACGGCCGCCCGGCCTACACCCCCTTTGCACCGGGCGCCAATCCCAGCTACGGCGCCGAGCAGAACGGCCTGCTGGCCTCTCTCAACTCGGTGGCCAAGCTCCCCTATCACTGGGCCCTGGACGGCATCTCCAACACCCAGACCATCAACCCCGACGCTCTGGGCCACAGCGAAGGCGAGCGGGTGGAGAACCTGGTGCAGGTGATGGACGGCTACTTTGATCAGGGCGCCCACCACCTGAACGTCAACGTCTTTGGCAAAGAGAAGCTGATCGACGCCATGGAGCACCCCGAGAAGGAGGAGTACGCCAACTTCACCATCCGGGTGTCGGGCTACGCCGTCAAGTTCATCGACCTGACCCGCGAGCAGCAGATGGACGTCATCAGCCGCACCTGCCATGGCCGGCTGTAATCCCGAGGGGCTGGTCCACTCCCTGGAGAGCTTTGGCTCGGTGGACGGGCCGGGGGTGCGCTTTGTGGTCTTTCTGCAGGGCTGCAACCTGCGCTGCCGCTACTGCCACAACCCCGAGACCTGGGCCTGCGGGGGCGGCCAGAAATGGACCGCTGAGAGCCTGTTCCAGCACGTCTGGCGCTACCGCAACTACTGGGGCAAAAAGGGCGGCATCACGGTCAGCGGCGGGGAACCGCTGCTCCAGATGGAGTTCCTGACCCGGTTTTTCCGCCTGGCCCGGGCCAAAAAGGTGCACACCGCCATCGATACGGCGGGCGAGCCCTTTCGGCCCGACGACCCGGCGTATCTGGCCGCCTTTGACCAGCTGATGGACGTGACCAGCCTGGTGATCCTGGACCTGAAAGAGATCGACCCCGAAAAGCACCGCCGGCTGACCGGCCGGACCAACGAGAACATCCTGGCCATGGCCCGGTACATTGCCGGGCGGGGCGTGCCCCTCTGGGTCCGCCATGTACTGGTGCCCGGCCTCACCGACGATGAGGAGGGCCTGCGCCAGACCGGGCAGTTCATTGCCAGCCTGCCCACCGTCCAGCGGGTGGAGGTATTGCCGTACCACACTCTGGGCCTGTTCAAGTGGCAGAAGCTGGGCATCCCCTATTCTCTGGCGGACGCCGTCCCCCCGACCGACGAGCAGGTCCGCCGCGCCGAGGAGCTGCTGATGACCGACCGCTACCCCGGCTGACCTCCCTCTTTTTCCCCTTATGGCGAAAGCCCGGAACCTGTTCCAAGCAGGCTCCGGGCTTTTTGCGCTGCGGCTTGTTTTTCGCAGCGCCGTATGGTATTGTATAGATGGAGGTCGCCGGTCAACGGCCCTGTATCTTTTCCAAAGGGGAGAATGTATGCTATGAGCAACGACAAAGTATATGGGATGCTTTTTTCCAAGGTCTACCCCCTGCTGGTAAGCAAGGCGGTGAAAAAAGGCCGCACCCCCGGCGAGGTGGACGAGGTGACCAGCTGGCTGACCGGCTATACCCCGGAGCAGATCGCCCAGGCCGCGGCGGACGGGGTCACCTACGGGGACTTTTTCCGGCAGGCCCCGGCCCTCAACCCTGCGCGCACTCTGGTCACGGGGGTGGTCTGCGGGGTTCGGGTGGAGGAGATCCAGGAGCCCCTGATGCAGGAGATCCGCTACCTGGACAAGCTGGTGGACGAGCTGGCCAAGGGCAAGCCGATGGAGAAGATCCTGCGCAAGTCATGAGCCGGCAAGGAGGAGATCTTATGGATGTGAACGTCCTGCAATTTTTCGAACTGCAAAAGCACCCGGACGCGGCGCCTCTCTACGAGGCGCTGGAGGCGCGCATCCTCGCCGAGATCCCGGATGTGCGCATCAAGGTGCAGAAAAGCCAGATTACCTTTTACAACAAGCATCTGTTTGCCTGCGTGTCCTATGTCCGGGTGCGGAAAAAGGCCCAGCTGCCCCCCTGCTACATCGTGGTGACGGTGGGGCTGGCCCGCAAGGTGGAGAGTCCCCGCATTGCGGTGGCCACCGAGCCCTATCCCGGCCGCTGGACCCACCACATCGTGGTGGCCGGCCCGGAGGAGATCGACGACGAGCTGATGGGCTGGGTCCGGGAAGCCGCCGCTTTTGCGGCCGCCAAGTAAAAACGAAGCAGCGTTCAACTCGACGTATATTCTTTTTTCCAGAGGAACGAATGATAAAAGGCAGGCAAGATGCGTTTCTTGCCTGCCTTTTTGCATCCGGTCTTATCCGAACAGTTTCTTTTTGTTGTGCATATGCACCGACAGCACCAGCCCCACACAGATATACAGCATGAGCACCGAACTGCCGCCCGCCGAATAGAAGGGCAGGGTGACGCCGATGACCGGCAGCACCCGCAGATTCATTCCCACGTTGACGGCGATCTGGGCCAGCAGCGCGCCCCCTACGCCCGCGCAGATGAAGCTGCCCAGCAGATCCTCGCTGCGGGCGCCCACCGCAAAGGTGCGGATCACCAGGGCGATCAGCACCCCCAGCACCACCATGCACCCCACAAAGCCCAGGGCGTTGCCCACCCAGCTGAAAATGAAGTCGTTGTGGGCGTTGGGCACGCTGTAATAGTCCCCGCTGAACATCCCGTTGCCAAAGATCCTGCCCGAGCCCAGGGCCACTTCGCCCCGGTCCTGCTGGTAGACGATGTTCCTCCATACGTCCTCGCTGGGGGCCCAGCCCGTCTCGTTCTTGGGGTCGATCACGGCCAGGATGCGGTACCACTGGTAGCTCTTGCCAATGCTGTCGCTGAGGAACATGAAGGCCGCCGATACCGCCGTGATGCCTGCGGCCAGGGCCCCGATGATATATTTCCAGCTCAGCCCCGCCGTGAACATCATGCAGCAGCCGATGATGCCGTAGATGATGGCGGTGCCGTCGTCGCCCTGGATGTGGATGAGCAGGATGGGCGTCATCAGGTGCAGCAGAAGCTTGGCCAGCTCTTTGGGCTCATTGATCCTGCTGCGGACGTTGTTGAGGTGCATGGCAAAGGTCAGGATAAAGCTGATCTTGGCCAGCTCGGTGGGCTGGAAGGTGAAGCCTCCCAGCCTGTACCATGAATAGTTGTCGGTGTCGCCGGCGTTGTAGCCGATGGTCAGCGGCCCCAGATCCAGATTGTGGATCACCAGGGTGGGCAGCACCAGCCCCCAGGTAAAGATCACGTGCACCGGCCATATCTTGACCAGGCTGCGGTAATCCACCGTGGACAGGGCCAGGGCGATCAGCACCCCGATCCCGGCGGCGCCGGCCTGCACCAAAGCCCGGCGGAAGTCCCCGATGCCGGTCACCTGGCCGGTGATCTCATCCACCGCCAGCCCCCCGCCCTGCTCCGCCGCCCACGAGGCCAGCATCAGCACGGCCATGGCGCTGCTGAACAGGCACAGCAGCAGATAGATCTTGTCGGTCCGCTTGGCATATACACGAACGCTTTCCAGCACAAAAGCACCACCTTTCTCTCGCAGAACGCCCCGATGCGGGGCGGTTTCAAATCAGTATACCGCATTTTTCCCTCCCGTTCAAGCGGGACGGGGCGCCGATCTGTGACAGCTTTGCAAAAACGGGCCAAGATGAAATGCAGATTCTTGACAAAGCCGCCCCGTGCTCCTACAATGAAAGCAGGCGACGGGCCGCCGGCCCAGCCTTATATTGGGAGGATAAACAATGGATCTGAACCGTTCGCACCTCTTGCGGCGCACCCTCTGCGCCGTCTGCGCCCTCACACTGGCGCTGGCCCTGGCCAGCCCTGCGGCCCTGGCCGCCGGGGACGCATCCACCGACAACACCCAGGCAACGCTGTCCCGCGCCGATGCCGCCCAGATGGCCCAGGCCGATGCGGCGGTGGAAGCACTGGTCAACAGCAGCGCCTATGACGCCATGGACCTGCAGCAGCGGCAGGCCGCCGCTCAGGAACAGCTGGACCAGCTGGCCAGTCAGGGCCTCATCCAGGCCGATTCGGTCCGCTACGACCAGGAGAACAATCTGTATTCCTTCACCTACGACTGCGGGGTGCTGGGAGGCATCCTGCTGACCGACTGGGAGGACGAGGACGAGGAACTGGTCCAGCTCCCCCTCACCGTCCCCGAGGAGCTGGCCTTCAATCCCCTGGACCAGACCAACGATGTGATGCCCCTGGGCAACGCGATCGTCTACTATGCCTTTGATGACACGGTGGATTCCAACCGCTACCCCTACTACACCACCATGCAGGAGTACTGGAACGGCTGGGGCCTTTCCACCACCATCGACAACGACGTCACGGTGTCCGACCTGCGCCATATGGATGACTACGACCTGTGCATCATCAGCACCCACGGGGCCTACTATTCCTACACCACCGGGTGGCTGTTCAAGCAGGTACACACCTCCCCCATCCTGGTGCTGCGGGAGGAGTCCTCGTTCTGGGACGATCTGCGCTACGGCTTCGACCTGCTGACCCACCGGGTCATCAAGGTGAACGGCGTTTACTGCATCACCCCCAGCTTCTTTGAATCGGCTTACCGCGGCGGCCAGCTCAACGGCACCATGATCTTTTCGGAGGCCTGCGAGTTCTTTGGCACCGGCAACGTCATCGACCTGTCCATGTCCACCGCCCTGCTGGACGGCGGGGCCAGCGCCGTGGCCGGCTTTGTGAACAACGTCTACGCCATCTATTCCCGCAGTATGCTGTGGGGCACCGTCAACCAGCTGATCATGGGCAAAAACATTTTGCAGGCCGTGGACGCGGCGGCGGCCACCTACGGCCCCGACGATATCTACTGGTATCTGTCCCAGGGCGGCACCACGCCCCACCGCTACGCCTCCTTTGCCCTGGTACACGGCAACGACACCGCCACCCTGTACACCATCGAGGAATCCGAAGCGGCGTGACCCGATTGCACTTTTTTCCGATTTATACTATACTGAATGCGGCAGGGTGGTTCCCCTGCCGCATTTCCTGTCTGTTTGAGGTATTATCATGGCTGAATTTATCACCCGCTCCCCTGAGGAGACTGCGGCGCTGGGCCGCCGCCTGGCCGCCGCCGTGCCGGACGGGGCGCTGATCGCCTTTACCGGCGGGCTGGGGGCCGGCAAGACTGCGTTCTGCCGCGGCCTGGCCGAGGGCTTGGGCTGCACCGACCCGGTCAGCAGCCCCACCTTTGCCATCGTCAACTATTACCGCGGGCCAAGGCCCATGGCCCACTTCGACCTCTACCGCATCCACACCGAAAACGACCTGGCCGCCGCCGGTTTTTACGACTATCTGGACCAGGGAGCGGTGGTGGCCGCCGAATGGAGCGAGAACCTGGCTTCCCTGCTGGACCAGGAAGATCCCATCCGGGTGGACATCCGGACGGTGGACCCCACCACCCGCAGGATCACCATCGAGGGGGTGCAGCTATGATCGTCCTTGGCGTCGATACGGCGGGCAAGACCGCCGGCGTGGCCCTGATGCGGGATGACCGCCTTCTGTACGAGGTCTATCTGGACGGGGGGCTGACCCACAGCGAGACCCTGCTGCCTATGATCGACACCGCCCTGCGCACCTGCGGCCTCACCTGCGCCGACATCGGCCTGTACGGGGTCAATGCGGGGCCGGGCAGCTTTACCGGGCTGCGGATCGGACTGGCTGCCGTCAAAGGGCTGGCCTTCCCCGGCAGCGTCCCCTGCGCGCCCGTCTCCACCCTGGAAGCCCTGGCCGCCAGCCACGTCGGCACAGGGACGGTGCTGTGCGCCCTGGACGCCCGGCGGGGGCAGGTGTACGCCGCCGCCTTCGACCTTGCCACTCACGCCCGTCTGCTGGAGGACGAGGCCCGGGCCGCCGCCTCGCTGGAGGATTTTGTAAAAAGCTGCAAAAAGCCCCTGTTTTTTGTTGGTGATGGGGCCTATCTGTGCTATAATATGTACAGTGAGGTGGAAGGCGTCCTGCCCATACCCCCCGCGCTGCGGGGCGGGCGCGCCGTGGGAGTGGCCCTGGCTGCACGGCGGATGGCCGATGCCGGCCTGGCCGTCTCCCCCGAGGCCCTGCTGCCCGACTATCACCGGCTGAGCCAGGCCGAACGGGAACGCGCAGAGCGTCTGGCCGCCCAAACCGAAAAGAGTGAGTGAGGTATCTTCATGGCAAAACCCATCGCGTTGGCCGCCGACCATGGCGGCTTTGAACTGAAGGAAGCCGTCCGCGCCCATCTGGAGGAGGCCGGCATCCCCTACATCGATTTTGGCACCCACAGCACCGCCAGCGTGGACTATCCCGACATGGCGGTGCCCGCCTGCGACGCCGTCGTCTCGGGCCGGTGCGACAAAGCCCTGTTGTTCTGCGGCACCGGCGTGGGCATCAGCATGGCCGCCAACAAGATCAAGGGCATCCGCGCCTGCTGCTGCTCGGACAGCTTCAGCTGCGAGTATACCCGCCGCCACAACGACGCCAACGCCCTGTGCATGGGCGGCCGTGTGGTGGGTCCCGGCCTGGCCTGCCAGCTGGTGGACCTGTTCCTGGCCACCCCCTTTGAGGGCGGACGGCACACCGGACGGATCGAGAAGCTGATGGCGCTGGAGCAGCGCTGACCCAGTATCAAAACCTTCAAAGGAGCGTGTAGTTATGAACCCCATGATCGTTGAGCACCCCCTGCTGCAGCACAAGATCAGCCTGCTGCGCAACAAGCAGACCGGTACCAAGGAGTTCCGTGACCTGGTGGGCGAGATCGCCACCCTGCTGTGCTACGAGGCCACCCGGGATCTGCCCCTGGAGGAGGTCCAGATCGAGACCCCCATCACCATGGCCAAGACCAAGGTCCTGGCCGGTCGCAAACTGGCCCTGGTACCCATCCTGCGGGCCGGCATGGGCATGCTGGACGGTATGCTGACCCTGATCCCCGCCGCCAAGGTGGGCTTCATCGGCCTGTACCGCAACGAGGAGACCCTGCAGCCCGTGGAATATTTCTGCAAACTGCCCTCCGACATCGACGAGCGGGACGTGCTGGTCCTGGACCCCATGCTGGCCACCGGCGGCAGCGCCGTGGACGCCATCACCATGATCAAGAAGCGGGGCGCCAAGCACATCAAGTTCATCGGCCTGATCGGCGCCCCCGAGGGCGTGGAAGCGCTGCGCACCGCCCACCCCGACGTCCAGATCTACCTGGGCGCTCTGGATGAGTGCCTCGACCAGAAGGGCTACATCGTGCCCGGTCTGGGCGACGCAGGCGACCGCATCTACGGCACCAAATAATCCCGGCAAACCAAAAAGGCCCCGGCGCTCGATGCAGCGCCAGGGCCTTTTTCTGTCTTTTGGATCGCAGGTCAGCGGCCGCGGCCACCGCCGCCGCCATGGCTGGAACCGCCGCCCATACCGCCGAAGCCGCCGCCGCCAAAGCCGCCTCCTCCGAAGCCGCCGCCGCCGAAACCTCCACGGCCAAAGCCGCCGCCAAAACTGCCTCCACCCATGCCGCCGAAGCCGCCGCCCCGGGGAGGCCGGGGAGGCGGAGGCGGGGGC
>NZ_NFLM01000026.1 GCF_002160915.1 Faecalibacterium sp. An121
TGCGGGGTCAATTACCTGCACCTGATGCCTCTGCTGGCCAGCCCCCGGGGCAAAAGCGACGGCGGCTATGCCGTGGCGGATTTCCGCACCATCCAGCCCGAACTGGGCACCATGGAGGATTTCAACGCCCTGACCAGCGCCTGCCACCAAAAGGGAATCAGCGTCTGCCTCGACTTTGTGATGAACCACACCTCGGAGGAGCACGAGTGGGCCCGCCGCGCCTGCGCCGGAGAGAAAGAATACCAGGACCGGTACTTCTTCTTTGACGACGACACCATCCCCAACCAGTACGAGCAGACCTGTCCGCAGGTGTTCCCCACCACTGCGCCGGGCAACTTCACCTGGCTGCCCGACTGCCGGAAGATGGTGATGACCACCTTTTACCCCTACCAGTGGGACCTGAATTACGCAAATCCGGTGGTCTTCAACGAGATGGCGGGCAACCTGCTCTACCTTGTCAACCAGGGTGTGGACGTGGTGCGGCTGGACGCGGTGCCCTACATCTGGAAGCAGCTGGGCACCAGCTGCCGCAACCTGCCCCAGGTCCACACCATCGTGCGGATGATCCGGATGATCTGCGAGATCGTCTGCCCCAGTGTCCTGCTGCTGGGCGAAGTGGTGATGGAGCCGGCCCGGGTCGCCCCCTACTTCGGCACCCCCGACAAACCCGAGTGCCATATGCTGTACAATGTCACCACCATGTGCACCACCTGGCACACGGTGGCCACCGCCGACACCGCCCTGCTCCGCCGCCAGCTGGACATCCTGGCCGGTCTGCCCCAAAACTGCATCTTCCAGAACTACCTGCGCTGTCACGACGACATCGGCTGGGGCCTTGACTACGATTTCCTGGCCCGGTTCGGAATGCAGGAGGTCCCGCACAAAAAGTACCTGAACGATTTCTTTACCGGCAAGACGGCGAACTCCTTCGCCATCGGGGAGCTGTACAACGACGACCCCCGCCTGGGGGACGCCCGCCTCTGCGGCACCACGGCCTCCCTCTGCGGCATCGAGCGGGCCGGCTTCGCCGGGGACAAGGCCGCGCAGGAAAAGGCCGTCCGGCTCGACCTGACCCTTCACGCCTTTATGCTCTCACAGTCGGGCCTCCCTGTGCTGTACAGCGGGGACGAGATCGGCCAGCTCAACGATTACAGCTACAAAGACGACCCCGAAAAGGCTTCGGACAGCCGTTACATCCACCGCGGCGCCTTCCCCTGGGCGCTGGCCGCCAACCGCAGCATACCCGGCACGCTGCAAAACGAGCTGTTCCCGGCCCTGCGCCGGATCGAGGAAGCGCGCCGCAGCCACAGCGTCTTTGACGCCGGGGTGCCGTTTCACACCATCGACACCCAAAACCGGGCGGTCCTCGGTCTTGTCCGCGAGAACGAGAGCGAAACATTCATTGGCCTGTACAACTTCGGCGGCGAGCGGTGCACAGTCTGCACCGGCGAAACCGGCCTCTATACGGATCTTGTCACCGGTGAAGCCGTCGATGCCGGAAACGTCCCTCTGGAGCCCTTTGGCTTCCGGTGGCTCTGGAAAGGAACACCCGCCCATCCCTGACCGAAATCCATGCAAAAAATCCCCGCTCGGACGAATGCTTCATCCATTCGCCGGGGCGGGGATTTGCAGGTTCAGGGGACAGAAAACCTTCCGTTTCTTCTATCCTCCCTGCAAACAACTTTTGATAAAGAAAAAACGTACCCGAACCCTTCCTCGTAGAGAACTGGGTTCGGATACGCCTTGTTTGGTGGACGGTACAGGACTCGAACCTGTGACCTCCTGCACGTCAAGCAGATGCTCTACCAGCTGAGCTAACCGTCCAACTCGGTACCGCGGTGTGCGGCCTGATTATCATAGCATATTCTGCGGCAAAATGCAAGAGGAAAATGCAAAAAAATCAAAATCGTCCGAAAGTCCGTATGCGGCCCTGCTGCGGCCGCCGGGGCGCGGCACATCAAAAGAGGGCAGGGTGTGATTTGCCATTCCTGCCGCGCTGTGCTATACTATTACAGTATCTTTTTCGGCGCGTGCTGCGCCAAAAATCGGGAAAGGAAGGTCGGCGCAGAGGGTGAGAGTGTTGGGCATTGACCCCGGTTATGCCATTGTGGGCTGGGGCGTGGTGGATTATGGAGGCAACCGGTTCACGCCGGTGGATTTCGGCGCGGTGACCACCGACGCAGGCCGGCCTTTTGAAGAACGTCTGGCGGCCGTCTACGACGGCGTGTGCGGGGTGATCCACCGGACCAGGCCCCAGGTGCTGGCCATCGAGAAGCTGTTCTATCAGCACAACCAGACCACCGTCATCGGGGTGGCGGAAGCCAGAGGGGTCATCCTGCTGGCGGCGGCCCAGGCGGGGCTTCCCGTCTACGAATACACCCCCATGCAGGTCAAACAGGCGGTGACCGGCTATGGCAAGGCGGTGAAAAAACAGGTGCAGGAGATGACCCGCATCCTGCTGCATCTGCCCGCCGTGCCCAAACCCGATGATACCGCCGACGCTTTGGCCATGGCCATCACCTTCTGCCACACCAGCGCCAACCAGCTGACGCGGCTTTCGGTGCACAGGCCCGGGCCGATCTGACCAGCTGAGAGGGAGGGGAAAACGTGATCTATTGCCTGAACGGGAAAATCGTCAAAAAAACGCTGGACAGCGTGGTGGTCGCCTGCGGCGGCGTGGGCTATCTGGCCCAGTGCCCCACCTCTGTGGCTGCGGCACTGCCCGGCGCCGGGGCGGAGGCCACCCTCTACACCGTCTTGAACGTGACCGAGAACGACATCAGCCTCTACGGCTTTGCCACCGAGGAGCAGCAGAACTGCTTCAAGCTGCTGACGGCGGTGTCGGGGGTGGGGCCCAAGGTGGGACTGGCCATCCTCAGCGTCATGGAACCGGACCGGGTCTACCTGGCGGTGTCCGCCGGGGACCACAAGGCCTTCAAGGCGGCCAGCGGGGTAGGGCCCAAGCTGGCCCAGCGCATCGTGCTGGAATTGAAAGATAAGGTGGCCAAGGGCGCTGCGGGCTCTGCGGTGCTGGAGGACCTCTCGGGGGTGTCGGCGGCAGCCGGCGGCCAGACCGGCGCCCAGGCCATTGCGGCGCTGGTATCCCTGGGGTACAGCCAGAGCGAGGCGGCGGTGGCCATTTCCAAGATCGACCCTGTGCTGCCGGTGGAGGAGATCATCCGCCTGGCGCTGCGGGGGATGGCAGGGGGGAGATAAACCATGCAGGACCAAGCGATCTATGGCGCAAAAATGATGCAGCCCGGCCTGACCGCTGCGGACACCGAGGAAAACAACCTCCGCCCGCAGCATCTGGAGGACTATATCGGGCAGGAAAAGGTCAAGCAGAACCTGAAGGTCTACCTGGAGGCGGCCCGCCGCCGGGGCGAGGCCATGGACCATGTGCTGCTCTACGGCCCTCCGGGCCTGGGCAAGACCACCCTGGCGGGGATCATTGCCAACGAGATGGGGGTGCAGATCCGGATCACCAGCGGCCCCGCCATCGAAAAGCCCGGGGACCTGGCCGCTTTGCTGACCAACCTCCAGGAAGGGGACGTGCTGTTCATCGACGAGATCCACCGGCTGTCCCGTCAGGTGGAGGAAGTGCTCTATCCGGCGCTGGAGGATTACGCCCTGGATATCATCATCGGAAAGGGGCCCAGCGCCCAGAGCATCCGGATCAACCTTCCCCACTTCACCCTGGTGGGGGCCACCACGCGGGCGGGCCAGCTGACCGGCCCGCTGCGGGACCGCTTCGGGGTGCTGCTCAAGCTGGAACTGTACAGCCCGGACGAGCTGGCCCAGATCATCCGGCGCAGCGCCGGCATCCTGGACCAGCCCATCACCCCCGAGGGCGCCTACGAGCTGGCCAAACGCAGCCGGGGCACCCCCCGTGTGGCCAACCGCTTTCTCAAGCGGGTGCGGGATTTTGCCACCGTGCTGGGGGACGGCGTGATCGACCGGGAGGTCTGCCTGATGGCTCTGCGCCGGATGGATGTGGACGAACTGGGCCTGGACGAGCTGGACCGCAGCCTGCTGCGGGCCATCATCGAGATGTACGGCGGAGGGCCGGTGGGCCTGGAGACCCTGGCCGCTGCGCTGGGGGAGGAGGCCGTCACCCTGGAGGACCTGTGCGAGCCCTATCTGATGCAGATGGGCTTCCTCACCCGTACCCCGCGGGGCCGCTGCGTCACCCATCTGGCCTACCAGCATCTGGGGATGCGCCCGCCCGAGGACCTTTCCCCTGAGGACAGCGGCCAGCAGAGTATGTTTTGACCGTTTTGACATACTGTTTTGATAGAAGGAGCCGCGCTGCGGCCTGAGAAGAAGGGATCTGACACTATGGGAAAGTATTTTGGCACCGACGGCGTCCGGGGCATTGCAGGCGCCGATCTGACCTGTGAGCTGGCCATGAAGCTGGGCCGGGGGGTGGCCGCCGTCCTCACCGACGGCACCGGCCGCAAGCCCCGCATCCTGATCGGCAAGGACACCCGCCAGTCGGGAGATATGCTGGAGGCGGCGCTGACCGCCGGCCTGTGCAGCGTGGGGGCTGACGTGGAGACCCTGGGGGTGCTGCCCACCCCTGCGGTGGCCTATCTGGTCACCAAGTACAAGGCGGACGCGGGCGTGGTCATCTCGGCCTCCCACAATCCGATGGAGTTCAATGGCATCAAGGTGTTCGCCTCCACCGGCTACAAGCTGCCCGACGAGGTGGAAGGGCGGATCGAAGCCCACATCGACAACGATTGCAAGGATATCCCCCTGGCCACCGGCGCCGGGGTGGGGCAGGTCTCCTTCCGCTCCGACGGCCTGCGGGACTATGTGGACCACCTCTATGAGGCCATCAACGGGGACCTGTCCGGGCTGAACATCTGCATCGACTGCGCCAACGGAGCCGCCGCCGCAGTGGCCCAGAAGCTGTTCCCCCGGCTGGGGGCACGGTGCAGCTTCCTCGGCGTCACGCCCGATGGCCGCAACATCAACGACGGGGTGGGCAGCACCCATCTGGAGAAGCTGGAAAAAGAGGTGGTGGAGGGCGGCTATGACTGCGGCATCGCCTTTGACGGGGACGCCGACCGGTGCCTGGCCTGCGATGAGCAGGGCCGGGAGATCGACGGCGACAAGATCATCGCCCTGCTGGCCATGATGATGAAGCAGAAGGGCCGGCTGGACGCCGATACCGCCGTGGTCACCGTCATGTCCAACCTGGGCTTTGTCAAGTTCATGGAGTGCCAGGGCATCCGCACCGAAAAGACCGCCGTGGGCGACCGGTATGTGCTGGAGAATATGCGGGAAAACGGCTACGCCATCGGCGGCGAACAGAGCGGCCATGTGATCCTGCTGCACCACGCCACCACCGGCGACGGGGAGCTGACCGCCGGCAAGCTGCTCAAACTGCTGGCCGAGAGCGGCAAAAAGATGAGCGAGCTGAACGGCATCTACGCCCAGTTCCCCCAGGTGCTGATCAACGTGGAGGCCAACGCCGCCCAGAAGGCCGCCTATAAAGAGGACGAGGTGCTGGCCGGCTTCATCGAGAACGAGCAGCAGAAGCTGATGGGGATGGGCCGGGTGCTGGTGCGCGTGTCGGGCACCGAGCCCAAGATCCGGGTGATGGTGGAAGGCGAGGATCTGGAGGAGATCCAGGCCTGCGCCCAGCGGATCGTGGAGCGGATCGGGCGCCGCATTTTGAACAAGTGAAAAGAAAGGGCAGACCATGAGAGCAGCCGACAGCTGGAAGGATTATGAATTACTGGACGCCACCGGGGGCAACCGGCTGGAGCGGTGGGGCACGGCCCTGCTGGTGCGGCCCGACCCCCAGGTGGTGTGGAAAAGCGCCCCCCAGAGCCCCCTGTGGGCCAAGGCGGACGCCGTCTACCACCGCTCGAGCAAGGGGGGCGGCCAGTGGGAATACCGCCGCTCCCTGCCCGAACGCTGGCAGATCCACTGCGGCGAAGGGGAGGACCGGCTGACTTTGATCGTCAGCCCCACCGGTTTCAAGCATACCGGCGTCTTTCCCGAACAGGCGGTCAACTGGGCCTGGTATGGCCGCAAGATCCGGGCTGCGGGCCGGCCCATCCGGGTGCTGAACCTGTTCGGCTACACCGGCGGGGCCACCCTGGCCTGCGCGGCGGCAGGGGCCTCGGTGTGCCATGTGGACGCCTCCAAGGGGATGGTGCAGTGGGGCAAGGAGAACGCCGCCGCCAGCGGCCTGGCCGGCCGGCCCATCCGCTGGCTGGTGGATGACTGCACCAAGTTCGTGGCCAGGGAAAAGCGCCGGGGCAGCACCTACGACGCCATCATCATGGACCCGCCCAGCTATGGCCGGGGGCCCGGGGGCGAGGTGTGGAAGCTGGAGGACTGCGTCTACGACCTGATCTGCCAGTGCGCCGACCTGCTGGGCAGCCAGCCGCTGTTCTTTGCCATCAACAGCTACACCGCAGGGCTGAGCCCGGCGGTGATGGAATATATCCTCAAGACCACCCTGGTGCCCCGGTTCGGGGGCGGCGCCAGCTGCGACGAGATCGGGCTGCCGGTGACCGCCACCGGAGGGGTAGTGCCCTGCGGCTCTACCGCCATCTGGGAGGCGCTGTAAAAAACAAAAGACGATCCTGAGAATGGGGCGCAGCCCGGGCAGAAGGCGGGCGCGCCACCGGAAAAGAGAGCGAAAGATGAACGAGACCATTTTGCAGGCAAAGGACCTGCGTTTCCGCTACGACCCTGAAAACGGCCCCTATGCACTGGACGGGGTGTCGGTGGGGGTCAGGCGGGGAGAGTTCGTGGCGGTGCTGGGGGCCAACGGGTGCGGCAAGTCCACCCTGGCCAAGCACTTCAACGCCATCCTGCTGCCCGAGAGCGGCACCGTGACGGTGGAGGGGATGGACACCGCCGACGACAGCAAACTGTATGACATCCGCCAGAAGGTGGGGATGGTGTTCCAGAATCCGGACAACCAGATCGTGGCCACCGTGGTGGAGGAGGATGTGGCCTTCGCCCTGGAAAACCTGGGCGTCCCCACCGGAGAGATGCGCCGCCGCATCGACGACGCCATGAAGATGACCGGCATCTACGAGATGCGCCACCGCCCCCCGCATAACCTGTCGGGCGGGCAGAAACAGCGGGTGGCCATCGCCGGCGTGGTGGCCATGAGCCCCGACTGCATCGTGCTGGACGAGGCCACGGCCATGCTCGACCCCCGGGGCCGGGAACAGGTGATGCAGACCATCCACCGGCTCAACCGGGATATGGGCATCACGGTGGTGGCCATCACCCACTATATGGAAGAAGCCGCCCAGGCCGACCGGGTGGTGGTGATGAGCCATGGCCGGATCGTGATGGAGGGCACCCCCAAAGAGGTGTTCAGCCAGACCGACCGGGTCCGGGCGCTGCACCTGGATGTGCCCCAGGCCGCCGAGCTGCGGGACGAGCTGGTGCGGGCGGGCATCCCCATGCCCGAAGGGATCATCGACCCGGGAGAATGCGCGCAGGCTCTCTATGAGCTGCTGAAGTGAGGGAGGGCGGATATGGCAAGCATCATCAAGGTAGAACACCTTTCCTATGTGTACAACCCCGGGATGCCCGGGGCGGTCACCGCCCTGGACGACGTCAGCTTTGAGGTGGAAGAAGGGGACTTCGTGGGCATCATCGGGGCCACGGGCTCGGGCAAGAGCACCCTGATCGCCCACATGAACGGCCTCAACCGCCCCACCAGCGGCCGGATCATCATCGACGGCCGGGACGTCTGGGCGGACCCGGGCAAGATCCGGGATTTCCGGTTTTTGACCGGGCTGGTGTTCCAGTATCCCGAATACCAGCTGTTTGAGGAGACCTGCTATAAGGACATCGCCTTCGGACCCAGGAACATGGGCCTGGACGAACCGGAGATCGACCGCCGGGTACGGGAGGCGGCGCGCTTTGTGGGCCTGGACGAAAAGCTGCTGGACCGCAGCCCCTTTGAGCTGTCGGGCGGCCAGAAGCGCCGGGTGGCCGTGGCCGGCGTGATGGCCATGGAGCCCCGCATCCTGGTGCTGGACGAGCCGGCTGCCGGACTGGACCCGGAAGGGCGGGATTCGATCTTGTCGGCCATCCGGGAATACCACAAAAAAACGGGGGTCACGGTGCTGCTGGTGTCCCACAGCATGGAGGACATCGCCCGCTATGCGGACCGGGTGCTGGTGATGGCCCAGCGCAAGGTGGCCATGTATGACACAGTGGAAAACGTCTTTGCCCGGGCCGAGGAACTGCTGGCTCTGGGCCTGTCGGTGCCCCAGGTGACCAAGATCTTCCTCAAGCTGCGCCAAATGGGCATCGATGTGCCGGCGGATGTGTATACCATCCCCTATGCCGTCAAAAAGCTGGTGGAGGCCAAGGCCCGCCATGACGCAGGGGAGAGCCTGGAACTGCCCCGCCCGGGCAGCGCCGCGCAGAAAGGGGGCGCCGCAGAATGATCCGTGACATCACCATCGGCCAGCACTTCCCGGGCAACAGCCTGGTGCACCGCTTTGACCCGCGGCTCAAGCTGGTGCTGACCATCGTCTATATCGCGGTGCTGTTCGCCGCATCCAACCCCCTGGGCCTGGCCCTGTCGGTGGTCTTTCTGGCCGCCATGTACCTGGTGGCCCAGATCCCCCTCAAGATGATCGGGCGGAGCCTCAAACCCATCCTGCCCATCATCCTGTTCACCGCAGTGCTCAACGTGTTCTTTGTCAGCGGGGAGGGGGAGCCGCTGTTCCGCTGGGGCTTTGTGACCATCTACGCCGCCGGCGTCCGCTATGCCGTCGTGATGGCGGTGCGGGTGGCCGCCCTGATCGCGGGGACAAGCCTTTTGACCTATACCACCAGCCCCATCGTCCTGACCGACGCCATCGAGGCGCTGCTGCGCCCGCTGGCCCGGCTGCGCTTCCCGGTGCACGAGCTGGCCATGATGATGAGCATCGCCCTGCGGTTCATCCCCACCCTGATCGAGGAGACCGACAAGATCATGAACGCCCAGAAAGCCCGCGGGGCCATGCTGGACACCGGCAAACTGACCGACCGGGTCAAGGCGCTGGTGCCGGTGCTGATCCCGCTGTTCATCTCGGCGTTCCGCCGTGCCGATGAGCTGGCCATGGCCATGGAATGCCGGTGCTACCGGGGCGGCGAGGGCCGCACCCGGCTCAAGGTGCTGCGGTGCTGCGGCCAGGACTACATCGACCTGGCGTTCTGCATCGTGTGCTTTCTGGTCATCCTGTCCTCCCGCATGGTGTTCCCCAACTATTAAAGAGCTGCAATACGGGGCCCCGGGCCTGCCCGGCGGCCCTGTCGTTGTTCTTTTCCCATTTTCGCCAAAGAACCATGTTACATTGAAAGGAGCGCTGGTATGACCTGGCTGCTGACCCTGGCTTTTGACGGGACTGAATACTGCGGCTTTCAGGTGCAGCCCAACGGGCGCAGCGTGGCGGCCGCCTTCCAGGATGGACTGGAGGCGGTGATCGGCTGCCGGCCGGATATCAAGGGGTGCAGCCGCACCGACGCGGGGGTGCACGCTCTGGGCTTTGCCCTCAGCTTTGAGGCCGAACTGGCCATCCCGCCCCAGAAGCTGCCCCTGGCCCTGAACACCAAACTCCCCCGGGACATCCGGGTGCTGAAGGCCCGGCAGGTGCCCGACGGGTTCCATGCGCGGTATGCGGCCCACACCAAGACCTACCTCTACCGCATCCACAACAGCCCCATCGACTCCCCCTTTGAGGAGCGGTATTACTGCCGGATGCCCGGCCGCCTGGACGAGGAAAAAATGGCCCGGGCGGCGGCGCATTTTGTGGGGCGGCATGATTTCCTGGCCCTGTGCGCCGCCCACAGCTCGGCGGCGGCCCATGGGGATACCGTCCGCACCATCACCCGGTGCGATGTGTCCCGCCGGGGGGATACGGTGGAGATCACGGTGACGGCGGACGGCTACCTGTACAATATGGTGCGCATCCTGGCGGGCACCCTGTGTGAGGTGGGGGCGGGCCGGCTGGAGCCGGACGCAGTGCCCCGGATCCTGGCCAGCCGGGACCGCCGGCAGGCCGGGCCTACCCTGCCGGCCAAGGGGCTGTTTTTGCACCATGTAGACTACGGAAAGGAAGCAGAGGGATGAGAAAGACCGGCCGGAAGGCCCGCATGGAGGAGATGTCCGCGGGCCGGATCGAATATCTGGAGGCCGCCCGCCGCCGCGTGAACAACCGCCGGCTGCGGCGCACCGCGCTGCTGGTGGCAGTGGTGGCGGCGCTGGTCATCTACCTGACCGGGCTGGTCAACACCTCGGTGATGGTGCTGGAGGACCTGGCCGACTCGGTGCGCATCGCGCTGATGCCGGAGCAGGGCTTTCCCCAGCAGACGGGGGTGGGGAATGTCTACCAGGCCGAGAGCCTGGGGGACAGCTTTGTGGTGCTGGGGGAGGACGGCTGCGCCGTCTTGGCCGACAGCGGCGGACGTCTGAACACCATCAGCACCGGCTATGCCCGGCCTGCCATCGCGGCGGGCAAAAACGGCTTTGTGCTGTACAACCGCTCGGGCAGCGAGCTGCGTGTGGAGAGCCGCACCCGGGAGATGTACACCCGCCAGACCGAGGGCAGCATCTTCCTGTGCGCGCTGAGCAACGGCGGAGAGCTGGCGGTGGCCACCGACGACGTGCGCAAGTTCGCGCTGCTGACCGTCTATGACTCCCACCGGAAGGAGCTGCTGACCTGGAGCCTGACCACCGCCGAGGGGGTGCCCATGCGGATGGACTTTTCCCCCGACGGCACCCAGCTGGCCATTGCGGCGGTGACCGCCCAGGAGGGCCAGATCATCTCCAACCTGTATCTGCTCAACCTGCGGGCAGGGGAACCCCAGCTGCTGGCCAGTGAGCCGGGCAGCACCCCTCTGGACCTGCAATGGATGAGCAACGACAGACTGCTGGCCGTGTACGATACCCACGCGGCTCTCTTTGGCTCCAGCGGCGCGGTCCAGGCCCGCCGGGAGTTCGGGGGCGCGGCGGTGGCCGGCGTGTCGGTGGGGCAGGGCGGGGCCGCCGTCCTGCTGGGCAGCGGCCAGCTGAGCACCACCGCCCTGGCGCTGGACGCCGGACTGAACACCCGCTACGAGGGCCCTGTGCCCAGCGCCAACGACATTGTGTGGACGGCGGACGCCTTTTATCTTTTGTGCGACAGCTCGGTGGAATGCTTCTCCCTGGAGGGGGCGTACCAGTGGAGCATGCCTCTGGATGCCCGGCCCCAGGCCATGGTGGCGGGCAAGGGCGGGCTGTTCGTCCTGACCGAGAATATGGCCCGGCGGGTCACGCCCCCCGCCCAAGACCAGGAACAGGCCGGCAGTCCGCCCGCAGCGTAAAAAGTTTGGCACTCAGACGGCCTGTCTGATAAGAATTTTGTCTATGTTCATGAATCCGTCATTTCTTTTTGATATTATTTGTACGGCGATCTGGATCGGCCTGACCATACACTATGCCCGCAAGGGGCTTTTGGCCGCCCTGGTGCAGATCGCCGGCAACCTGTTCAGCCTGGTCGGAGCACAGCAGCTGGCGGCCTGGGGCTCGGGGGAAGTGTTCGACCGCTTTTTTGCGGGCAGCTTCCGGGAGCGGATCGCCGCCAGCCTGGCAGCGGGCGGCGCCGCCGACCTGGACCGGATCGCCCAGCGGTATGCGGGCTTTCTGCCCGAGAGCATCCGCCGCCAGGTGGTGGAGGCCTGCCAGCGGGCGCTGGACGGCCTTCTGACCGACAACGTGCTGGTCATCGCGGACACCATCGTCCAGGACGTGGTGCGTCCGCTGCTGACGCCGGTGTTTTCGGTGGTGCTGTTCTTTCTGTGCTTCGCCGCCCTGCGTATGCTGATCAGCCTGCTGGTCACCGTGCTGGGACTGGTCAACCACCTGCCGGTGATCGGGGCGGTCAACCGGTGGCTGGGGGTCTCTGTGGGAGCCCTGGCAGGGGTGGCAGACCTGTTTTTGCTGCTGTGCGTGGTCTGGGCCCTGATGGTCATTACCGGGGGCAATCTGCCCGCCCTGAATGAGACCACCCTGAGCGGCAGCTTTTATTATCAAATCTTCAGCCTCATCAACCCGTTTGTATAGCGCATGAAATAGAGAGTGGATTGGGCAAGGCTTTGCGATAGGAGGAAACGCCTATGGTTTGCGTTCGATGCAAAAAAAGACCGGCCATCATCTTCATCCAGCGGATGGAGAATGGCCAGATGAAGCAGGAGGGCTACTGCCTGCACTGCGCCCGTGAAATGCACATCAAGCCCGTGGAGGACCTGATGAAGCAGTTCGGTATGTCCGAACAGGATATGGACAATATGGAAGACCGGATGGATTCCATGATGGAAGAGATGGGGGACGGCGCCAACCCCCTGGCCATGATGATGGGGATGCAGCAGGACGGCGGCGATGACGGCGGGGAGGATACCGACGGCTTTACCCCGGGCGGCAACGCCACCTTCCCGCTGAGCATCAACAGCCAGGAGGGCAGCCAGGGCGGCCAGGGCCCCAAAAACGGCAAGGGGGGCAAAAAGCCGCCCCGCCGCAAATACCTGGACACCTACTGTGAGAACCTGGTGGCCAAGGCCCGCGCCGGCAAGCTGGACAACATCGTGGGCCGGGACCGGGAGATCTACCGCACCATCCAGATCCTGTCCCGCCGTCAGAAGAACAACCCCTGCCTGATCGGCGAGGCCGGCGTGGGCAAGACCGCCATTGCCGAGGGCATCGCCGAGCGGATCGCCGCCGGGCAGGTGCCGGCCCAGCTGAAGGACAAGGAGATCTATCTGCTGGACCTGACCGCCCTGGTGGCGGGCACCCAGTTCCGCGGCCAGTTTGAGCAGCGGGTCAAGGGCCTGCTGAACGAGGTCCGCCAGGCGGGCAACGTGATCCTGTTCATTGACGAGATCCACACCATCACCGCCGCCGGCGAGAGCGAGGGCGCCATGAACGCGGGCAATATCCTCAAGCCCGCCCTTTCCCGCGGGGAGATCCAGGTCATCGGCGCCACCACCTTTGCGGAGTACCGCAAGTATATCGAAAAGGACCAGGCCCTGGAGCGCCGGTTCCAGCCGGTGCGGGTGGAGGAGCCCAGCATTTCGGATACCATCGCCGTGATGAACGGCATCAAGCGCTACTACGAGGCGTACCACCATGTTCAGGTGCCGCCCGCCGTGGTCAGCGCCGCCGTCACCCTGTCGGAGCGGTACATCACCGACCGCTACCTGCCCGACAAGGCCATCGACCTGCTGGACGAGGCCTGCGCCAGCTGCAACCTGGCCCACCCCGAGATCTCGGCCTATCTGGAGGCCCAGAAGGAGCTGGACGCCCTCCGGCAGGAGGAAGCGGAGATGGAGACGGACTCGGCCGACCAGCCCATCGACTACGAGGCAGTGGCCGAGCGCAAGACCCGCATCGCCCAGCTGGAGGCCGAGGTGCCCGCCAAACAGGCGGCTGCCAGCGAGATCCAGGTGTCGATGGACGACCTGGCCCGGGTGATCGAGCTGTGGACCGGCATCCCGGCGGTCAAGATCCGGGAGACGGAGTACGTCCGCCTGGCCGGCCTGGAGGATGAGCTGAAAAAGAAGATCATCGGCCAGGACGAGGCGGTGCACCTGGTGGCCCAGGCGGTCAAGCGCAGCCGCGCCGACCTGGCGGGCCGCCGCCGTCCGGCCAGCTTCATCTTTGTGGGCCCCACCGGCGTGGGCAAGACCGAGCTGGTCAAGCAGCTGGCCAGCCAGCTGTTCTCGGGTCCCGATCCCCTGATCCGGCTGGACATGAGCGAATATATGGAGAAATACGCCGTATCCCGGATGATCGGGTCGCCTCCGGGCTATGTGGGCTATGAGGAGGCCGGCCAGCTGACCGAGAAGGTCCGCCGCCGCCCCTACAGCGTGGTGCTGTTCGACGAGATCGAAAAGGCCCACCCCGATGTCATGAACATCCTGCTGCAGATCCTGGACGAGGGCAAGATCAACGACGCCCAGGGCCGCACGGTGGACTTTTCCAACACGGTCATCTGCATGACCTCCAACGCCGGCTCCTCCGAGCACGGCACCGGGAGTCTGGGCTTCAACAAGAGCGCCGAGCAGATGAACGAGGATAAGACCATGAAGGCCCTGAGCAGCTTCCTGCGGCCCGAATTCCTGGGCCGTGTGGATGAGATCGTGGTGTTCAAACCCCTCGGCGGCGAGGTGCTGGAGAAGATCGCGGCCCTGATGCTGGAGGAATACCGCGCCGGCATGGAGGCCAAGGGCATCGCTTACAGCTACACCCCCGAGGCCCTCAAGGCTCTGGTGGCCCAGTGCCAGGGCGGCAAGTTTGGCGCCCGCGACCTGCGGCGGATCATCCGCAAACAGGTGGAGGACCCCGCCGCCAGCCGCATCATCGACGGGGAGCTGGCCATGGGCGGCAGCCTGACGGTGGATGCCGAGGCGGGCAGCGTGGTGCTGCGCACCTGAGATCGCGCTCCAAAGCCCCCTGCCCGCCCGCTTGAGCAAACTGTGAAATCTGAGCCGGGGGATGGGCTTTCATTGCAATTCGCAGGCCGGATGTTGTATACTGGGGAGGACCGAAAGCAGATGACAGAGGGGCCTATGGCCCATGGAGGCTGGAACCATGCTTACCATCACCGTAGCGCAGGACGGCAGCGGCAACTTTGCCAGCATCGGCGAAGCTGTTATGGCAGTGCCTTATGATACCCCTGCCCGGATCCTGATCGGCCCGGGCACCTACCGGGAAAAACTTGTATGCGAAAAACAGCAGATCACCCTGAAGGGGGCGGGGATGGAACAGACCCGCCTGGTGTGGAACGACGGCGGCAAGCTGCCCCACCGGGACGGCCGCCCCACCCATACCTTCCGCAGCTGGACCGCATTTTTCAGCGGGGACGATCTGACGGTAGAGGATATGACCATCCAGAACGACGCCGGTCCCGGGGCCCAGGTGGGCCAGGCCATTGCGGCCTATGTGGACAGCCGGCGGGCGGCTTTCCGCCATGTGCGGCTGCTGGGCAACCAGGATACCCTGTTCTGTGCGCCCCTGCCCGAGAAAGAGCGGGAGAAGGACGGCTTTTTGGGGCCCCGGGTGTTTGCGCCGCGGCGGCCCAGCGCCCAGTATTACCAGGGGTGCGTCATCGAAGGGGACATCGACTTCATCTTTGGCGGGGGCGACGCTCTGTTTGAACAGTGCGTGGTGCGCTCGGTGGACAACGGACCCGGCCGGGAAGGCCGCGGCTATGTCACCGCCCCGTCCACCCCGCCGGATGGGCTGGGGTTCGTATTTTGGGACTGCGACTTTGTGTCGGACTGTCCCGCCGGCTCGGTGTATCTGGGCCGCCCCTGGCGTCCCACCGGCAAGACCGCGGTACTGGAGTGCCGGCTGGGCCAGCACATTGCGCCGGAGGGCTTCTGCCCCTGGAACAACCGCTCGGACTGGGACAAAGCCTTCTTTGCAGAGGAGGGCAACACCGGCCCCGGCGCCAAAGAGCGGCAGGGGGGCCTGGTAAAGATGCTGTCCGCCCGGGAGGCGGGAGAAGTGCTGATCCAGGCCCGCAAACGGTGCCGCCCCGAATGAAAGGAACAGGGATCGGAAAGGAAGGGACAGGCCGATGCAGCGTCTGCCGGATTGGCTCAAATGGCTGGTAGTGGTACTGGCACTGGTGGTGCTGGGCGCTCTGATGCTGGCGGTGGATGACCGGGCTTCCCGGGTGGATATGCCCGACCCGGACGATACCTTCGGCATCTACCAGAGCAGCAGCGTACCTGCATAAAAACGGAAAAACAACAAAAATGTCCCGTCCAGCCGACATGTGCGGATGGACGGGACACATACAGGGAAATTTGGCGCTGAGAGTGTGCGAGCCGCTTTGCGGCAAGTGCGCGGTTCAGCGCTAAATTTTGTCCAAAAGGGGGATATTAGGGGGAAAGAATTTCTGACCTGCGCAGCAGGCAGAAATAGGTTCCCCCTAAAGCGTGTCGTTTTTCGACACGCTCAAAGGGCCTGCCGGAGAAGGCAGGCCCTTTGCTTGTTCAGGTGGTCTCGGGGACGGGGGGCGGGCTCATGATGAACCAGAAAACGGTGCCCTTGCCCAGGGTGCTCTGCACCCCGAAGCGGAAGCCGTGCTGCTGGAAGATGGCCTTGGTGATGGAGAGCCCCAGGCCGGTGCCGGCCTTTCCGGCGTCCGAGCGGGAACGGTAGTACCGCTCGAAAATGTAGGGCAGGTCCTCGGCGGAGATGCCGGGGCCGTGGTCCTCCACTTCCACCCGGACCCCGGCCGTACAGCGCACCGCCCGCAGGATGAACACCCCGTCGGGGCCGATGTGATGCATGGCGTTGCCCAGCAGGTTGTGCAGCGCCCGCTCGATCATGGCGGGGTCGGCCCAGACGTCCAGCGGCTCGTCGGGCAGTTCCAGACGCAGGGCCCAGCCGTTCTGGCGGCAGACCGCTTCGTACCGCTCGCTGACCTCGTCGCACAGCTGGCCCATGTCAAAGCGGACCGGCTCGCACTTTTCGGCACCGCTGGTGACTTTGCTCAATTCCATCACGCTGGAGACCAGGGCGGTCAGCCGGTCGGTCTCGTCCACGATGATGTTCAGCTGCTCGTCCCGGTGGGCCTTGTCGTCCCCGGTGATGTCGCGGACCGTCTCGGCATACCCCTTGATGAGGGTGAGGGGGGTGCGCAGGTCGTGGGAGACGTTGGCCAGCAGGTCGCGCTGCATCTGCGCCGAACGCTGGACCTCCCGGGCCATGTGGTTGAAGTCTTCGGCCAGGGTGCCCAGCTCGTCCCGGCGGTTGGCGTCCAGATGCACCGAGTAGTTGCCGCCGGCCATCTGGCGGGCCGCTGCCGAGAGTTCCCGCAGGGGCCGGGTGAACCACTGGCTGAACAGCCAGGCCGCCGCCAGGGCGAAGGCGAACACCAGCACGGCAATGAGGGGCAGCATATCGCTGAGCACCTGCCCGGCCTCGGCCACATGGACCAGGCTGGTGGAGACCAGCACCGAATAGGAGCCGTCGCCGCTCATCCGGCCCACCACCACCTGGGAAGAACCGCCGCTGGTGTTCAGTACCTGGGTCCAGCTGCCGTTGATCCGGCAGGCCCGGCGCATCTCGATGACGGTGGATTTGTCCCAGGAGAAAGCGTTGTCGTCGGAGCGGGTGGTCAGGGTGCTGTTGTGGAGCAGGCAGGGGTAGAGGTTCTCGATGGTGATGATGCTGCGCAGGGTGGAGTCGGAGATGTCCACGCAGAAGTTGGTCAGCTGGGTGTTGGCCGAAAGCAGCTCGTACAGCCGGGTGCGGAAGGTGTTGTCCACCGCCAGGATGCCGAAATCCCAGCTGGAAATGATATCGCCCTGGTCCTGGGTGGCGTCGATCAGGTTGACGATCTCGTCCGCCTGGCTGGTCAGCTGGGCTTCGATCCGCTGGTTATACAGCGGCTCCAGCAGCTGGGTGGAAAGGAACCAGTACAGCCCCAGCAAAAACAGGCAGATGAAGGTGAGGAACAGCATCAGCTGGGCGCGGATGCCGGGGGATGGGTGCTGCTGTCCCGCAGGGGGCGCGGGGATGTGACAGGGCCACTTCATACGGTACACCGGTTACCGGCGGGCGTCGGGGTCAAACTTGTAGCCGATGCCCCACACGGTGACGATATAGCTGCGGCAGGCCCCCAGATGGCCGCGCAGCATCTTGACGTGGGTGTCCACGGTGCGGTCCTCGCCGAAGTAGTCGTAGTTCCACACCTTTTGCAGGATCTTTTCGCGGGACAGGGCGATCCCCTTGTTGGAAGCCAGGAACACCAGCAGGTCGAACTCCTTGGGGGTCAGGCTGACCTCCTCGCCCCCCACCCTGACGGTGTGGCTGGCGGTGTCGATGGACAGCTCCCCGAAGGTCATGATGCTGGCGGCCGTTTCGGGGTGGGAGAGGGTGCGGTTGAGCACCGCGCGCACCCGGGCCACCAGTTCCCGCGGGGAGAAGGGCTTGACCACATAGTCATCGGCGCCGCCCTCCAGGCCGGCCAGCTTGTCGTATTCCTCGCCGCGGGCGGTCAGGATGATGACGGGGGTGTTGATGTGACGGCTGCGCATCTCCCGCAGGCAGGTCATGCCGTCCATAAAGGGCATCATGAGATCCAGGATCACAAGATCGTAGCTGGCGCTGGTCACCTGGGCCAGGGCTGCGGAACCGTCGGCGGCCTCCTCACAGGTGTAGCCTGCGTATTGCAGATGCTCCCGGATCAATTCCCGGATGCGGGGTTCGTCATCGACGATCAATATTTTTGCCATGGGACGGTTGTCCTCCATTTCTTCGATTTACAGGGCATGGCCCTGGATTTTCACATTTCATTACCATAATAATACGGAAAATGTGAAGAAGTGTGAACTTTGGGTGAATCCTTTGGAAAAGATGCATCCCACACCCATTGTATCACAGTCTGCCGGCCCGGTGCAATCCAAAACCGGCCCGGCTCTTGCATTCGCCCCACAGGATGCTGTATACTGGGGGCGCACGCCCAACCACTGGATGAGAGAAAAGGAAAAGACTCCATGCGTTTTGGACTGACAGAATTTTTGCTGGTGCTGCTGATCGCAGTGCTGGCCTTTGGACCCCGTGTGTCGGCCTGGATGAACCGCTGGTCCCGCCAGGCCAGGGCCACCCGGGCCGAGGACGCCCGCCGCCGTGCCGCCTGGGAGGCGGAGCGCCGGGCCCGGCGGGATTTTATCCTGCACCGGTTTCAGATCGCGGCGGCGGTGCTGGCCATCCTGACGGCTGCCGCCCTGGTCTATACGTTGGGGTTCCGCCCCATCGAAGCTGAACCGCAGAGCTACACCCTGCCGGCCGCCGCCGCGCCTGCGGGCGGGCAATCCATTTCGGACACCGCCGCCCTGGCCGTGGAGGGCTACCAGCCCCCCGACTGCATCCAGGTGCGGGACGGCTGGATCTATCTGGCGGCCCGGCCGGCAGAGGGAGAGGGCAGCGCCCTGCTGCGGATGCGGGAGGATGGCAGCGGTCTGATGACGGTGCTGACCGAGGAAGGCCGGATCACCGCGTTTGCCTTTGACCCGGCGGGCGACATCTGGTACACTGTCCTGACCGGGGAGGGCGGGGCCCTCTGCCGCGCCTCCCACGACGGCTGGGGCACCACCGCCGAACAGGTCGTCACCCAGATCGACGGCAGGCGTCTGACTTATCCCGCCGCGGTGGCCGCCGGCCCCGACGGCCAGATCTATTTTACCCAGGCGGCGGACTTTGGCCCCCAGGCCGGCAGCCTGGACGAGGCCCTGCGGTCCGAGCTGATCGGCCACACCGCCACCGGCTGGGTCTATGCCTATGACCCCGCAGGCCGCGCCGTGCGGCGGGTGATGGGCGGCATCGCCGGAGCGGCGGGCCTGGCCCTCTCCCCCGACGGCGAGACCCTGTATGTCTCCGACCTGGGCAGCCGCTGCATCTGGGCGGTGGACGCCGCAGGCCGGGAGCTCACCGCCGGCGGCAAGGGATGCCGTCTGTTTGCGGGGGACTTGCCGGGCTATCCCACCGCTCTGGCGGTGGATGCGGACGGCAGCGTCTATGTGACCTATCCCTGGGCCGCCGCCCGCTGGCTGGAGGACCGGGCCGCAGATCCCGGCATCCGGGGCATTGCGGCACGGCTGCCCCGGAGCGTCCAGCGCAGCCTGTTTGCCGCCTGCCCGGCCGCCGCCCAGAGTTTCCGCCCCGACGGCAGCCTGGAGGCGGACTACGCCGCCGATGCCGTTGCCAGCGGGGCGCTGGCCCCCAGCGGCAACCGGCTCTATCTGCCCGGGGCGGAGAGCGGCGTATGCTATTTCCGCTTGTAAAAGCCGGGGCCGGAACCGCCCCGGGATGGTTTTGTTGGGAAAGAGGCGTTTTGCGATGACCGAACAAGAAAAGACCGAGATCACCCGCCAGGCTCGTCAGGCCGTGGAGGAACTGCTGGCTGTGGCCGGCCTCCAGGCAGGGGACGTGTTTGTGGTGGGCTGCTCCTCCAGCGAGATCGTGGGGGGCCACATCGGCAAGGACAGCAGCATGGAGGCTGCCGGCGCAGTCTACGAGGGGATCGCCCCGGTGCTGGCCCGGCAGGGCATCTGGCTGGCAGCCCAGTGCTGCGAGCACCTGAACCGCGCCCTGATCCTGGAGCGGGAGGCCGCCCGGACCTATGGCTGGGAGGAAGTATGCGTGGTGCCCCGTCCCCATGCGGGGGGCAGCTGGGCCACCACCTGCTGGAAGCGGTTTGCGCACCCGGTGGCGGTGGAGGAGATCCGGGCCCACGCCGGGCTGGATATCGGGGGCACCCTGATCGGGATGCACCTGCGGGCCGTGGCGGTGCCGGTGCGGCTGAGTCTGGACCACATCGGCAAGGCGCTGCTGCTCTGTGCCCGCACCCGCCCCAAGCTGATCGGCGGGGAACGGGCCAAATACACAGAGGAGGATTGAGGACAGGTATGACAGAACGGAATCTGGAACAGATGGAGCAGGCGGTGGCGGAGATCCGCCGCAAAATGGCAGACGCGGCCCGCGAGGCCGGGCGGGACCCCGCCGGCGTCCAACTGTGCGCGGCCTGCAAGACCCACACGCCCCAGACCATTGCCCTGAGCGCCCGGCTGCCCATCGACCTGTTTGGGGAGAACCATGTGCAGGAGCTGTGCGCCAACAGCGACGCCGGGGCCTACTGCGGCAAGCCGGTCCATTTCATTGGCCACCTGCAAACCAACAAGATCCGGAAAGTGCTGGGCCGGGCTGCCGTGATCCAGAGCGTGGACAGCCCCCGGCTGGTGGCTGCCCTGGAAAAAGAAGCATCCAAAATGGATATCGTTCAGGATATTCTACTGGAAGTCAATATTGGTGAGGAGGCCAGCAAGACCGGCGTCTCTCCGGAAGAACTGTGGGCGCTGCTGGATCTTGCGGCGGCCCAGCCCCATCTGCGGGTGAGAGGGCTGATGGCCATTCCCCCGGTGAATGAGGATGACGCCCAAAACCGGGCCTTGCTGGGACAGGTGTACAAGCTGTTCGTCCGGGCGGGGGAGCGCGGCTACGACAATGTCCGGATGGAGATCCTCTCGATGGGGATGAGCGGCGACTTTGAAAACGCCATCCGGGAAGGCGCCACCCTGGTGCGGATCGGCACCGCCATCTATGGCGCCCGGGATTACGGCCCCAAAGCCTGAACGGGCTAAAATACGACAACGATTTAGAAAAACAACAGGAGAATCAACATGGTGGATTTGAACGACGTCGAAAAGCCGAAGTATCAGGACCCCAACGCCCGCCATACCTCGGCCCTCGACCTGCTGCGGCGGTTCTGGCCGTATGAGCGGAAATACTGGCAGACCATGGTCTTTGACCTGTTCTGCGCGGCCCTGACCTGCATCTGCGACCTGGTGCTGCCGCTGATCCTGCGGTATATCACCAACACCGCGGTCAACGATCTGGCCGCCCTGACCATCGGCATCGTGCTCAAGCTGGGGCTGCTCTATTTCGTGCTGCGGATCATCGACGGCCTGGCGGCCTATTATATGTCGGATATGGGCCACGTCATGGGGGTGTATATCGAGACGGATATGCGCCGGGACGCCTTTGCCCATCTGCAGCGGCTGAGCGTGGCCTACTACTCCAACAACAAGATCGGCCAGATCATGGGCCGGATCACCAACGACCTGTTCGATGTGACCGAGTTTGCCCATCACTGTCCCGAAGAATTTTTCATTGCAGCTGTCAAGATCCTGGCCAGCTTCCTGATCTTGTGCCGGTACAGCATCGGCCTGACGGTGCTGCTGTTCCTGTGCGTGCCCCTGATGGGGGTGGTGTCGGTCAAGCTGAACTCGAAGCTGCGGGCCACCCAGCGGGCCCAGCGGGTGCAGGTGGGCGAGCTGAACGCCCAGATCGAGGAGAGCCTGCTGGGCGAGCGGGTGGTCAAGGCCTTCTGCGCCGAAAAGACCGAGAACAAAAAGTTCGAAGTGGGCAACGGCACCTTCCAGCGGCTCAAGAAAAACAGTTATAAGGTGATGGCGGCCTTCCAGACCTCCACCCGGATGTTCGACGGCCTGATGTACCTGGTCACCATCCTGGGAGGCGGCATCTTTGTGGTGCAGGGATGGATCCTGCCCGGCGACCTGGTGGCCTACTCGCTGTATGTGTCCACCCTGATCGCCACCATCCGGCGGATCGTGGAGTTTGCCGAGCAGTTCCAGCGCGGCATGACCGGCATCGAGCGGTTCTTTGAGATCCTGGATACCCCCATAGACATCCAGGATGCCCCCGACGCGGTGCCCCTCAAGCCGGGGCCCGGGGATATCCAGCTGGAGCACGTCAGCTTTGAGTATCCCGACGACCACAACAAGGTCCTGCGGGACGTGAACATCCACATCCCTGCGGGCCAGCGTCTGGCCCTGGTGGGGCCGTCGGGGGGCGGCAAGACCACCCTGTGCAACCTGATCCCCCGGTTCTACGATGTGACCGCCGGCCGCATCTACATCGACGGCCAGGACATCCGCAAGGTGACGCTCGAAAGCCTGCGCGCGTCCATCGGCATCGTGCAGCAGGACGTGTACCTGTTCAGCGGCACGGTAGCCGAGAACATCGCCTACGGCAAACCGGGAGCCACCCGTGAAGAAATCGCCGCCGCGGCCCGCCTGGCCGGCGCCGAAAAATTCATCCTGGCCCTCAAGGACGGCTATGACACCTATGTGGGTGAACGGGGCGTCAAGCTGTCGGGCGGCCAGAAACAGCGGCTTTCCATTGCCCGGGTCTTTTTGAAGAACCCGCCCATCCTGATCCTGGACGAGGCCACCAGCGCTCTGGACAACGAGAGCGAGATCCTGGTAGGCCAGAGCCTGGAGAAACTGGCCCATGGCCGCACCACCCTGACCATCGCCCACCGGCTGACCACCATCAAGGATTACGACCGCATCCTGGTGCTGGGAGCCGAGGGCATCCTGGAGGATGGCACCCATCAGGAACTGTTGGAGAAGCAGGGGATCTACTACCGCCTGTGGAACCAGCTGCCCGGCGATGAGATGCTGTGGTAAGGTGAAAGTAAAAATATTTTTACTATTTCTCTGCGAAAACTGAATAAAGTGTCCCCAAAGCGCACGCGAAAGCGTGCGCTTTTCGTTTGCCTACAGATCCCCTCCTCCGAAGTTAGATAATGCAAACTAAAGAAAATAAAGAAAAATGGGAAAAATTTGAAATTGGGTCTTGACACGGGGGGGTATGTTATGATAGGCACACAAAGGAAAGGACCTTCCTTTGAACCTGTTTTGGGTCTCTATCTTTTATACACCATAAGGAGGAAAAATTCATTATGAAACTCAAGAAGATTGCTTCTCTGGCGCTGGCCGGCATCATGGCCGTCAGCATGCTGGCTGGCTGCAATGGCTCTTCTTCCAGCACCCCTACCGAGCCTGAGACTCCCGCTACTTCTAACTATGCAGCTACCTTGCAGGATGCTCTCGAGGGTGATGCACGCCGCATTGTGACTGAGGCTGTTGCCAACTCTGAGCTGGATTCCGCTCTGCAGAGCGCTGTGGATACCTATTACAATGACTTGCAGCTCCGGTATGCTAATGATACTGATGTTGAATTCCTGAAGTATGATAAAGCGGCAGGTGGAGACATCAACTCTGCTGTTGTGAAGGCGTTGAGCGCTGAAGATACTATTGAGGCTCTTGACAACAATAATGATAAAGACACTGTTGCGGTTGAGGTGTACGCTGTGAGCGCTAGTGTGAGCAACACCAAGGCTCTGGAGCTGGTTGCTGATAAAATTACCAATACCATTAGCGGCAATGTTAATAATGGAAAATTCACTGAGAAGTCTAGTAACGGTGAGTATGATTACAGCTACGACATCGCTGCAAGCATTGTCACCAAGAACTACTCGACCGTGGGTGATATGAGCGTGGGCGTGAAGTACATTGCTATCGCTGTGACCCAGCACGTTACCCGCGTCTGAGTTAACTTACTTATAACACCCCGGGGCACCATACCGGGAGATGATATAAGGGGCGAGCAGGTGCCAGAGACCACCTGCGCGCTCGGGTAAAACACCCATCCGATGTGGCGGCAAAGAGGAATAAAACCAATATTCCTTCTGTTGTTGATCGCACCAAAACAAAAGAACTTTTGCGTCACGAAAGATAGGGTCCCTCTGCGGGGGCCGGCTTTGCAGCCGGCCCCCGCATTGTTCTACAAGGGAATGATAGGATGAAGGAAAGTTTACTGGATCGACTGGCGGCCCGGATGGGCTGCACATATCTGTCTGACCTGCATTGGCTGGACAGGATACAAAAAGCGAAACTGGCAAGTGTGGTATGGCACATAGAACCGGAAGACGCCACCCTGTTTGAATGGAATGACGCATTGCTTTACCTGGCAGGCGATCCACCGGCAGAGACCGCCGGGGCCGCACGGGAAAAGCTGCTGGACTATCTGTCGGATCGATAAGGCCGGCGCAGCCGCACATCTGCCCGCCGCCCTGCATATACATGGGTCAGACCAAACCGGAGCCATTGACCGCAAGGAGGAAGACCCATGTTCTGTGAAAAAATCGTTTCGCTGGCGCTGTGCGCTGCTGCCGCGGTCAGCTGTTGTTTTTGCCCGTGGCTGGGCGGCGGGGCGGGGGATGCCGGCAGTTCCAGCAGCTCTGGCAGTTCCAGTTCCGGAGTGACGGACGATCCCGGCAACCCCAATATCCCTTTGGTTCCGGGCGGCGGAGCATCCAGCACGCCGACTGCACCCGAGACCCCGGGCGGCGGCGCGTCCAGCGCACCGACCACGCCCGAGACCCCGGGCGGCGGAGCGTCCAGTACACCGACTGCACCCGAAACCCCGGGCGGCGGCGCATCCAGCACACCGACCACACCCGAGACACCGGGCGGCGGAGCGTCCAGCACGCCGACCACACCCGAGACCCCAGGCGGCGGCGCGTCCAGCACGCCGACTGCACCCGAAACCCCGGGCGGCGGAGCATCCAGCGCACCGACCACGCCCGAGACCCCGGGCGGCGGCGCATCCAGCACGCCGACCACACCCGAGACCCCGGGCGGCGGAGCGTCCAGTACGCCGACCACACCCGAGACCCCGGGCGGCGGTGCATCCAGTACGCCGACTGCACCCGATACTCCGCAAAGGCCGGACATTGACTTTACGGGTATGCTGGAGGATGACCTGCCGCCCGCAGCCAAGAAGGACTTCATCACCTTTGAGGACAGCATCCAGGATGAAGACGCCCTCCAGGACGCACTGAACAGTCTGGTCGCGGAGGCCACCGGCTCGATCCAGGAAGGGCAGATCACCCCCATTTACAACACGTCGCCGGGGTATGGGCAGATGGTCAAGGACTTCGTCACTGCGCGGGGGATCAAAAATACCAGCCTCAAACGGGGCAACACCCCCGACGGAATGTACTACTATTTCATCAATAACCCCACCCTGGACGCAGCCCAGCCCACCAAGTGCGCCGTCCTGTACGCGGCTCCCGGTTCGATGGGGCTGGAAGAGGCGATCCGAAGGGTAGCCGCCCAGGTGGATCCGGTGCTGGAAAAGCTGCCCAGCAGCAACATGGGCGGCAGTCCGCGCTACGACTACCGCTATGTGGTCTCGACCAGCGCCGCAGGCCGCTCCCTGACCAATGAGGACGGGACGGCCATACCGGTCTATTATGTTGTGGTAACGGTCACCCGCATCCCCACCGCCGCATGAAAAAAGGCCCGCCTCCACAAAGAGGCGGGCTTTTTGTTCAGTTGGCAAGGAACGGGCTGATGATCGCCAGGAGCACGATGATCCCCAGCAGGACCAGAAAGCAGCCGGCGCCGCCCCCGTTCCCACCTCCGCCTCCGCCCCCGCCGCCGCGCTGGGTGCGCTTGAAAGCGGTCATGTATTGGGCGTAGCCTGTGGAGCCTTTGCCAAAATAACCATAGTCCCGGGACATGGAAAAACCTCCTTTACCATTTCACAAAAGGTGCGGTGTAGGCCGTCCCCATAGGCTGCAGGGCACGGCGGCAGAGGGCTGCCAGGTCGGCGGCGGCGGCCTGGGCCTGGGCGGTGCGGGCGCAGTCCGGACTGCACCGGGCCAGTTTGGCCAGAGAAGGGGAGAGGGGCAGCGCCGCCCCGGCCAGCAGGGACATGGCGTCAGCGCGGGCGCCCAGCAGATGAAGGTAGGGGGGCAGGTCGGGCAGCTCCAGCCAGCCGGGGCCTTTGCCATAGCCCAGGGCTGCGTCCATGACCAGGCGGCGCATCCGCGCCCGGGGATAGCGGACGGTGGTCATGGCGTCGCAGAGGGCGTCCAGGGTGACGGCCTCCCGCAGGCAGGTCTCCAGCCGGTGCTCCAGACCCTCGGTGGCTCCCCGCACCCCCGCAAAGCTCTGCCGGGCCCGCAGACGGGAGAGCACCGCCACGCTGAGGGCCTGCGGGTCGGTGCAGGCCCCCGCCGCAAAAGCGTCCTGATAGAGGGGCAGCGCCTGCGGGGGGACATACCCGGTCAGCCCGCCGGCCCCCTGGGCTGCCCAGCGGCCCCGCAGGGCGCTGGCGCTGGCATACGGGCCGTTGGTCAGGGCCTGGCCGTGTCCCGCGCCCTGCCGGGGCAGGGGGATGGGCTGCAGGTCTGCTCCCAGTTCCAGAATGGCCTTGCAGTATTCCACGGCCAGATTGTTGTTGGGGCGGTCCAGCAGCTGCTCCAGCCCCTGCCCGGGACAGATCCGGCCGATGGCTGCCTGACGCGCGGCGGCAAAATTGCGGGCGCCGGCGGCCAGCTGCTCTTTCAGGGCATCCCGGTAGGAGGCGGAGGCCAGGGCCCGGGCGGCGGCCATCAGGCGGCCGGGGTCGGGGTCCTCTGCCCCAAATACCAGGCTGTCGCAGCCGGCGGCGGCCAGCAGGGCCACCCCGGCCCGGGCAAAGCTCTCGGCCCCCGACATGGCCCAGGGAGCGGGCAGGGCAAACACCAGCCCCGCCCCTGCCTGCAGGGCCGCCCGCACCCGTACCCCTTCGGGGAGCAGGGGCGGCGCCCCCCGCTGGGTGAGGGCACAGCTGAGGGCCACCGCGATCTGCCGGGCCCCCATCTCCCGGGCGGCGGCCAGCTGCCAGGCGTGGCCGTTGTGGAAGGGGTCGTATTCTGCAATGATGCCTGCGAAGCGCATATTCCCTCCTGTTTTGTTGCGTTGTACACAAGTTTTTGTCTTTTTGACCATTTTGTCTTGCAAAGCGTTCCACTCTATTATATAATGTAGATGAATGGGACGCAACTGTTTGCAGAGGACGGCTTTCAGGCGGGGCGCCTGAATTTGGCAGATCCGCACAAACTCTTGGCGTTTTCTTTGTATGTGTTCCACAGGGTTGGCCAGAGGGGCCCGCCGGTGGACGAAATAAAACAGGAGGCAACGAGAAGATGAAAGTTCTGGTTATCAACTGCGGTTCTTCCTCCCTGAAGTATCAGCTGATCGATATGGAAGGCGAGAAGGTGCTGTGCAAAGGCCTGTGCGAGCGCATCGGCATGGAGAGCAGCATGATCACCCATGAGGCGAACGGCCACAAGGCCACTACCCCTGCGATTTTCCCCACCCACACCGAGGCTTTCCTTGAGCTGATCAAAAAGATGACCACCGGTGCAGGCAAGTGCATCGAG
Organism: Faecalibacterium sp. An121; assembly: GCF_002160915.1. Taxonomy (GTDB): domain Bacteria; phylum Bacillota; class Clostridia; order Oscillospirales; family Ruminococcaceae; genus Faecalibacterium; species Faecalibacterium avium. The sequence continues at coordinate 27,615 of NZ_NFLM01000026.1, forward strand.
AACGTCAATGAGATCGACGCCATCGGCCACCGGGTGGTGCACGGCGGCGAGAAATTCAAGGAGAGCTGCCTGATCACCGACGAAGTCATCACCGCCCTGCGGGAGCTGAGCCCGCTGGCCCCTCTGCACAACCCCGCCGGCATCCTGGGCATCGAGACCGCCCGCAAGGTCTTTGGCCAGGATGTTCCCCAGATCGCTGTCTTTGATACGGCCTTCCACAGCACCATGCCTCCCAAGGCTTACATGTACGCCATCCCCTATGAGTACTATGAGAAGTACGGCGTCCGCCGCTACGGCTTCCACGGCACCAGCCACAAGTACGTCAGCCACAAGGCGGCCGAGTACCTGGAAGAGCCCATGAGCCGCCTCAAGCTGATCACCTGCCATCTGGGCAACGGCTCCTCCATCACCGCCGTGGACCAGGGCCGTGTGGTGGATACCTCCATGGGCATGACCCCGCTGGCCGGCCTGATGATGGGCACCCGCTGCGGCGACCTGGATCCCTCCGTGGTCAACTACCTGAAATATACCCTGGACATCACCGGCCACGAGCTGGATGAGATCCTGAACAAGAAGTCCGGCCTGCTGGGCATCTCCGGTGTGTCCAGCGATATGCGCGACGTGGAGAAGTCCGCCAGCGAGGGCAACGACCGCGCCCAGCTGGCTCTGGATATGCTGACCTACCAGATCAAGAAGGTGGTGGGCAGCTACATCGCCTCCATGGGCGGCGTGGACGCCATCGTCTTTACCGGCGGCATCGGCGAGCATGACGACGTCATCCGCGCCAAAATCTGCCACCACATGGACTGGCTGGGCATCCGCATCGACACCGATAAGAACAAGAGCATCCGGGGCGATGTGTGCGAGATCACGGCCTGGGGCGCCAAGGTGCGCACCCTGGTCATCGCCACCAACGAGGAGCTGATGATCGCCCGCGATACCAAGGAAGTGCTGGAGAAGAACGCCGGCTGAACGGCGGCTGTCCCCGCGTCTGATATGGAAGATTGATGCACCTGAGATCACACGTCTGCACAGGCGTGTGATCTTTTCTGTACAGGCCCGGCACAAATGCTGAAAACTGCGTTTTTTCGACAAATGAAAAGTGTGTCTTATGTTGCACAAAACAGAATTTCCCGCTTCTGGGGCTGATTTTTGGTTGACAAAACGAGCAAAGCAGGGTACAATAAGGAAGTCCTCGCTTTATGAGGATAGAACATGCTTCAAGCCCCTGGCAAGCTGACGATCGGCGCCCCAAAACCAAGGTGTAGTTCCAATCCTTCCGCGGGCAAGCACAAAACAAGAGGAGATACAACGATGTTTGAAGACAAGACTTTAGTTTGCAAGGACTGCGGCAAGGAGTTTGTTTGGACTGCTGGCGAGCAGGAGTTCTATGCATCCCGTGGCTTTGAGAACCAGCCCCAGCGCTGCAAGGCTTGCCGTGATGCCCGCAAGAACGGCGTCCGCCCCGCCGGCACCGGCGAGCGCAAGATGTACGACGCTGTCTGCGCTTCCTGCGGCAAGGCCTGCAAGGTGCCCTTCCAGCCCCGCGAGGACCGTCCGGTCTACTGCTCTGACTGCTTCGCACGCATCAAGCAGAACCAGAACTAAGTTTGCAGTGCAAGGGCCTCTGCCGTCAAGCGGCGGGGGCCCTTTTTGTGACCCGGTTACTTGTAAACCGACGGGTTTTGGGGTATAGTAGAAGCGTACAAAAGGGGCCGGCGGCCCCATATGCCAGACAGAGAAAGGACGAAAGTTCATGTTTGATATTTTCAACAGCATCCGCAGCCACAGCGACGGGCCCTTCCAGGTGACCCGCCAGACCATCATCGGCGATATTCTGGACCTGGACAACACCACCGCGCCCTATTTTTTGGAGATCGGGATGCACTGCCTGGGCTGCCCTGCTTCCCGCGGGGAGAGCATCGAGGAGGCCTGCGCCGTCCATGGCGTGGACTGTGACGCCCTGATCCAGAAGCTGAACGACCACCTGGCAGCCAAGGCCAAGGCCTGATGGCTCTGGACGCACGGCTGGCGGCCGCGGCGGAGCTGTGCCGGCCGGGTCTGCCGGTGGCGGATGTGGGCTGCGACCACGGCAAGCTGACCGCCGCTTTGGCCTGTTCGGGGCTGTATCCCCGGGTGATCGGCACCGACCTGCGCCCGGGGCCTCTGGCTAAGGCGCGCCGGACGGTGGAGCAGGCGCAATGTCAAGACCGCGTCCAGCTTCGGCTGGGCGACGGTCTTTCTGTGCTGTCTGCGGGGGAGGTGGGCACCATCGTCATCGCGGGGGTGTCGGCCCAGACTGCCTGGCAGATGCTGGAGGCTGCCCCCTGGGTGTCCGATCCCGGCGGCCCGCGTCTGGTGTTGATCCCGGCCACCCGCCACGATGAACTGCGCCGCTGGCTGGCGGGACATGGATTCCGGCTGGTATGCGACAGGCCGGTGGAGGCGGCGGGCCGCTGGTATGCGGTGATGGCCGCCGAGTACGATGGGACCTGCCGGCAGCTCACGCTGGCCCAGGCCCTGTATGGAGATACGGGCCGGTGGCCGGAGGCATCGGGCTACCAGGCCAAACAGAGAGAAAAGCTGGCCAAGCTGCGGCTGGGCACGCCGGACGGCACCCCTGCGGCCCGGGAGATCGACCAGCTGCTGAAGGGAGAATGAACCATGGCTGAGATCCAAGCGATTTACCAGGCGATGGCCCGGATGGCCCCGCCGGAACTGGCCGAGAGCTGGGACAATGTGGGTCTGCTGGTGGACTGCGGCCGGCCGGCTGCCCGTGCCCTGACCGCCCTGGACATCACCCCCGAGGTGGTGGAGGAGGCCCGGCAGCTGGGCTGCGGGGTGATCGTGGCCCACCATCCGGTGATCTTCTCCCCCCTCAAGCGGCTGGACTGCCGGGACGTGGCCTTCCTGCTGGTGCAGGCGGGCATCTCGGCCATCTGTATGCACACCAATCTGGACGCCGCCGAGGGCGGGGTGAACGAGGTGCTGGCGGAGATCCTGGGCATCCGGGACCCGCTCCCCTTTGCGGGGGGCTGCGGCCGGGTGGGGGAGCTGGACGCCGTCTCCCCGCTCACGGTGCCCGAGCTGGCGCGGCTGGCCCAAAAAGAGCTGGCTGCCCGCTGCGTGCCGCCGCTGGAAGGGCCTGCGGTGCAGGTCAAGTATACCGACAACGGCAGGCCGGTACGGCGGCTGGCGGTGATCAGCGGGTCGGGGGGCAGTATGTTTGAGGAGGCGCTGGCCGCAGGGGCGGACTGCCTGCTGACCGGCGAAGCCAACCACCACGCCGCCTGTGACGCCCGGCGGCTGGGTCTGGGGTTGATCGCCGCAGGGCACTATGCCACCGAATATCCGGCTGCTGCGGCTCTGGCCCGGCGGCTGGAAGCGGCTGTGCCGGGGCTGGAGGCTGTGGCCAGCCAGGCCAACCGGGACCCGTTTACATACCTGTAAGAAACAAGATGGCGCGGCGGGACGCTGGACTGCCGCGCCGTTGGTCTGTTTGAGAGGGGGAACATCATGGCACTGGATGCCGCAACCCTGGCACTGACAGCGGCCGAACTGGGCCGCACGGTGACCGACGCTAAAATTGCAAAGATCTTTGAGCCTACCCGGGACGAGCTGGTCATCACCCTGCGCACCCGCGCCGACACATACAGTTTGCTGCTGTCGGCGCGCAGCGGGTCGGCCCGGGTCTGCCTGACCGACGAGAGTTTTGAGAATCCCGAGACCCCGCCCTCCTTCTGCATGCTGATGCGCAAGCATCTGACCGGCGGACGGCTGGTGGCGGTGCGGATGGAGCCGGGAGACCGGATCGTCTACTTTGATTTTCTGTGCACCAACGAGATGGGGGACCTGGTGACCAACACCCTGTGCGCCGAACTGATGGGCCGCTATTCCAACCTGGTGCTGGTGCAGAACGGCAGGATCATTGACGCCCTCAAGCGGGTGGACTTTGAGGACAGCGAGATCCGGCAGCTGCTGCCGGGGCTGGCCTATACCGTTCCGCCCAAGCCGGCCCGCCCTGACTTTCTGGCGGCCAGCGCGGCCTCGATCGTAGCCGCCGCCTGCCAGAAAGACCTGCCGGTGGCCGCCGCCCTCAGCCGGACGGTGGCGGGGGTGGGCCCGGTGGTCTGCCGGGAAGCCGCCTGGCGGGCCTTTGGCGGGGAAGAAAAGATCGCCTGTGAGCTGGACGAGGAGGGCAAGCGCCGTCTGCTGGAGGCCATCGACGGTCTGAAAGCCGAACACGCCGCCGGCGGTGAACCGTGCAGCGTGGCCAGCCCCGAGGGCAAGCCCATCGAGTTCACTTTCTTCCGGCCCGGGCAGTATGGCGCGGGGTATGCCATCCGCACCTGGCCTTCCTTCTGCCAGATGCTGGAGGGTTACTATGCCGAGAAGGACCGGGCCGAGCGGCTGCGCACCAAGAGCAAGGAGCTTCACAAGGCGGTGCACAATATGTATGAGCGGGCGGTCCGCAAACAGGCCGCCCGCAAGGAGGAGCTGGCCGCCAGCGAAAAAAGCGAACAGCTGCGCCTGTACGGCGAGTTGCTGTCGGCCAACCTCTACCAGGCCCAAAAGGGAATGGAGAGCATCACGGTGCCCAACTGGTACGACGAGGGCAAGCCGGTGACCATCCCTCTGGACCTGCGCTATACCCCCAGCCAGAACGCCCAGAATTTCTTTAAGGCGTACAAGAAAAAGCAGACCGCCGCCCGGATGCTGGTGGACCTGCTGGCGGAAGGGGAGCGGGAGATCGCCTATCTGGAAACGGTGCTCTATGAAGTGGAGAGCGCTCCCGGCGAGGCCGCCCTGAATGAGATCCGGGCCGAGCTGAAAAGCCAGGGCTATCTGAAATACTACAAGCCACGGGACCGGAAGCAGAAGCCCGCCGATTTTTACCGCTACATCTCCTCGGATGGGTTCGAGATCCTGGTGGGCCGCAACAACCTGCAAAACGAGCGTCTGACCCTGCACACGGCCCGGGGCAAGGATCTGTGGTTCCACACCAAGAACGCCCCCGGCAGCCACACGGTGGTGCTGAGCGGCGGCCGGGATATTCCTGACCGCACCCGCCAGGAGGCCGCCGAGCTGGCGGTGCTCCATTCCAGTCAGGCCAAGGGGGTCAAGGTGGCGGTGGACTACACAGAGGTCCGGAACATCCGCAAGACCGCTGGCCTCAAGCCGGGCATGGTCCTCTACGATAAGTATGAGACGGCCTATATCACCCCCGACCCCGACCTGGCCGCCCGCCTGCGCAAAAAGTGATTTGTGCCGGATGCTAAAAATATTTTTACCATTTCCCTGTGTGAACTGAATAAAGCGTCCCCAGAGCGCCCCGCCGATGCGGGGTGCTTTTTCTTTTGCTTCCAAAGTTAGAATATGAAAACTAAAGAAAATAAAGAAAAAAAGGGAAAATTTGAAATTGGGTCTTGACACCGGGGGGGGTATGTTATGATAGGCACACAAAGGAAAGGACCTTCCTTTGAACCTGTTTTGGGTCTC
>NZ_NFLM01000027.1 GCF_002160915.1 Faecalibacterium sp. An121
CCTGCTTTTGCTGCGCCCGTCGCAGCGGGCTTGCAAAAGGCAGACCGCTGCCCCTGCTCCGCTTCGGCTGTTTCGTCCGCAGGACGCGCCTCAGCTTCGCAGTCCCTGGGGACAAAATTGAGCGCTGAACCGCGCACTCGGCCTTGCGGCCTCGCACACTCTCAGCGCTAAAGGTTGCCGTTGCCCAAATTTCCATCGCGCGTCGCAGCGCGCTCGTAAATTTGGACGGCGGCCCCAGCTCCGCTTCGCTTGTTTCTGCCGCAGGCAGCAGCTCAGCTTCGCTGTCCTGTATGTGTCCTGTCCATCCGCACATGTCGGCTGGACAGGACTTTTTTGACAGTCTGGACCGTCTCAACTTGGCCGGGGCGGTTTTTTGCGCTGTGCCGGCAAAAAGGGGAAAAGGAGAAAAAAGGGTGTAATTTTTTCAAAATACCTGTTGACAAATTGCGAAGAATTGAATATAATAATAAAGCGCTCTGCAAGGAGCCGAGGTAAATAAGGCGGTATAGCTCAGTTGGCTAGAGCATTCGGTTCATACCCGAAGTGTCACCGGTTCAAATCCAGTTACCGCTACCACTCACAGAGTTTCGCTAAAATAAGGGGGACGTCGCCTGCAATAGTGGGCGAGGATGTCGGAGATTTTAGCGAAGCTCTGTGTTTCTAAGGCCCGTTGGTCAAGCGGTTAAGACACGGCCCTTTCACGGCTGTAACATGGGTTCGATTCCCGTACGGGTCATACAAAAAATCCCTCAGCTTAGGCTGAGGGATTTTTTCAGTGTGTCGAAAAACGACACGCTCCAGGGGGAACCCATTTCTGCCCGCAGTCGCGGGACAGAAATTCCTTCCCCCTGGTATCCCCCTGGGGACAAAATTTGGCGCTGAACCGCGCACTCGCCGCAAAGCGGCTCGCACACTCTCAACGCCAAATTTCCCTGTATGTGTCCCGTCCATCCGCACATGTCAGCTGGATGGGACTTTTTATGCAAGCCGTACGAGGAATCGAACAGGGCGGCGTGAACCCGGGTCCCGGCCATTGGCCGGGGCTTTTTGTTTTAAAAAATGCAAACCGTCTCATTGCACCGGCAAAGGAGATAAGCTATACTTTGGACAGGAGGTGATCCCCAATGGCCAATGAAGAAAAGAAAGACTTCAATGCCATGCTGCACAAAGAAAACGGTATGCCCAAGATCCAGACCGTCACCGACCCAGCCACCATCCGGAAGTACGGAGGCGAGAAAATGTTTTTTGCCCCGCCTCTGGCCTACGATGCCCTGATGAGGCGGGTGCCATGGGGCCGGCTGACCACGGTAGGCTGTATGCGGGAGTATCTGGCACGACAGAATCACGCCGACTTCACCGACCCCATCACGGCAGGGATCTTTATGTCCATTGCCGCCTGGGCCAGCTTCCAGCGGGAAGGGGACGAGACGCCCTACTGGCGCACTCTGAAAGCCAACGGGGAACTGAATCCCAAGTATCCCGGAGGCGTACAGGCACAAAAGGCCAGGCTGGAAGCGGAAGGCCATACCATTCTGCAAAAAGGCCGGACGAACATCCGCTATTATGTGAAGGACTATGAACAAAAGCTGTTCCCGCTGGACGGAACGGTTTAGTCCTGCCGGCCCAGCTGCGCCGCTGCCAGGCAGGCGAGGCCCAGGCCCAGCATGGGGACGGCGGCCTCTGCGTCCAGCTGGCGCAAGGAGAAAAGGACAACCACCGCCACGCCCATGGCAAGAGCCACCCCTCGCAGGATCAGAGGGACGAGGCGCGCGGCTTCGGAAACAGGGGCCTGCCCGGGAGCAGGCTCTGCCGGACCGCCCTGAATCAGCTCATCGACGGAAACGCCCAGAATCTCGGCTAGTTTGGGCAGGGCAGCAGCGTCCGGGAAAGAGAGATCCCGCTCCCACTTGCTGACGGCTTTGTCGGTGACTCCCATCTGATTGGCCAGCTCCAGCTGGGTCATCCCACGCTCCTTGCGCAGGGCCGCCACAGTGGCACCGAATGTCTGTTTGCTCATAGGGTCTGCACTCCTTTGATATGTTTGCCTGTATGGTACCACGGTTTTCCGGTGGAGGCAACCGACCATCAGTTCGGAGAGCTCGACCGCTGGTTTAGCCCTGCCGGGAACCGTTGGCCCGGCGGATGTAGGCCAGGATATCTGCGGGCTGGTACACCAGCTCGTCCGCGCCGGCGGCAGTCAGCTCCTCGGCGCCCCGGAACCCCCATACCGCCCCCAGGGCGGGCAGGCCGGCGTTGTGGCCGGTGGCGATGTCCACATTGCTGTCCCCCACAAAGAGGGTGGAGGCTTTGGACGCCCCCAGCTCCTCCATCAGGCTGTACAGGCCGGCGGGGTCGGGCTTGACCGGCACACCGGGCCGGCTGCCCCGCACCGCCGCAAAAGAGCCGGGGGCAAAATAGTGGTCGATGATCCCGCCGCACAGCGCGTCCGCCTTGTTGGAAAAGACGGCGCTCCGGATGCCCTCCGCCCGGAGGTCTTTCAGCAGCTGCGGGATGCCCGGATAGGGGGCGGTCTTGTCCTCCTTGTGGGCGTCGTAGCGGGCAGTAAATTGCGCGAGGGTCTCGGCCAGCTGGGCGGGGGTGCGGCAGTCCTCGGGGGAGAACCGCTCCACCAGCTTGGGGATGCCGTTGCCCACCATGTGCTTGTATTGTTCCACGGTGAAGGTGGGCCAGCCCCGCTGCATACAGACCCAGTTGGCCGCGTCGGCCAGGTCGTCGATGGTGTTCAGCAGGGTGCCGTCCAGATCAAACAGGATGGTCTTTATCATAGAGGTCATTCCTTTCCAAAAAGGCCGCGCAGGCCAGGGCGTCGGACAGCGGGATGCTGCGCACCCGTTCCCGCAGGCGGCCGGGATAAGCAAAGGTCAGGGTGGCCCGCCCCCGCAGCACCCCCCAGGGTGACTGGGAGATCCGCAGGGCGGTGGCGGGGGAAAAGACGCACACGCAGTGCATGGACATCCGCCGCTGACGCAAAAAGGTGAGGTGCTTTTCGGTGGGCCAGGCCCCTTCCCGCAGCAGGCCCTCGATCTCGCACACCAGCCAGAAGGCGCAGACCACCGCAGGCAGAGCCAGCAGGGGCAGTGCCGCAGGCAGCGCCCAGGAGGCCACCAGAAGAAGCAGGATCAGAAAACCGAGGCACCCACCCGCCGGCGCCAGGAACACCAGACTGCGTCCCCGCAGCCAGGCCAGCGAGAAGGGCTGCCGGGGCGGCATCTGGAACCCGGGCAAAAGCCGCCGGACCAGATCCTCCTGGCCGGCCCGGTAAACGAACAAAGGCGCGTCGATGTTGCAGCATCCCGCGGTGAGGTAGACCGGGTAGCAGCGCAGCAGCCGCGCCCCGGGGGACAGGCGCACTTCGGCACAGGTGAGGCGGTCCAGACGGAACCGGCGCTCCACCCGCACCAGCAGTCCGCCCCGGCTGGCCAGCACGCCGCCGCCCCGCCACACCCGGTAGAACAGGGTATGGCTGAAGCTGCGCACCAGGCTCAGCCCAAAGAGGAAGGTCCATGCGGTGAGCGCCCAGGCCAGGCCCGCCGGCAGCCACCGGGCCGCCCAGGCCGCCGCCTGGTTGATCTGCTCCAGGGCGATCTGCTCGGCGGCGTTGTCCCCCTGACGCAGGGCCAGAGCCACCAGAAGCAGGGTGGACAGGCTGTTGGCGCCCAGCAGTGCAAAGGCCAAACGCTGGCCGCCGGCGGGATGATAGATCTCCTGCTGGGGGGCGGGCATCATCCGGTCGGCCAGCATCCGGGCGTCCCGCCGGGTCAGATGGAGGGTGACGGCCTGGCCTTTGGGCAGCAGGGCGGGGTAGAGGGTCACCCGGCTGGCTCCCGCCAGACAATAGAGCATGGGCCGCTCGATCTGGACGGCGGCCAGCTGGCTGTTCTGGATCCGCCGCTCAAAGGACAAAATCAGATCCCAGCGGAGGTGCAGCACCCCGGCGGCGTCCAGTTCCCAGCTGGAGGCCCGCAGCATCACCGCACTGACCAGGGCCAGCAGGCAGAACAAGGCCAGGTCCTGGGCCAGGGCGCGCCAGAGGGCCTGCCATTCCCGGGCGAACAAAACCTGTACCAGAGGCACCAGGTAGAGCAGCAAGGTGCGCCGCATAAAGCCGAGGGCAAAGAAGGGATGATACCGCCGGGGTCCGGTGCCGGTCATTGGGCGTCCTCCCGGGCCAGCAGGGCCGCCGAAAAGGCTCCGGCCGCATCCAGCGGGATGCCGGGCAGCAAAGCCCACATCCCCGGGGTGAAGATGACCAGCACGCAGGCATCCGCCAGCCGCAGCAAGGGGGTGCGGAAGATGAGGGCCGAAGTGATGCTGCGCCGGGGGATCACCCGCTCCACCGGAAAGGCCACCCCCAGATACAGCGTCAGGGTACGGCTGTCCAGGGAAGCCACAAAGCTGCACGCCCGCACCCACACCGCGAACACCAGCAGGGCCCACAGGGCGCAAAAGACGCACCCCCATCCAAAGCCCTGCCAAAACACAAAGGGCGCCCCGATCAGGCCGGGCAGCGCCGCCCACACGCACAGGACAGCCCGCCCCCGTGGGGTGGGGGTGGCCGCCGAAAGGGCAAGGTCGAAGGGCTGTTCCATGGCGCACCCTCCTTTTTTGTAATACGGAACAGAAAAACAAGACGATACATTACAAATGGTATCGGCTGAGGCCGCAGCCCCAGTCCCGCCCTTATTATATCCTGATTCCAAAGGGGCGTCAATGCAAACCCAAAAGGCCCGGCGGCGAAAAATTTTTCAGTCTGACCGTGCGCTGGGCGGCATAGTATGCTATAATAAAAAGACCGGGCCCGCCTGGAAAGCGGGCAGAATTTTGTAGGGCGCGGAGGAAAAGAATGCTGATCGAAATCATCAAAGCCCTGTTGATGGGCATTATTGAGGGCGTCACCGAGTGGCTGCCCATCTCGTCCACGGGGCATATGATCCTGGCCGAGCAGATCATCCGCTTTGACGCCAGCGAGGAATTCATGTCCATGTTCCGGGTGGTGATCCAGCTGGGGGCCATCCTGGCGGTGGTGGTGCTGTTCTGGGGCAAGCTGTGGCCCTTTGGGCTGCGGCACGGACGGGTGATCTCCAAACCGCCGGTGTGGAGCCTGTGGTTCAAGGTGGTGGCGGCCACCCTGCCGGTGCTGCTCATCAGCCCTCTGGACGGTTGGATGGAAGAACATTTTTACAATTACATCACGGTGGCCGCCATGCTGATCTTGTATGGCATCCTGTTCATCGTCGTCGAGAACCGCGGCGCATCCCCCCGGGTATCCCAGCTGGAGCAGATCGGTTACCGGGAGGCTTTGATCATCGGCCTGTGGCAGACCCTGGCGGTCATCCCGGGCACATCCCGCAGCGGCGCCACCATTGTGGGCGGACTGCTGCTGGGCCTGTCCCGGGCGGCGGTGGCCGAGTTCACCTTCTATCTGGCCATCCCGGTGATGGCGGGCGCCTCGCTGCTGAAAGTGGTGCAGTTCGTGCTGGACGGCCAGGCCATGACCACCACCGAGACGGCCATTCTGGTGACAGGCTGCCTTTCGGCCTTTCTGGTGAGTATGGCCGCGATCCGCTTCCTGATGTCCTATGTCAAGAGCCACGATTTCAAGTTCTTTGGCATTTACCGCATCGCCCTCGGCGCCATCGTCCTGGCCGTGGCGGCCATCACCGCCTTTGCGTGAAATCCAAAACCGATCCACCCCAAAGCGCCCCGTCTGTCCCTGACAGACGGGGCGCTTTTTTGCTGCCTCCAGATCCCCTGCGCCCAAAGTTAGAGCATACGAACTAAAGAAAATAAAGAAAAAATGGGAAAATTTGAAATTGGGTCTTGACACCGGGGGGGGTATGTTATGATAGGCACACAAAGGAAAGGACCTTCCTTTGAACCTGTTTTGGGTCTCTATCTTTTATACACCATAAGGAGGAAAAATTCATTATGAAACTCAAGAAGATTGCTTCTCTGGCGCTGGCCGGCATCATGGCCGTCAGCATGCTGGCTGGCTGCAATGGCAGCACTGGCAATGAGCAGCCCCCTGCTTCCAGCAGCGAGCCCACCACCAGCGGCTTTGCTACCAGCGTCAATGCAGAGTTGGCAAGCAACGTTTACAACACTGTGCACTTCGGTTCCGATGCTAAGCTGACCGCTGCTTTGAACAGCATTGCAGAGAAGCTTGACAGCAATATTCTGAACGATGAAGCAGGCTTTGTCATTGGTGTTGATGCTCAGGATTTCCGCAGCCTGATGGATGTTAATGTCAACAACAGCTTGACCCGTTGGGGATATGCAAATGGTAGTGCGTACGGATTTGCCGATCCTACCACTACTAACTATGGAGCATATAAGAATGGTACGGGCGCCTACTACTGGGACTTCTTCAAGAATGACACCACCAGCACCACTACCGTTGGTGACCTGGTTGTCATCCGCGGCGACCTGACCCAGACTGGCCTGGCAAAGCGTGTTGCTCAGTACCTCTCTCAGCTGGTGAACAATGGCCGTATGCCCTCTGAGGACAATGACGGTTCGCACAAGTACGATTACACTGGCAATATCGACGTAGTGAAGGTTGATAACGCTGGCAGCAACTTCTCTTCCTATGTGATTGGCTTTACCATCACCCAGACTGCTACTCCGATTGCGAATGGCAATGGCTAATTCCAGTTACTTATAACAAATACAGAGCACCATACTGTATTTGATGTAAGGGGCGCAGGGGTTTTAGAGACAGCCCCGGCGCTCGGGTAAAACACCCATCCGATGTGGCGGCAAAGAGGAATAGAACCATATTCCTTCTGTTGTTGATCGCACCAAAACAAAAGAACTTTTGCGTCACGAAAGATAGGGTCCCTCTGCGGGGGTCGGCCACACGGCCGGCCCCCGCATTGTTTGCGCGTGCGCTGAAAGGAGGGCTTGCAATGAAACACACAGGCGGGTCCGGCCTGACGCCGGGGCTGGAGGAGGCTCTGGCCCGGCTGGAAGAACGGGTGCGGGCCATGGAGGGCGGCGCATTGGCGCTGCGATCCCAGGGGGGACCGGCCAACCGCCTGTCCGACCTGGCGGGCTATCTGGAGGCCCGGGCCGCTTTGGGCGGGCCCGATGCCGCGCTCTGCCGCCGGCTGGCTGCCGAGGCCCGGGCCATGCGGGGGATGCTGTGAGGGCCGTGGTTTGTCTTTTCTAGCCGGACGGTTTGTGGTATACTTTGTTAGGAAAGAGAAACAACCGGCGGGTTTTGCCGTCCCGCCCCCAAGGAGGAAAAACCATGGAAGGTTCCGCTGTATACTTTACCGATTTCCGGTGCCAGGTGGGCACCAGTCTGACCGAAAAACTGCGCCGCCTGTGCATTGCCGCGGGCATCAAGAATATCAATATGGATGGCCGGTTCGTGGCCATCAAGATGCACTTTGGGGAACTGGGCAACCTGGCCTTCCTGCGGCCCAACTATGCCAAGGTGGTGGCCGACCTGTGCAAGGAGCAGGGGGGTATGCCCTTCCTGACCGACTGCAACACCCTCTATCCGGGCAGCCGCAAAAACGCCCTGGAGCACCTCACCTGCGCCCAGCTGAACGGCTTCTGGCCCATGACCACCGGCTGCCAGATTTTGATCGGCGACGGCCTGCGGGGCACCGACGAGGTGGAAGTGCCTGTGCCCAACGGCGAATACTGCAAGACCGCCAAGATCGGCCGGGCTATCATGGACGCGGATGTGTTCATCAGCCTGAACCACTTCAAGGGCCACGAGTCCACCGGCTTTGGCGGCGCCATCAAGAACATCGGCATGGGCTGCGGCAGCCGGGCCGGCAAGATGGAACAGCATTCCTCCGGCGCGCCTGCGGTCCAGCGGGAACTGTGCCGCGGCTGCGGCCGCTGCGCCAAGGAGTGCGGCTCGGACGCCATCCACTATGACAGCGAGCACAAGGCGGTCATCGACTACGACCTGTGCAAGGGCTGCGGCCGCTGCATTGGGGCCTGCAGCTTTGACGCCATCTACTCCATCGACAACAGCGCCAACGAGGAACTGGACCGCAAGATGGCCGAGTACGCCGCTGCGGTCTGCGCCGGCCGCCCCTGCTTCCACATCAGCCTGGTGCAGGATATCAGCCCCAACTGCGACTGCCACGGGGAAAACGACGCCCCCATCCTGCCGGATATCGGGATGTTTGCCTCCTTTGACCCGGTGGCTCTGGATCAGGCCTGCGCCGACGCCTGCCTGGCCGCCACCCCCATCGCCAACAGCCAGCTGGGCCAGAACCTGGCCCGCCCCGGCTGGAACTGCTACCACGACAACTTCAAGGACTCCAACCCCAACATCGAGTGGAAGGCCACCCTGGAGCAGGCTGAAAAGATCGGCCTGGGCCAGCGCGCCTATGTGCTGAAGAAGATCTGACCTTCGGCCTTTCGGATACTATAAAAGCCGCAGCCCCATGCGTCCGGCACAGGGCTGCGGCTGTTTTTTGTGTTGGTTTACTGCATCGGTTCGGGGACGATGGCGTTGAGGGCGCCTGCCAGAGCGGACCAGTCCTCCTGGGAGCAGGCGGGCACTTCCTGGACGCCGGCGTCGGACAGCTCGGCGGCGGCCCCTTCGGGGTCGTCCAGGATCCGCTGGGCCGACTGCTGGATCAGGGGCCAGCACTCGGCCACGTTCTCCTGGTCAAAGGTGTCCAGACCGTCGTACCAGCCGGCCAGGCAGTCCCGTACCGAGCTGCCGCTGCGGCTTGCCAGGCCGTTGGCGTCGGCCCACTCCATCATGGAAGCCGCCGCAGCCGCCGACTTGAGGGAAGAACCCGCGGTGCCGGGGCCCCAGCCCAGGCAGCCCGAAAAGGCGCTGGTGGGGTCGGACAGGCCGTTCCAGCTGTTTTCGGTGTCGTCCACCTGCGGCGTGGTGGGGGCGGGCTGGGTGTCATCCTCCCCCGAGGGCACCGCCTCGGAGGCGGGGGCCTGGCTCAGCGACTGGGAGGAAGGGGCGGCTGTGCTGGTGGCCGCCTTCTGCCCGCCGCAGCCCCCCAGCAGCAGGACAAGGCAGAGCGCCGCGCAGCATCCCGCTGCGCCGGCTCGGGACCAGATGTGATATTTCATACAAAGACCTCCTTCATGCGCCGGGGAGCGGCGGCCGTCTTTTGATCGATTTCTGGTTTCTATTATCAGTATACTGTGCGGGGGCGCGGTTGTCAACTTTGCATATAAAGTGCAAACATATTGCACTTTATGCAACTTGTTGGCGATTGACAAGGGTTTTGGCCCCCGGTATAATGGGCTCAGATCGAGCCGGAAAGGAGGGCCTCCCATGAAGCAGAAGGAACGGATCGTGCGCGCGCTGGAGCAGTTTTCCACCGCCATGCTGGCCGCTTTGGGGTATCTGCCTGCGGCGGGCCTTGTGCTGGCTGCGGGGGCCCTGCTGGCCTCGGCGGGGCTGGGATCGGTGGCGCCCGTCCTGCGCTGGGAGCCTTTGGCCCTGGCGGGCAGCCTGGCCTACGACGGGATGATGGCCATCATCCAGAATCTCAGCGTGGTGTTCTGCGTGGGCATCGCGGCCTTTCTGGCCCGGAAGGAAAAGCAGCAGGCCGCCATCATCGCCCTGCTGTCCTATCTCGTGTTCCTGACGGCGGGGCATACCACCCTCGAGCAGATGGGCCGTCTGGCCGCCCCGGACCCCGCCCTGGGGATGTACGGCACCGGCCAGGCGGTGGTGCTGGGGATCCAGACGGTGGATATGGGGGTGACCGGCGGCATCCTGCTGGGCTTCCTCACCGGGTGGGTCTACAACCGCACCAGCGGCAAGACCTTCCGCCCGGCCCCCCTGCGGATCTATGGCGGGGTGCGGTGGAGCTTTTTGTGCATGGCGGGGCTGTCGGCCGCCCTGGGGCTGGCCGCCTGCTTTGTCTGGCCGCCCGTCCAGCGGGCGGTGGACGGCCTCACCGGCTGGATCGCCGCGGCAGGGGAGATGGGCCTGTTCCTCTATGGTTTTCTGGAGCGGGTGCTCATCCCCACCGGACTGCACCACCTGATCTATATCCCGTTCCAGTTCACATCCCTGGGCGGCACCCTGACGGTGGGGAACCAGGTTTACACCGGCGCCTACGCGGTCATGATGGGGGAGTACAGCCTGGGCCTGCCCTTCAGCGACGGCATCCGGTGGATGTACATCGGCTTCACCAAGACCTTTGGGTATTTCGGCATCGTGGGGGCCTTCATTTTCTGCGCCCGCCCCGAGAACCGGCGCCGCACCGCGGCCATGCTGACCCCGCTGCTGCTCACCGCGTCCCTGGCCTCGGTCACCGAACCCCTGGATTTCCTGTTCTGCTTTTTGTCCCCGGTGCTGTGGCTGGCCCACGGGGTGATCGCCGGGGCGTTCATGGTGCTGCTGGACTTGTGCGGGGTGACCGCTTTCACCGGGGGCTTGGTGTCCTCCTTCGCCATGAATTTGTCTGCCGGGGCGTCCAGCACCCATTATCCGCTGCTGTACCTGCTGGCGGCCGCCCAGATCGCGGTGTATTTTGTGGTGTTCACTCTGCTGATCCGCACCTTTGACCTGCGCACCCCCGGCCGGGAGCAGCCCGCCCCGGCGGTGCCCCCCGCTGCGCCGGAGGATCGCTTTCCCTTCCATGCGCTGGTGGCGGCTCTGGGGGGCCGGGGCAACATCGCCCGTGTGGACAACTGCCTGACCCGGCTGCGTGTGTGGGTGGAGGACCCCGGCCTGCTGGACCGAAAGGCTCTGCGCGAGCTGTCCCCCGATGGCCTGACCTGTCAGGGCAGGGAGGTGCAGCTGGTCTTTGGCTTTGACGCCGAACAGCTGCGCCGCCAGCTGGATGCCGTGCTGGAAAAGACCGCCCTCTCACCGCCTGTGTAAAAAGCCTGCGGACGAAACCGATCACAAAAGGTCCCGTCAAGGGTCCCGTCCAGCCGATAGGTAAGGATCGCCGCTCCCGCCGGACGGGGGCGGCTTTTTTCGCGGGTTGACCCCGGCAGTGAAACGCGCTATAATCGATGCATCTTAATGAATGAGGGCGGCTCTGCCGCCTCATCTCTGCTTTTTGGGAGGAACCGACCTTGATGGAACAGATACAGGAAAAGGCCCTGATGGAAGGGCTGTTTGCATTTTTGGACGAGGGCGTCAGCCCCTTCCACTCGGCAGCGGCGGCCTGCGCCCTGCTGGAACAGGCGGGCTACCGTCTGTGCCCTGAAAGCCAGCCCTGGGTGCTGGAGGCAGGGGGCCGCTATTACACCACCCGCAACGGCACGGCGGTGCTGGCCTGGCGGATGCCCAAGGGCCGCCTGACCGGCTGGCATGTGACCGCCAGCCACGGGGATTCCCCCACCTGGCGGCTGAAGGTGCCCGACATCACCGAGGGCGGCTACCTGAAGGCGGAAACCGAGGGCTACGGCGGTATGATCGCCTCCACCTGGCTGGACCGGCCTCTGGGCGTGGCAGGCCGTCTGCTGGTCAGGACCGGGGACGGGGTGGAGAGCCGCCTGGTGGCTCCCCGGCAGGCTCTGCTGTGCATCCCCAATCTGTGCATCCACTTTGACCGGGAGGCCAACGCCGGCAAGACCTGGAACTTCCAGGTGGACCTGCAGCCCATCTGCGGGCTGGAAGGGGACGGCCGCCTGATGGATCTGCTGGCCCGGGAAGCCGGGGTGGAGACCCAGGATATCCTGGCCCATGACCTGGTGCTGTGGGTCCAGCAGAAGGCCCAGCGGGTGGGCGTGAGCGGGGAACTGTTCATGTCCGGCCGCATCGACGATCTGGAGTGCGCCTACACCACCCTGCAGGGCTTTTTGGCCGGGGAAGGCCGGGAGGAAGGCCGCGCCGATGTCTGGTGTATGTTCGACAACGAGGAGGTAGGCTCCTCGTCCCGGCAGGGCGCCCAGGGCACCCTGATGGCCGATGTCATGGACCGCATCGAGGAGGCCTTGGGCCTCACCCGGGCCGAGAGCGTCATGGCCCGCGCCAACAGCCTGCTGCTCAGCGCCGACAACGGCCATGCCACCCACCCCAACCACCCCGAAAAGAGCGACCCCCGCAATCCGGTGCGGATGGGTTGCGGCGTCATCCTCAAGTACAACGCCAGCCAGACCTACACCACCAGCGGCCTGACCGCCGCGGCGTTCCAGCGCATCTGTGAACAGGCCGGCGTGCAGGTGCAGGTCTTTGCCAACCGGGCCGACCTGCGGGGCGGCTCCACCCTGGGCAACCTGCTGGGCCACCAGATCGCCATTCCCATGGTGGACATCGGCCTGGCCCAGCTGGCCATGCACTCGGCGGTGGAGACGGCTGCCTGCACCGACGCGGTGGCCATGGCCCGGGCCTGCGCCCGGTTCTACAATACCTCCATCCGCCAGCCCGCCGACGGGGTGTGGCAGCTGGGCCTGTGAGCGGCCCGACGGGGCGGTTTGCCCCCAGCCCCAGCGGCAGGCTGCATCTGGGCAATCTGGCGTGCAGCCTGCTGGCCTGGCTGTCGGCCAAAAGCCGGGGCGGACGCATCGTGCTGCGGATCGAGGATCTGGACGCTGCCCGCTGTCCCCGCGCCTATGCCGATCAGCTGGAGGAAGATCTGGCCTGGCTGGGCCTTGTGTGGGACGAGGGCGGTTCCCATGGCGGCCCCCATGGCCCTTATTACCAGAGCGAGTGCGGGGAGATCTATACAAAAAGTTATCAGAAGCTGGAAGCCATGGGTCTTGTATACCCCTGCTTTTGCAGCCGCGCCCAGCTGCACGCCGCCAGCGCGCCCCATACCTCGGACGGGAATGTGGTCTATCCCGGCACCTGCCGCGGCCTGACCCCGGAACAGGTGGCCGAAAAGCGCCGCGTCAAGGCTCCGGCCTGGCGGGTGATGGTGCCCGACGAGGAGATCACCTTCGAGGACCTGTGCATGGGGCCTCACAGCGAAAACCTGCTGACCGGCTGCGGGGATTTTTACCTGCGCCGGGCCGACGGTGTGTTTGCCTATCAGCTGGCGGTGGTGGTGGATGACGCCCGGATGGGGGTCACCGAGGTGGTGCGGGGGGCAGACCTGCTTTCCTCCACCGCCCGGCAGATCTACCTGTACCGGCTGCTGGGCCTGACGCCCCCGGCCTTTGCCCACTGTCCGCTGCTGCTGGACCAGGAGGGCCGCCGCCTGTCCAAGCGGGACGGCGACCAGAGCCTCGAAAACCTGCGGGGCCGCTATACGGCGGAGGAGATCGTCGGCAAGCTGGCCTATCTCTATGGCCTCCAGCCCGAGCCGGCGCCCTGCACCCCCCAGAGCCTGCTGCCCGGTTTTGACTGGGCCAAAGTGCCCAAACAGGACGTCCGCCTCCAGCCCGGCCTGTTCGGCCCATAACGGCATACAGCGCCGTCCCAGCCCGCCCGCAGCTGGGGCGGCGCTTTTTGGCAAATGTTCCACGTGGAACAATCAAAAATAGCTCCTTATAAATTCCTTTGATTTGGGTGGTAGACTGGCGCCAGCAACAAACCAAAGGAGAAAACGCTATGGATCAGAACACTTTGCGCAGGGAGGGCCTGTCCGAGACCGCCCTCAAAGCCATCGCCCTGGGGCTGATGGTGCTGGATCACATCCACTATTTCTTTCTGTTCACCGGGGCCGTGCCGGATTGGTTCTCGATGCTGGGCCGGCTGAGCGCGCCGCTGTTCCTGTTCTGCGCTGCGGAGGGCTTTGCCCACACCCATGACCGCAGGGCCTACCTGGGCCGGCTGTGGGCCATGGGGGCAGGGATGGGGCTTGTACAGTTTTTGCTGGCGCTGTTTGGCCGGCGGGCCGACGGCTTTTACCCCATGAACGCCATCCTGCGGGATCTGACCGTGTCCTGTCTGCTGTGGCAGGGGATGGACTGGCTGCGCCGGCGCCGCTGGGCCAGGGGACTGGCCCTGCTGGCCGGGGTGGGTGTGCTGTGGCCCGCGGTTTCCCTCTGGCTGATGCAGGCGCTGCCCTGGAACGGGCTGCCGGTCTACCTGCTCAGCTGGACGGTGCTGCCCAACTGGGCGTTCAGCACCGACGGCGGCTTGCCCTTCATTTTGGGCGGTGTGCTGCTGTATGGACTCCGGGGCCATCGGAAACTCCAGGCAGCCGCCTGGGCGGCCTGGGTGCTGTGCAATGACCTGCTGCCGCTGCTGCGGGCCGGAGCGTGGGGACAGCTGCTGGTATACTATCAGTGGATGGAGGTGTTTGCCGTACCCCTGATGCTGCTGTACAACGGACGGAGGGGCAGCGGCCATAAAAAGCTGTTCTACTGGTTTTACCCCGCCCATGTCTATTTTCTGTACGGGCTGTCCTGCGCCGTGATGGCCCTTGGGAGGTGAAAAGATGGCCAATATCCTTGCGGTGGACGATGACGGGGACCTGCGGGCCCTCATCGCCGAGACCCTGGGCCGGGACGGGCACTTTGTGCGCACCCTGGATTCCGGCAGCCGGATCGGGGAAGTCCACTGCCGCTGGGCCGACCTGATCCTGCTGGATCTCCTGATGCCGGGGGAGGACGGCCCTGCGGCCTGCCGCCGCATCCGCGCCATGACCGACGCGCCCATCCTGTTTTTGACCGCCCTCAACGGGGAGGCTGACGTATTGGAGGCCCTGGGAAGCGGCGGGGATGATTACCTGACCAAGCCTTTCCGGATTGCCGAGCTGCGGGCCCGTGTGGCGGCTCACCTGCGGCGGCAGCGGCGGCCTGTGTCCCACCGGCTGGTGCGGGGCGGGGTGGCGTTCGATCTGGCGGCGGGCACCGCCGAGGTGGAGGGCAGGCCTGTCGGCCTGACCAGAGGGGAATACGCTCTGTGCCGGGTGCTGGCCCTCCATGCCGGGCAGACGTTCGGCAAGGAGCGGCTGTATGAGGAAGCCTTCGGCTTTGAGCGGGAGGCCGACTCCAGCGCCGTGACCGAACACATCAAAAACATCCGGGCCAAGTTCCGGGCGGCGGGCTGTGAGCCGGTCGAGACGGTGTGGGGGGTGGGCTACCGATGGAAACCGTGAAAAAGCGGCCCAGCCTGCGGCGGGTGCTGGCGGGCTATCTGGTGCTGACCGGCGGGCTGTGCCTGCTGGCGGCAGTGCTGTGGTGGACCGGCCTGAGCTTTCTGATGCGGGCCGGGGTGATCCAGCCTGCCAACCAGATGGCCGAAACGGCCTACCAGGCAAAGACCGCGGTGGAGGCCGCCGGGACGCTGCCTCCGGACCGTCTGCCGGCGGGGTGCAGGTATCTGCTGCTGGGCCCGGAGGGACAGACGCTTTCCACCAACCTCACCGGCAGCCGCCTGGAAGCCGCCCGGGAGCGCAGGTCCAAGGCGGGACCGTTCAGCCCCTATCGGCTGCGCCTGCTGGAAGTCCCCCAGACCGACGGCAGCGTCTATCGGTTCCAGTATGACTATGCGGTCCACTACACCGACCCGGCCCTGGACGAGGCCCTGCCGGATTTCCAGATCTGCTGGCTGCTGGCCGGGGCGGGGACGGTGGCCCTCATCGTCCTGTTCACCACCCGGCGCACCGGCCGGCTGCTGCGGGCGGACGCGGCTTTGCTGGCCGCCGCTGCGGCCCGGATCGCGGCCCGGGATCTGGAGGGGCCGCCCTTCGGCGGAGCGCGGGTGCGGGAATACGAGCAGGCCCTGGCCACCATGCAGGAGCTGCGGCAGGAACTGGCCGCCAGTCTGGCCGCCCAGTGGGAGGCCGACCGCCGCCGGGACCAGCTGCTGACCCGGCTGACCCACCAGCTCAAGACCCCGCTGGCAGCGGTGCTGGCCAGCGCCGAGCTGCTGGCCGAGGAGGATCTGACCCCCGCCCAGCAGGAAAAGGCGCAGACCATCCTGCGGCGGGCCGGGGAAATGCAGCAGACCGCCGCCCGGCTGCGCGCCATGACGCTCGGCGCGCGCCGCAAAGCCAGGGATTGAGCGCCGGCGGGCCGGGCTATGCGCAAAATAAAAAACGGCTCCTTCCTCCGCGGATATGGAGAAAGGAGCCGTTTTGTCTGGAACTCAGATGACCGAGTTCTCCATCCATTTGCCGCTGAAAAAGCGGATGGCGAAGAACAGGGAGCGGAAGGCCCAGTCCACGAACATACCGGTCCAGATGGCCAGCAGGCCGCCGCCGAAGTGGCCCACCAGCAGGTAGCACAGGGCCACCCGGAACAGCCACATCGAGGTGATGCTGACCACCATGGTGTAGCGGGCGTCGCCGGCGGCGCGCAGGATGTTGGGCAGGGTGAAGCTGGACGGCCAGATGAACAGGGAGATGATGTTGAACCACATCATCACCTCCAGGGCCAGAGCCGTGGAGTCCGCCGACAGGTTGAAGAACTGCAGCATGAACCGGTTGCCGAAGAAGAAGGCGGTCAGGTTCATGACCCAGGCGCCGGCGTAGGCCAGGGCCATCATCAGGCCGCCGTAGCGCTTGGCCTGGCGCTTGTCGCCGGCGCCCAGGCACTGGCCCAGGACGGTCAGCGCGCCCATGCCCACCGCGTTGGCCGGGATGTTCAGCAGGGTGGTGGTGGTGTTGGCCACCGCGTTGGCCGCAATGGCCGCGGTGCCCAGGGTGCTGGTCAGGCTGGACACCGCCAGCTTGCCGATCTGGAACATCCCGTTCTCGATGGCGTTGGGGATGCCGATGACCAGGATGCGCCGGATCAGCTTGCGGTCGGGGCGCAGGGCCCGGGCGCTCTCCACCCGCAGCATACTGTCCGGCCGCTGCAGCAGATAGAGCACCGCCGTGCAGGCGATGATCCGGGAGATCAGGGTGGCCAGCGCCGCGCCGAACACCGCCATCCCGCAGCCATAGATAAAGATGGCGTTGCCGCCGATGTTCAGCACGTTCATCACCAGGCTGGACAGCATACTGATCTTGCTGTTGCCCTGGGCCCGGAACAGGGCCGCCCCCGCGTTGTACATCCCGATGAAGGGATAGCTCAGGGCCGACATCAGAAAGTAAGTCTCGGCGTAGGCCATCACGTCGTCTTCGATGGCGCCGAAAATGGCCCGCAGGATCAGGTGGCGCCCAAACAGCACCACCAGGGCCACCGTGCAGCTGAAGGCCAGCATCACCAGCATGATCTGGCCGGCGGTGGCCTTGGCGTTTTGGGGTTCCCGGTGGCCGATGTACTGGCTGGTGACCACCGCGCCGCCGGTGGCCAGGGCCGACATGATCTGGATCATCAGGGTGTTGAAGGTGTCCACCAGACTGACGCCTGAGACGGCGGCCTCGCCCACCGAGGAGACCATCAGGGTGTCCGCCAGGCCAATGGTGACGCTGAGGGCCTGCTCTGCCACCAGGGGCAGCAGCAGGGCCACCAGCTGCCGGCGGGTAAAGATAGGTTTGGTTTGTGCAGTTGCTGTCATAGAGCGCTGTTTGATTACCTCCCCGCGGGACCGCTGTCCCACACAGAAGGCCCCCGCTGGACGGGAGCCGGTCGAGTGTTGTATACCACAGGGCATACTATAGCACAAACGATTTGACCTTTCAATAGCACCGGGAAGTAAAAATTGCCGCCGTTTTTTTGTGCAGCCTGCCGGACGGCCCGGCCGGCAAATTTGGCCCCGGCGGCTATTTACCCCCGCCTGCGGATATGCTACAATAGGGAAAAGAAAAGGACGCACAGCGCCCGCCCTTTGCAGGAGGGAAGGCGCATGATACATAAGCGGAGGTAGATGAAATGCCCAAAGAAGCGCACAAAGTGGTGGTGATCGGCCACCGCAACCCGGATACCGACTCGATCTGCTCGGCCATTGCGTATGCGGAGCTGAAAAACCAGACCAGCAGCCTGGTCTATGAGCCCCGCCGCGCCGGCAAGATGAACCAGGAGACCGAGTTCGTTCTGAAAAAGTTCGGGGTGACGCCGCCCCGGATGTGCACCGACGTCAACCCCAAGGTGCGGGATGTGGATTACCGGGAGATGGAGGGCGTGGACGGTTCCATCAGCCTGCGCCGGGCCTGGGAGATCATGCGGGACAGGGACATCGACACCCTGCCGGTGGTCAGCCCCGACAACGACCTGCTGGGCGTGATCACCGTCAAGGATATCGCCACCGCCAACATGGACGTGTTTGACACCGAGGTGCTGTCCAAGACCCACACCCCCTACAAGAACATCCTGGAGACGCTGGGAGGCGAGATGGCGGTGGGCAGCGCCGACACCATCTGCACGGCGGGCAATATCCACATCGGCACCGCCACCCCCGAGATGCTGGAGAACGCGGTGGAAAAGGGGGATATCGTCATCCTGACCAACCGCTACGAGAGCCAGCTGTGCGCCATCGAGCAGGAGGCCTCGCTGCTGATCATCTGCAACGACAGCAAGGTGGCCAAGACCATCAGCCGGATCGCCCAGGAGACGGGGGTCAACATCATGACCGTCCCCTTCGACACCTATGCGGCGGGCAAGCTGATCAGCCAGTGCGCCCCCATCTCTTACTATATGACCACCGAGAACATCCTCAAGTTCACCCGGGTGACCCCAGTGGCCGACGTGACCCGCGTGATGGCCAAGTACCGCCACCGCTATTTCCCCATCCTGGACGAGAACGGCAAGTATTGCGGCATGGTCAGCCGGCGCAACATCATCAACCTGCGCAAGCGGCAGATCATCCTGGTGGACCACAACGAGGCCACCCAGGCGGTGGAGGGCTTTGACCAGGCCGAGATCCTGGAGATCATCGACCACCACCGCATCGGCAGCCTGGAGACCAGCGGGCCGGTCTATTTCCGCAACCAGCCGGTGGGCTGCACCGCCACCATCGTCACCCAGATGTACGACGAGCAGGGGGTGGAGATCCAGCCCAAGATCGCCGGGCTGATGCTGGCGGCCATCCTCTCGGATACCCTGATGTTCCGCAGCCCCACCTGCACCCCCCTGGACGAAAAGACCGCCTACCGCCTGGCAGGCATCGCCGGGGTGGACGTGGAGGAGTTCGCCGCGGAGATGTTCGAGGCCGGCGAAAGGCTGGACGGCAAGACCCCCGAAGAAGTCTTTATGCAGGACTTCAAGGTGTTCATGTGCGGGGACCTGCGGTTTGGGGTGGCTCAGGGCAGCTATATGACCCACTCCAACCTCCTGGCGGCCCAGTCTCTCCTGCAGCCCTATCTGGAGGAAGCCTGCCGCAAACAGAACGTGGAGGATCTGTATATGCTCCTCACCGAGGTGCCCCGCAAGGAGAGCGTCGTGATCTGCGCCGGCCGCCACGGCCCCGAGATGCTGCGGGCCGCCTTCGACCAGGAACCCCAGGCCGACGGCAGCTGGGTGCTGCCGGGGGTCATCAGCCGCAAAAAACAGTTCATCCCGGCCCTGATGGACGCATACCAGGAGCTGTGATATGTTCAACTTTTTGAAAGACAAAGACCGTACCCCGCCGCCCCTGCCCGAAGGGACGGTCCGGCGCCGCTATACGGTGTCGGGGCGGGTGCAGGGAGTGGGTTTCCGCTACCGCGCCCGGTACGCCGCCAGCCAGCTGGGCCTGACCGGCTGGGTGGAGAACGAGGACGACGGCACCGTCACCCTGGAGGTCCAGGGGGACCCCGCCCTCTTTGCCCAGATGTTCGATCGGATCGCCGCCGGCGGCTATATCCAGATCACCGGCATCCAGTCCCGGGATATCCCGCCGGACCCCTGGGCGCGGGGGTTCTCGGTGCGGGGATACTGAACCAAAAAAGCCCTGCCGCTTTGTGCACGATGCACAGGCGGCGGGGCGTTTGTGTGTAGAAGAAGGCGGGGGTCACCCCAGCACTTTCAGCGGGCTGTTGTCGGTCCAGAGGGTGCCGTCCAGCAGCCGGGTCAGAGCCAGGGTGCCGTTGGCGGACACCCGGGCGGGGTCGAGGGCGAAGAAGTCGCTCTCGGACAGCCCTTCGGGGTCGGCGGCCGGGTCGAAACCCACCACGCAGACCCAGTGGCCGTAGGTGTCGCTGGTGGAGATGTGGGGATAGTTCACCACATCCCAGCCGGCGCTGGTCAGATGGTATTCCTCGGTGGAGGTGCGTTCGGTATGCTTGGACACCCCGTTGACGGTGGTGTTCTGCAGATGGACGATCACCGGGCGGCCGGCGTTCAGCTCGCTGTAAAGCTTGTCCAGGCAGGCGTCCAGATCCCCGGCAAAGCCGGTGTATCCCGCCGCCGACCAGACTGCCCCGTTCGACCACATCCCGGCCCCCGAGCTGACCGCCCCGTCCAGGACGGTGCGGGCGTAGCGCAAGGCGTACAGGCTGCACTGGCCCGGAGCCTGGTTGCCGATGGAGAGGATCTGGTCCTCGTCGAAGGCGAGCATCTGGATGCCGTGGCGGTTTTCCAGGGAGGCGGCGCGGGCCCGGGGCAGGGCGAAAGACAGCAGGGCCAGCAGGGCAAGCAGCGCCGGCAGGATGCGGCGCAGGCGGGCGGATGGGTGCATGGGAAGGGCCTTCTTTCTATGTAAGATGTCAAAAGATTCCAAAATTTGATATACCAGAAAGAAGTATACGACCGAATCGTGGTGAAAATGTGAGAACCGCCCCGGCCGCGGCGGAGAAAATACCGCTGCATTTTTAGCAAATTTGCACAAGTCCGGTCCCATCTGTGCGATGACAAACGGGGCCGCACATGGTATAATAAATCCCATGAAAGGAGAACCTGCCATGGAAGCACTGATCAATTTCTGGCTGTTTTTGTGCCACTGGATCAAGTTTGACACCAGCGAGGACAAAGAGGTGATCGACGACACCATAGAGACCCTGTCCCGGGCGGGCCTGCCGTACAAGACCCGCGTCCGCCGCGGCAAACAGGGCAAAGAGGAGTATGTCCTCTACGTCAAGAA
Source organism: Faecalibacterium sp. An121 (assembly GCF_002160915.1). Lineage (GTDB taxonomy): Bacteria > Bacillota > Clostridia > Oscillospirales > Ruminococcaceae > Faecalibacterium > Faecalibacterium avium. The sequence goes on from NZ_NFLM01000027.1 coordinate 20,762, forward strand.
TGCCGACCGGGATTATGCCCGTTATTGCACCGGCTGGCGGCCCTTTTAAGCCCCGGCCCCGGAAAGGAATACCATGAACAAACGCAAATGCTTCTGCGCCGCTGCGGCGCTTGCCTTTTTCTGCGCCGCCCTGCTGGCAGGGTGCGGCGGGGCTTCTTCGGCCCCTGTGTCCCCGGCGCCTGCGGCCCCGGCTTCTTCCTTTGCAGAGCAGGGGACCTATACCTTTACCGATGACCTGGGGCGTCCGGTGACGGTGTCCGGAACGCCCCGGCGGGTGGCTGCCCTGACCGGCAGCTATGCGGATGTGTGGATCACCGCCGGCGGCCGGGACAGCCTGGTGGCCACGGCATCGGACGCGTGGACCGACTTTGACCTGGCCCTGAGCGGGGAGGTAGTCAACCTGGGCGGGGTGAAATCCCCCAGCGTGGAGGATCTGCTGGCCGGGGAACCCGATCTGGTGCTGGCCAGCACCAACACGGCGGCTGACCTGGAGATGCTGCCCACCCTCGAAGCGGCCGGGGTGACGGTGGCCTTCTTTGAGGTGGATACCTTTGAGGACTATCTGCGGATGCTGGAGGTGTGCACCACCCTGACCGGCTGTCCTGAGAATTACCAGACCTACGGCGCCGATGTGGCGCAGCAGGTGGAGGACGCCCGGGCCCGGGCTGCCGCCGCCCTGGAAAACCAGGAGCCTCCCACCGTCCTGTACATCCGGGCGGCGGCCTCTCTGGTCAAGGCCAAGGGGACGGAGGGCAACGTGCTGGGTGCCATGCTGGCCGACCTGGGCTGCGTCAACATCGCGGACCAGGACCAGAGCCTGCTGGAGGACCTGAGCATGGAAGCCATCCTGGCGGCGGACCCCGACAAGATCTTCTTTGTTCTGCAGGGGGCCGACCCGGAGCCCGCCAAAGCCCAGCTGGAAGGGGCGGTCCTCTCCAATCCTGCCTGGCAGCAGCTGACCGCCGTCCGGGAAGGGGACTACTATTACATGGACAAGTCCCTCTACCATCTCAAGCCCAACGCCCGCTGGGGCGAGGCCTATGACCGCCTGGTGGAGATCCTGTATGGGGTCTAAAAAGAAGGTGCTGGCCTGTGCCGCCCTGCTGGCGGTGCTGGCGGGGGTGCTCAGCCTCTGTGTGGGGGCGGTGCCGGTGGCCCCGGGCCAGCTGCTGGAAGCTTTGGCCGGCCGGGGACAGGGCACCGGCGCCGCCATCGTGCTGTATGTGCGGCTGCCCCGCACGGCGGGCTGTCTGGCAGCCGGGGCGGCCCTGGCGGTGGCCGGCGCGGTGATCCAGACGGTGCTGGCCAACCCCCTGGCTTCTCCCAATGTCATCGGGGTGAATGCCGGGGCGGGCACTGCGGTGGCCCTGTGCTGCGCCGTGGCCCCGGCGGCGGTGGGGCTGGTGCCGGTGGCCGCTTTTGTGGGGGCCTTTGCCAGCGCCATGCTGGTGCTGGAGGTGTCCCGGCGGGCAGGGGCTTCCCGCATGACCCTGATCTTGACCGGCGTGGCCCTGTCCAGCATCTTTTCGGCCCTCATCGACCTGCTGGTGACGCTGGTGCCCGACGCCCTCAACGGCTATTCCGACTTCCGCATCGGCGGGATGAACGGGGTCACCCTGGCCCGAGTGGGCCCTGCCGCCGCCATTGGGGCGGCGTGCCTGGCCGGGGTGCTGCTGCTGACCAACGAACTGGACCTGCTGGCCCTGGGCAGCGAGACGGCGCGCAGCCTGGGCCTGCGGGTGGAACGGATGCGGGTGATCCTGCTGGCCCTGGCCGCAGGGCTGGCGGGGGCGGCCGTCAGTGTGGCGGGGCTGCTCAGCTTTGTGGGACTGATCGTGCCCCATCTGCTGCGCCGCCTGCTGGGGGAGGAGAGCCGTCCCCTGGTGGTGGGCTGCGCCTTTGGGGGCGCCGCCCTGCTGACCGTCTGCGATACCGCCGCCCGCACCCTCTTTGCGCCCTATGAGATCCCGGTGGGGGTCGTCCTCAGTCTGGGAGGCGGGCCCTTTTTCATCTGGCTGCTGCTGCGGCAGAAAGGGGGGCATCGCCGGTGATCCAGTGCAGGGACCTCAGCGCAGGCTATGGGGACCGGGCGGTGCTGTCCGGCGTGGACCTGGCGTTTGAGCCGGGATGCGTGACGGTGCTGATCGGCCCCAACGGCTGCGGCAAGACCACGCTGCTGAAAACAGTCCTGGGCCTGCTGCCCCCGGTGGCGGGCCGGGTGCTGTACGACGGGGCGGACCTGGCCGGCCTGCCCCCCGCCCGGGCCGCCCAAAAGGCCGCCTATATGCCCCAGAGCCGTCCGGCTCCCCGGATCGAGGTGCGGCGGATGGTGCTGCACGGGCGGTTCCCGTATCTGTCTTTCCCGCGGCAGTACCGCAAAGAGGACTATGCCGCCGTGGATGCGGCCCTGGCCGCCGCCGGCGCATCCGACCTGGCCGGCCGGATGATGGACACCCTGTCGGGGGGCCAGCGGCAGAAGGTCTATCTGGCCATGGCGCTGGCCCAGCAGGCCCCCACCATCCTGATGGACGAGCCCACCACCTGGCTGGACCCCAAACACCAGCTGGAAGTGATGGCCACCGCCCGCCGTCTGGCGGCGGAAGGCCGGGCGGTGGGCCTTGTCTCCCACGAGCTGAACCTGGCCCTGCGGACCGCAGACCGGGTGGCCCTGCTGGCCGGCGGGAAGCTGGCGGCCTTCGGCACGCCGGAGGAGGTCTACGCCGAAGGCACGCTGGACGCGGCCTTCGGGGTGAAGATCGGCCGCTGCATGGCCGAAAACGGCTGGCAGTACTACTATCTGTAAATAAAAAGAGCCTGTATCCACGTCGGATACAGGCTCTTCTTGTATTTGACCTTTTACGGGATAGCAGCAGTCACGGTTCGAATGCTGTCCTGCAGCAAATTACCACAGAGGCAGTTCTTCGCCGTCCTCGTTGATGAGGGAGACGCGGCCCTTGCCGAAGTACCAGCCTTCGCCGTAGAGGACCTCGCTGCTGTCGGTGCAGATGATATAGGAGCCGTCGGGCAGGGCGATGAAGGGCCGGTGGCAGCTGTCCTGACGGGCGATGTCCAGCAGAGGGATGCCGTCCACCGTGTTGTTTTTGGAGTGCTGGTAATGGGGCCAGATGCTGATATCGGTCAGGCCCAGGCCGGTCATCCAGCGGCAGTAGAAGGGGTCGGTGGCCTCGCCCGGCTCCTCGGGCTGGGCGTAGACGATGCCGGCAGCGTTCATCGAGCCGGCGCTGATGCCCAGCACGATCCCCTCATAGCTCTGCAGCAGGGCAGGCAGGCCGATCTCCGAGAAGAAGCGGTTCTGGGTGGGGACATGGCCGCCCCCCAGGATCAGGAAGTTGCACCGGGCCAGCAGCTCGGAGATCTCCTCCTGGTTGCGGCTGTCGCAGGGGGTCAGCCCGTCCAGGGGCAGGCCGGCCCGGGCAAAGCAGTCTGCAAAAAAGCTGCAGGCCTCGTCGTTGGCGGCGTGGGCCTCGGGGTCGGCTGCCAGCAGCAGCCCTTCGGGGGCCTCCTGGGGCCAGACGGCGCACAGGTTATCGACAAAGTGGTTTTTGGGGTCCAGAGCAGCGGGCTGAGGGCCGGGTTCAAAAGGGCAGCCGGTGGGGCTGCTGGTTAAAAACAGGGTCATACGGGTTCCTCTTTCATGGCCAGACGCATACACGCTGTACAGTCTGCACAGCGGTACTATTGTAGCACAAAAAGAGGCGGATGGGGAGGGCAAATTCCAACAAAAGAACAAGTTTCACTTTTCACAAAACACACAAAAAGGAGCGTTTTTGGCCGTGTGCGCCGCTCACTGCCCGTCGTACAGGCCAAACAGGTCCAGCAGCTTTTCCCAGAAAGTGAGCGGACGGGCGGGGGCCTGGTCCGCCTGGGCGGTGCTGTCCAGGGCGATGGGCGCGGTTTGCAGGGCAAACTGCAGGGCCGAGACGCCGGTGTTCTGATCCGAGGTGAAAGAGGCGGGGGTCTCGGGGGCGGACAGAGTGTCCAGCAGCGAGCCCAGTTCCTCGTCCAGCTGCATACTGCTGGTCTCGGTGTACAGCTGGTGCGCCCCTGCCACCAGCATCCCGGAGGCGGCGGTCAGCTGCTGGGTGCCGGCCAGGATCTGGCTGACTCCCTGGGTGTATGCGTTGACCCCGGTGTCGAAGGCGCCGTACTGGGTGGCCAGGGTGGTCACGGCGTCGGACAAAAGGGCCAGGTTCTGCAGCATCCCGTTCAGCACCGAGGCCATGGCCTGGATGCCGTCGTCAAAGGCGGCGTAGCCCTCCCGCACCGCCGAGGTGCCCTGGCGCAGGGTCCCGATGCCGGTGCTGACGGTGTCCAGATAGAGCTGCATGGCCCCGGCCAGGGCGGTGTTGCCCTGGAGCAGCAGGACGATCTGGCGGATCTGGTCCCCCACTCCGAAGGGCAGGCCGGTGAGGCCCTGCAGCATGGCAATGGCCTGGGCGTTGCCGGCGGCCAGGGTGTCCAGGTCCAGGCCGTTCTGAGCCAGGATCTGCTTGAACGCCTCGTAGTTGACCTGCTGCTCCAGCTGGGCCACGCCGTCATCCAGCTGAGCCAGCCCGCCGCCGATCTGCCTGGAGGCTTCCAGCAGAGCGGTGAGCTGGTCGTTGGAGGCCGAGACGCCGTTCAGGGCGCTTTGGAGCTGGTTCAGGGCGGACTGGATGGCGGCCGAGCCGCCGGTCAAAAGGCCGGACTGCTGGTCCAGCATGGTCAGGCCCTGCTGCAGGGCCGCGATGCCCGCCGCCAGGGCGGTCGTGCCCTCGTCCAGCTGGCTGGTGCCGGTGGTCAGCTGGTTCAAACGGTTGGTCAGGGCCACCCCGTTGATGTCCAGCTTGAGCTGGAGCTGGATGCCGTTGAAGGTGATGGCCGGCATGGTGAAGTTGGTCACATCGGCGGCCACCTCGATCTGGCTGGTCTGGCCGGGCAGCAGGGTGAAGATGATCTGCCGCTGGCTGCCCACGCTGGCGATGGTGCCCCCCGCCGCCCGGATGTTGGAGGCGTTGGCGGTGTCCAGGGTGACGGTGGTCTGGAGGGCGTATTGATCGAACCAGCTGCCGGTGCAGTCGGGGTTGGGGCTGACGTCGATGCGGATGATGAGGGCCCCGCTGCGGCCCGCCAGCTCGCTGGGGTCGCACTCGGCGCCGTCCAGGAGGTAGCGCACCTGGATCAGCCAGGGCAGGGGGGTAGCAGGGTCCATGGTGCCCTCGTAATAGACGGTGCCGTCGGCGGCGGGGGTCAGGGTGACGGCGCCGTCGCCGCTGGTGATGGGGTCGGTGGTGGTCATGTTGCGGACGGCGGTGTAATGGCCGTAGTCGGTGATGGGCACGCCGGCGGTGGCCTCAAACCGGTTGACGGCGTAAAGGCTCTCCACCGTGCCGTCGGCGGCCAGCTTGCCGTAGATCACTTCCTCTTTGGCAGCAGGGGCGGCGCCGTTGCCCTCCTCCAAGTCGGCGGAAGCGTCCTCGGGCGGGGCGGCCTGGGAGGACGCCCCGGAGCCGGAAGGGGCGCTGTCCGCTGCGGAAGAAGCGGGGGCGCTGTCCGAGGCAAAGACGGAGAGGGTCGCCGTGCAGAAAACGGCGGCGGCCAGCAGGGCCGCGGCGGCGCGGCGGGGCAGGGTGTACAGTTTCATGGGGGTCAGCCCTCCTTTGGTGCGGGGGCGGAAGCTCCCGGTTTGGATTGGACGATGAATGGGTCGATGAGGTAGAGGATGCCGGGCAGCGCCAGCAGCACGATGGCCAGGGAGGCCAGGCTGCCCACGCCCAGGAAGTTGCCCAGCTGGGCCAGCAGCTGGTTGGAGGAGATGGCCCCCATCAGGAAGCCGACCACAGCCAGGCCGCTGCCGGTGGTGAGCACCGATGTGGTGACGGTGGCCACCGTGGCGGCCACGGCCGGCTTTTTGTCCAGGGTCTGGCGGTATTCCCGGTAGCGGTCGGAAAAGAGGATGGCGTAATCCACCGTGGCGCCCAGCTGCACCGAACTGATGATGAGGTAAGCGATGTAAAAGACCACGGTGTCGGTGAAGTAGGGCAGGGCCAGGTTGAACCAGATGGCCGTCTCGATGCTGAGCACCAGCACGATGGGCAGCACCAGGCTGTGCTCCAACAGCAGCAGCACCAGAAAGACCGCCGCGATGGCGACCAGGTTCACCTTGGCCATGTCGCCGGTGATGGTGTCCATCAGGTCGTAGGTGCTGACCCCCTGGCCGGCCAGATACCAGCTGTCAGGATAGTATTGCTGGGCGATGGCCCGGACCTGTTCCACCAGGGCAAAGGCCGCGTCCCCTTCAAAGTCGGCGGCCACCGAGAGGACCATGCGGGTGTACCCGTTCGACACCAGCTGGGACAGAGTGGCGTCGTCCAGGTAGCCCGGCGGGATCTCGGGCCCGGCGGTGTCCACATAGGAAAGGATGCTGGTCACCTGGGGCAGGGCGTGCAGGGCGGAGGACAGCTGGCTCTGGGTGGCGGTGTCTCCGGCGGGGACCAGCAGGACATAGGTGTCGCTCTGGCCGAACACCGACTCGATGGCCTGGGTATCCTGGCCCACCTTGGTGTCGGTGCCGAACATATGGCCTGCGCCGTAGTAATACTGGTTGGCGTTGGAGGCCAGGAACGAGGGGACCATCACCACCACCAGCACCGCCACCATGGGCAGCATGATCCGGCTGACCAGCCGTCCGAAGCCCTGGAAACCGGGCAGCAGGGGCTTGTGGCGGGTGCGGTCCATCCAGGGCAGGACGGTGACCACCAGAGCCGGCACAAAGGTAAAGACGGTCAGCAGGCTGAAGGCGACCCCCTTGGCCAGGGCCAGGCCCAGGTCGGGGCCGATCTGGAACTGCATCAGCACCAGGGCCGCAAAGCCGATGACGGTGGTCAGGCCGCTGGACAGGATGGAGGAAGCGGATTTGGTCAGGGCCTCCACCATGCAGTCGTCGGGGGAAGCGCCGGGGCGCTCCTGGCGCACCTCCTCAAAGCGATGGATCAGGAACACCGAGTAGTCCAGCGAGACGGCCAGCTGCAAAATGCTGCCTGCCGCGCTGGTGACAAAGGAGATCTCCCCGAACAACAGGTTGGTGCCGTTGTTGATGAGGATGGCGGCCCCCATCCCCAGCATGACGATGGCGGGCTCGGCCCAGCTGCGGGTGGTGAGGGCCAGGATGAAGATCACATACACCACCGCGATGCAGGCGATCTGGGCCACCTCCACCACGGTGGAATGGGTGGCCGCCGCCGTGGACACCGCCGAGCCGGTCAGGGCGCCCTTGTCGCCCAGCAGGGCCTCGATGGCAGCCACCGCCTCGGCCCGCTGGTCATCCGCCACCGTGATGGTCAACAGGGCGGCCCCGTCTTTGTAGTAGGACTCCACCGCGGCGGGGTCCTGCATCTCCAGAGGGACGGTGATGTCCAGGACGTCGTCCAGCCAGGTGACGGCGGTGACGCCCTCGATGCGGCCGATCTGTTGTTTGAAGGCCAGCGCTTTGGGAACGGTGACGTCCCGCACCATGGCCCGCACATTGGGGATGCCGCCGCCGAAGGCCTCCTCCATCACGTCGATGGCGATGGTGGAAGGGGATTCGGGGGGAAGATAGTCATTGATGTCGTAGTTGACCGAAACCAACAGGCTGAGCACAGCGCACAGCACTGCGGCCACGGCATAGCCCGCCAGCACCCGCCTGCGATGGCGGAGCACGGCGGTGAAAAAGCCTTTTCCTTTCATGAAACGGCTCCTTTCTGTAAAACCTTGAACTCTATTATAAGGTCTTTGGGGCCGAAAGGGAATGAACAACCTGTGAATTTTTTTGTACATCCGTCCATCGTTGTCAGACCGGGCCGCACTTGCCAAAGGGTCCCTGGAACCGTATAATGGAGAAAAAGCCGCAAAGGAGGATCTGCATGGAACATTTGTATGAAAAGGCTGCCGCCAGCGCCGCCTATCTGAAAGAAAAACTGCGCTTTGCACCCAAGATCGCGGTGGTGCTGGGGTCGGGCCTGGGAGACCTGACCGCCGGGTTCACCGACACACAGGAGATCCCTTACGGGGAGATCCCCCATTTCCCTCAGTCTACGGTACAGGGGCACAAGGGCGCTTTGCTGGAGGGCAAGCTGGGCCAGACCCCGGTCCTGGCCATGGAGGGCCGATTCCATTTCTACGAGGGATACAGCATGAAGGAAGTGTGCTATCCCTTCTATGTATTCCAGCTGCTGGGCATCGAGACGGTGGTGCTGACCAACGCCGCCGGCGGGATCAACCGCAGCTTTGAGCCGGGCACCCTGATGCTGATCACTGACACCATCAATATGATGGGGACAAACCCGCTCATCGGACCCAACGACGAGCGGTTCGGGCCCCGGTTCCCCGATATGACCGAGATCTTCAGCCATGACCTGCTGGATCTGGCCCGCTCGGTGGCGGACAAGCAGGGCATCGAATACAAAGAAGGGGTCTACATGGGCTTTATGGGCCCCTGCTATGAGACGGCGGCCGAGATCCGGGCCTTCGCCGCCCTGGGCGCCGACGCCGTGGGGATGAGCACCGTCCCCGAGGCGATGGTCTGTTCGTATCTGGGCATCAAGGTGCTGGCGGTCAGCTGCATCACCAACATGGCCACCGGCATCCAGACGGTGCGCCACAGCCACCAGCGCGTGCTGGAGATCGCCAACCAGGCCGGCGACCGGATGTGCCGCTGGCTGGGCGAAGTGATCCAGAAAATGTAAATGCACAAAAAAGCGCCCTGCCAGACGGCGGAGCGCTTTTCGTTTTGCCTCCGAAGTTAGAGCACACGAACTAAAGAAAATAAAGAAAAAATGGGAAATTTTGAAATTGGGTCTTGACACCGGGGGGGGGTATGTTATGATAGGCACACAAAGGAAAGGACCTTCCTTTGAACCTGTTTTGGGTC
>NZ_NFLM01000028.1 GCF_002160915.1 Faecalibacterium sp. An121
TTCTATTCCTCTTTGCCGCCACATCGGATGGGTGTTTTACCCGAGCGCGCAGGTGGTCTCTGGCACCTGTGCGCCCCTTATATCATCTCCCGGTATGGTGCCCCGGGGGTGTTATAAGTAAAGTTACTTAGCCGTTGGTCACAGTACGATCAACAGTTACCAGAACAACATTCACAGAGTCATCACCGACGCTTCTCTCAGCAACGCTCACAGAAACAACGTACTCATACTCCCACACCAGATGATCGTTAGTAGTAGTAACGGATTCGTCCAAGTCGTCCAGATAATCATCCAGAGTGCTAGCAACCTGCTTAATGGTCTCATTGATACCAACACTACCATCAACAGCATAAATCACGCCACATTTTACATCGCTATTGACCTTATCGTTAGTGGTATACCAATCGAGATCCATATCTCCTTCATTCAGGTTCTTGTTAGCCAGCTTCAGTTCATTGGAAATGTAATTGCGCACCTGCTTCCAGCCATCAGCCCAAACATTCTCAACAACCGCAGGCGTACGATGGTCACGTACAACATCTGCAATATCATTGGTTGCCAAATAATTCAGGCTGTTCTGCAATGCAGTCTGATCAGCATTGTTATCCTGGAAAGTGACAAAATCTTTATCTTTCACAGCATCATTTACTGCATCAGCCAGAACATCGGAGTAGCCAGTCACAGTATTGGTATTCTCGCTGGAAGAGCCGCTGTTGCTGTTGCCGCCGTCCTTGCAGCCAGCCAGCATGCTGACGGCCATGATGCCGGCCAGCGCCAGAGAAGCAATCTTCTTGAGTTTCATAATGAATTTTTCCTCCTTATGGTGTATAAAAGATAGAGACCCAAAACAGGTTCAAAGGAAGGTCCTTTCCTTTGTGTGCCTATCATAACATACCCCCCCGGTGTCAAGACCCAATTTCAAATTTTCCCTTTTTTTCTTTATTTTCTTTAGTTCGTGTACTCTAACTTTGTGCGTCGGGGATTCGGAGGCCGCAAAAAAGCGCCCCGCTTTCGCGGGGCGCATCCAGCAGATTATTGGTCCAGTTTTGCGGCTGGGCGTTCAGCACCCATAGACATCGGCCATGCGGCGGCTCAGCAGGGCCAGGCGGGCGCGTACTTCTGCCGGGGCGGTGACCACCACTTTGCCCTCGAACCCGCACACCCAGCCCAAAAAGGGCCCGCTGACGCAGACAGGGGTGGTGAAGTGGAAACTGCCGTCCGGCTCGTCGATCAGGATGGTCTCCCGGCCAAAGCGGTCCAGCATGGCCTCCCGCAGCTCGGGAGCGCAGCGCAAGGTCACCCTGTATTCGGGGCCGCCGTACATATTGAAGTGCTTTTTCAGGTACGCCGGCAGGTTGAAGCTCTCATGCAGAGCGCCGCCGGCGCAGGGCTTGTCCTGCAGCACCTGCACACGGCTCATGCGGTCCACACGGTAATGCCGCACCCCCGCCTTGCTGTCATACTCCTGGTAAGCGATCAGATAATAGCTGCCGCCGTCCCAGGCCAGCTGCCAGGGGCTGACCGTGTGATCCTTGCCGTTGGCATAGTGGAAAGACACCTGCCGCCCGGTGTTGATGGCCTCGTGCAAAGCGTCAATGCTGTAAAGGATCTGGGGGTTTTGGCTGCGGGGCCGGCCCGCCACATACACCTGGCGCTGCAGCTGGGCGGCCTGGTAGTGGGAGGCCAGCTGCTCCAGCTTGCCGATCAGAGCGCCCGTCTTTTCCTGGGGAATGAACCGGCAGCTCTGCACCGCATCCACCAGCAGCTTGAGCTCGGCCAGCTCAAAGGTGCGGTGGGCCAGCCAGTAGCCGCCGCCCCGGCCCCGCTGCAAAAGGATCTCATAGCCCATCTCCCGCAGCGCGTCGATGTCGGTGTAGATGCTCTTGCGCTCACAGGGGATGCCCTGGGCCTCCAGCTTTTCGGCCAGCTGAGGCACCGTCAGGCGGTGGGCCTCGTCGGTCTCGCTCTCAAAAATGCGCACAAGAGCCAGCAGCTTGCGCTTCTGCTTTTCCTGTCTGGCCATAGCCTCCCCCTCCTTTGCAGGGTCAATCGGGCAGTTTTTTGTCAAACATGGCCCGCCGCCGGGTGGAAAGCCGGAACATCTCCTCCAGCCCGGCCCGGTCTCCCGCGGCCAGGGCCGCACGCAGCTGGCCCAGCGCCCCCTCGAACTGGTCGATCTCCGCGATCAGGTTGTCTTTGTTCCACAGGAACAGCTCCGACCACATCGTCTCGTTGATCCTGGCGATGCGGGTCAGGTCCCGGAACGAGTCGCCGGTGTATTCGCACAGGGCGGCATTGTCGTTGGCGCACATCAGGCTGACGGCAATGGCATGGCACAGCTGGCTGACATAGCCGATCATCCGGTCGTGCTCCTCCACCGTCAGGGTCGAAATATGCCGGAACCCCAGCACCTGGGCCAGCTCCGTGATCCAGACGATGGCCCGGGGGGTATTCTTCGGGGTGGGGGTGATGATGAAGTTGGCGGGGCCAAAGTTGACCTCGGCGGCGTGCTCCACGCTGGAAGTCTCCCGGCCCGCCATGGGATGGCTGGGAATAAACTCCACCCCCGGAGGGCACATCTCCTGGATGGGCCCTACCAGGCCCGTCTTGACCCCCGACACATCGGTAAAGATGCACCCGGGCTTGATCCGGCGGCCATACGTCCCAAACCACTCCAGCAGGGTGGTGGGGTACAGGCCAAAGATGATGTGGTCGGCCTGGGCCACCAGGTCCTCGAAGTCATGGGTCTTGCCGCTGCGGATATAGCCCTTGTCCAAAGCGTATTGCAGGTGCTTTTCGCTGCGGTTGATGCCGTCCACATGGAACCCGGCTTTGGTCAGCTCCAGGGCGTATTTGCCGCCCAGAAGCCCCAGGCCCACGATCAGGTAGCGCTCCGACTTGTCAAGCATTCAATTCCACCTCCACCCCCAGCTGCCTGACGGCAGCAAAGAAATCCGGCCAGCTCTTATCCACTGCCTCAGCCCCCTCGATGCAGACGGGCAGCCGCGCGGCTGCGGCCAGCACCGTCAGGCTCATGACCACCCGGTGGTCATTGTGGCCGCTGAGGGGCACGGCGGGCGGATGCAGGGGCCCGCCCTCGATCCACACGGTGCCGCCCTCGCTCCGGATGCAGCCGCCCAGCTTGCGCAGTTCCTGCTCCATGGCGGCGATGCGGTCGCTCTCCTTCAGGCGCAGGCGGCCTGCGTTGCGGATGACCGTCCGGCCCCGGCACAGCAGCCCCATGGCCATCAGGACGGGGCCCAGGTCGGGGCAGTCGGCCAGATCGATCTCCACGCCGTGCAGGGGGCTTTTTGCAAAGCGGAAGCCCTCCGCGCCCCGCTGCGCGCCGCAGCGGTCCAGGATCCGGCCGATCACCGCGTCCCCCTGCAGGGTATCGGCGGCCAGCCCGGTGACCATCACGTCCCCGGCCAGGGCCCCAAGCACCGCCGGGAAGGCGGCCTGGCTCCAGTCCCCCTCCACCGTGATGTCCCGGGGCAGGTAACGCTGCCGGCCGGGCACCAGGAGGGTGGACGCATCCAGCCAGCGGCTCTCCACTCCAAACAGGGCCTGGGCGGCCCGGGTCATCTCGATGTAGCTGCGGCTCTCCACCGGGGGACGCAGCCGCAGGGTGCTGTCCCCGTCCAGCAGGGGCAGAGCAAACAGCAGCCCGCTGACGAACTGGCTGGACACATCCCCCGCCAGCTCGTATTCCCCCGCAGCCAGAGGCCCCGCCACCGTCAAAGTGCCGCCCTCCTGCTCAAACCGGAGGCCCCGCCGGGCAAACAGCTCCCGGTACACGCTCTGGGGCCGCTGCATCAGCCGGCCCCGCCCGGTGAAGGTGACCGCCCGCCCCGACAGCGCCGCCAGCGGGATCAGAAAGCGCAGGGTGCTGCCGCTCTCGCAGCAGTCCACCGGGGCGGCCGGGCAGGCCAGGACGGCCGGCCCGGTCACATGGGCCCAGCCCGCCCCCAGCTCCACCTGCGCCCCAAAGGCGGCTGCGGCGGCCAGGGTGGCGTCGATGTCCTGGCTGTGGGCCAGGTTGTCCACCCGGCTGGTCCCCCCGGCCAGGGCCGCGCAGAGCAGCGCCCTGTGGGCCATGCTCTTGCTGGGGGGCGCGGCCAGAGTCCCACGGATGGGGCCCCCCGGCCTGATCTCGGCCCGCATGGATCACATATCCCGGCCGATGGCCCATGCCACCTGGCGGCACTTGGCCATGGCCTGGGCAAAGGCGTCGGGGGTCAGGCACTGGGCGCCGTCGCTCCAGGCGTGCTGGGGGTCATAGTGGACCTCCACCTCCAGGCCGTCGGCCCCGGCGGCCACCGCCGCGATCATCATGGGCTCCACCAGATTGGACTTGCCGGTGGCGTGGCTGGGGTCCACCACCACGGGCAGATGGGTCTTTTCGTGGATGATGGGCACCGCCGACAGGTCCAGGGTGTTGCGGGTGTACTTTTCAAAGGTGCGGATGCCCCGCTCGCAGAGGATGACGTTCTCATTGCCGCCGGCCATGATGTATTCGGCGCTCATGATCCACTCCTCGATGGTGTTGCACAGGCCCCGCTTGAGCAGCACCGGCTTGTGCATCTTGCCCACCGCCTTGAGCAGCTGGAAGTTCTGCATATTGCGGGCGCCGATCTGGACCACGTCCACATACTCCTCAAACTCGGGGATGCGGTCCTCGCTCATCAGCTCGGAGACGATGGGCAGGCCGGTGGCCTCCCGCGCCTTGACCATGTCCAGGATGCCCTCGGTCTCGAGGCCCTGGAACGAGTAGGGGGAGGTGCGGGGCTTGTAGGCGCCGCCCCGGAACAGGGCAGCGCCCCCTGCCTTGACGCTGGAGGCGATCCGTTTGGCCTGCTCCTCGTTCTCGATGCTGCAGGGGCCGGCCATCACCGCGATCTTCTCATGGCCGCCGATCTTGACCCCGCCGCAGTCGATCACCGAATCCTCGGGGTGGAACAGGCGGTTGGCCCGCTTGTAGGGGGCCGACACGCGGGTGACGTTGTCCACCCAGGGGTTGGCCAGGATGTCCCGCTCGTCCAGCTTGGTGGTGTCGCCCACCAGGCCAAAGACGTTGTAATCGGTGCCCGAGATCAGGGTCACCGACAGGCCCTGCTTTTCAAATTTGTCAACGATCCGGTCCAGTTCTTCCTGGGGCGTGCCTTTTTTGGTCGAAATAATCATGGGTGTTGGTTTCCTTTCTCTGCTTTTATTTTCCCTCTCTGCCGCATCGGCCATCCTGCCGTGCGTTCGAAAAGAAATACCTCATTCATGTCATTCATGGGCAAACAGGTCCTCCAGGGCATCCAGCGCCCGGCCGACCGCCTGCTGCACCGTGCCGTCGTTGGGGATGACGGCGTCCGCCGCCCCCAGATAGAAGGGCCGGCGCTCTTTTTCCATCTGCCGCAGCGCCTCGGGGCTGGAGGACAGAGGCCGTCCGCCCCCCACCGTCAGCTCCTCCAGGGGCCGGTCGATGAACAGGACCACCCCGTTCTGCCGCAAAGCCCGGATGTTGGCGGCGTTTTTGACGATGCCGCCCCCGCAGGAGATCAGCAGGCCGCTCTCTTTGCCAAAGCGGGCCGCCTGTTCGGCTTCCCGCCGGCGGAACCCCGCCTCTCCCTCGGCGGCAAAAAGGTCCGGGATGTTCCGGCCCGCCGCCCGGACGATCTCCTCGTCCAGGTCCACAAAGGTGCGGCCCAGCTTTTCTGCCAGCAGCCGGCCCAGGGTGGTCTTGCCGCTGGAGGGCATCCCCACCAGGGACACGTTCAGGATATCCCTGCGCAGGTCCGCGGTGCCCCGGCGGATCGTTTCTTCCCGGTCCGCAAAGGCAGTGTCCAGGAAATATTCCGCCGCATACACCGCCTGGGCCACCAGCATTTCCAGGCCGCAGGCCCGCACCGGCACCCCGGCCTCTCCGGCCCGCAGCAGCAGCTCGGTGCGGACGGGGTTGTACACCACGTCCAGCACCGCCTCCATCCCCCGCAGGGCGTCGGTGTCCAGCAGGCAGGTCCCCACATCGGGGTACATCCCCGCCGGGGTGGTATTGATCAGGATCTGTCCCCCCGCACCGGCGGCCTCCCGGTAGGACAGCTGGCCGGGGCCGGGCTTCCGGCTGACGGTGAGCACCCGGGCGGCCCCGGCATCCCGGGCCACGGCGGCCACCGTATTGTGGGTGCCGCCGGTGCCCAGGATCAGCACGGTGCGGCCCCGGAAGTCCACCCCGTGGCTGCGGCACAGATGGGCAAAGCCCATGTAGTCGGTGTTGTAGCCGTACAGCCTGCCGTCCCGGTTGACCACCGTGTTCACTGCGCCGATGGCGGCAGCCCGGGGGTCCACCTGGTCGCAAGCATCCATCGCCAGCCGCTTGTAAGGGATGGTGACGTTGACGGCCCGGAAGGGGCGTTCTTCCAAAAAGCGGCGCGCCTCTGCCTCGGTGGGCAGGGCAAGCAGCTGGTAGTCATAGCCGCACAGCCGCTGGTGGATGATCTTGGAGTAGGAGTGTCCCAGCCGGGAACCGATCAGACCGTATTCCATTCAGCGGGCCTCCTCTCGATAGGCATCGGGGCGCGTCATCCAGCTCTCGCCATAGCGCGCGCAGAGCAGGTCCCCCACCGCCACGGCGGCGGCGCAGGTCTGGACGATGGCCGCCCGGGGCACGATGCAGGGGTCATGCCGCCCCTTGATGGACAGCAGCGCGTTCTGTTGCGCGGTGTAATCCACCGTCCGCTGCTGCTGGTAGATGCTGGGGGTGGGCTTGACGGCGGTGCGGAATACCACCGGCATCCCGTTGGCCAGCCCCCCGTTGATGCCGGCGTTGTGGTTGGTCTCGGTCCGGATCCGCCCCTCTTCGTCGATGCGGAAGGGGTCGTTGGCCTGGCTGCCCCGCATGGCTGCAAAACCGAAGCCGGACCCGAACTCGATTCCCTTGACCGCCGGCACCGCAAAGGCCATATGGGCCAGCTTGCTCTCCACGCTGTCAAAGAAGGGTTCGCCCACGCCGGCGGGCAGACCCAGGATGGCGGTCTCCAAAATGCCGCCCACGCTGTCCCCCTCGGCGCCCGCCGCCCGGATGGCGTCCTGCATAGGGGCCTGTACGCCGGGGTCCAGCAGAGCAAAGTCCGCCCCGCAGCCGTCCAGCGTCCGGAGCTGCCGGGCCAGGGCCTCCCCGTCATCCGCCGCAAAGGGGCTGTCGTCTATCCCGGCGCACTGAGCGATGTGGGTGGCGATGCGCACCCCCGCCCGCTCCAGCGCCTGGAGGACGATGGCGCCCCCCGCCACCAGGCCGGCTGTGATCCGGCCCGAAAAGTGCCCGCCGCCCCGGGCGTCCTGGAACCCGCCGTACCGCGCAAAGGCGGTATAATCCGCATGGCCGGGCCGCAGCAGGGAAGCCGTGGCGGCGTAGTCGGCGCTGCGGGTGTTCCGGTTCTCGATCATCAGGGCGATGGGGGTGCCGGTGGTGTGGCCCTGGACCACGCCCGACAGCACCCGCACCTCGTCCGCCTCCACCCGGGCGGTGGACAGGCCGTCCCCGCGGGCCCGGCGGCGGTCCATGCAGGCGGCAACCGCCTGCTCGTCCACCGGCACGCCGGCGGCCATCCCGTCCAGCACGGCCCCGATGGCCGCGCCGTGGCTCTCCCCAAACAGGGTCAGGCTGAGGCAGTCCCCATAGGTGTTCTTCATCTTCAGCCCTCCAGGCCCAGCAGGGAGCGCAGGCTCTCCACCGGGATGGTGTCGGCCCGCCAGCAGCCCAGACCCGGCACCTTGATGACGGTGATCCTGCCGCCCTGGGCCTTCTTGTCATGGAGCATCTCGGCGTAGACCTTCTCCTTGTCAAAGCCGGCGCGCACCGGCAGGCCCAGGCGGCGGTAGACCGCCCGGGTGCGGCGGCGCAGGCTGTTGCTCTCGATCATGGGCAGCATCCCCAGGGCCACGCACTCGCCGTGGTACAATCCCACCTTGCGGCGGCCCTTGATGCCCTTGACCGCCTCGATGCCGTGGCCGATGGTATGTCCAAAGTTGAGGGCGCGGCGGGCGCCGTGCTCGGTCTCGTCCGCCTCCACGATGCCCTTCTTGAACTGGAGGCTGCGGTAGATGATCTGGTCGATGTCCGCATCCACGTCCCCCGTCTCGAACAGTTCAAACAGCTCGGGGTCGGCCAGCAGGCCGGCCTTGATGGCCTCGGCCAGACCGTTGATGTAGTGGCGGCGGGGAAGGGTGGACAGGGTGTCGGCGTCCACCACCACCACCCTGGGCTGCCAGAAGGCGCCCACCACGTTCTTGGTGTCCCCCAGGTCCACGGCGGTCTTGCCGCCGATGGAGGAATCGATCATGGACAGGGTGGTGGTGGGGCAGTTGATGAAATCGATGCCCCGCATATAGACGGCCGCCGCAAAGCCGGCCAGGTCTCCCACCACGCCGCCGCCCACGGCCACCACCAGATCGCCCCGGCCCATGCCGAACGCCAGCATCTGCTGCAGCACCGACTCCAGCGTGCGGAGGCACTTGCTGCCCTCGCCCTGGGGCACCGTAATGATCACGGCCTCGCGGCACTGGTCGGCCACCTGGCGGGCATACACCGGGGGCACCCCGCTGTCGGTGACCACCGCCACCCGGCGGTTCAGATCGGCCAGCTGGTACAGGTTCTGAAGGGCGCCCCGCCGCAGGGTGATGTCGTAACTGCGGGGGCCCAGGTTCATGGTCAGCTTGCTGCCAAATGTGGCTTCACTCATTTTGTATACACTCCTAACATCCGTACCGTCCGGCAGGTGCGGTCCAGCTCCCGCAGCAGGGCCTCGCTCTCGGCCCTGGCGGGGTCGCCCACCAGCTCGGCATAAAAATAATATTCAAAGGGCACATGGGGCATGGGCCGGCTCTTGATCGACTCCATATTGAAGCCGGAAGCGCCGATCTTCTGGATCACCTCGGCCAGCTTGCCGGGCTTGTTGTCCACCGTGAACAGCAAAGAGAACCGGTTGCCTTTGGCGGGCCGCTCTTTGCTGATGACGATGAAGCGGGTGGTGTTGTCCCCGTCGGCGTTGATGTCGGGCACCAGCACCTCCAGTCCGTACAGGGCGGCGGTCTCCCGGCTGGCAATGGCCGCCCGGGAGGGGTCGCCGCTCTCGGCCACATATTTGGCGGCCATGGCGGTGTTGGCCATGGCGGTGCAGGGCAGCTGCATCTGTTTCAAAAAGGTCTCGCTCTGGGCGATGGCCTGCTGATGGCTGTACACATGGCGCACCGCCGTGAGGGGGGTGCCGGGGAGCACCAGCAGGTTCTGATGCACCGGCAGGTCGTACACCTGCACCACCCACAGCTCGGGGTGACGGTAGCACAGGTCCAGCACCGCCGAAACATCCCCGGCATGGCTGTTCTCAAAGGGCACCACGCCCCGGGCCGCATCCCCCGCCGAGACCCGGGCGAACACCTCGTCCCAGGTGGGGCAGCTGACCGCCTTGGCGTGGGGGAACAGCTGGCGCAGGGCGATGTGGGCAAACGCCCCCTCCACCCCCTGGTAGGCCACCCGGTTGCGGCCCAGCAGCAGGGCCTCATACTGGCGCGCCACCTCCATCCGGTTGCGCACATGGTCCAGGTAATAGGGCCGCAGGGCCGGGTCCTGGATCCGGTCCGCCGCCTTTTGCAGCACCTGCTCTTCCCGGGCCGGGTCGTGGATGGGCAGGCCGTGGGCCTGCTTGTAGCGCGCCACCTGCACCACCGCCCGCATCCGCCGTTCAAACAGGGCGGCCAGCTGCGCGTCCACCGCGTCGATCTCCTGACGGGCCTGCTCCAGCTCGTCCATACGAGGTCACTCCCTTCGTTTCGTTCATGTCTCATTCCCCTGTGGTTCGATCTGCTTTATCAGTATACCATACTTGAGGGCGTGAGACAATCGCGCCGCCGGCAGTTTTCGGCCCCCCGCATCCCTCAAAAAACAGGAAAATGCCCAACAAAAAACGCCCTGTCCGCTGTTTGCGGACAGAGCGTGTTCTTACTTTGGGTCTTTCTCCCGGCGGCGCAGGCAGGACAGGCTGGGGGTGGGGGTGTACACCCGGCCATAGGGGTTATCCAGCTCCGCCGGGCGGGGCGGCGCCGGGACGGGCGCCGGGGCAGGGGCAGCCGGCTTTTTCCACCGGCGCAGCAGGCGCAGACGCATCTTCACTCCGCAGCGGCGGTGGAGACGGCGCCGGCGGTCAGCTTGTCCCACAGAGGCTCCCCCGGTGCGATGCTGTCCGCCGCGCCCTGGTTCCATGCGCCCCGGAATGCCACATAGAACTGGCTCATATACTCCTGGCTGTCCCCCGTGCCGTTCTGGGTGGCGTCGGGGCCATAGCTGCCCAGGTCCAGCCCGGTGAGGACCGGGCAGTCGGTCCAGCGGTAGACCATGTTCCACCAGTCGCTGTCGCTGTCCCCCGCCGGCAAAGTGCCGTCCAGATACCGCAGCGCGCCGGTGTTCTCCTCAAAGCCCGCCGGGTCATAGAGGATGAAGATGGAGCTGAGGGCCCCCTGGACGTCGGCGGCCAGGCGGGTGGTGCCCGCCATGGTCAGATAGGCGTCGGTGTCCGACTGGTCATCCCCGCTGTAGTCCAGAGTATATACGTTGACCGTCACGTTCACCGCGCCGTCCCCGTTGAGGTCCTCCCCAAAGGCGGCCAGCTGCTGCTGCAGGGCGTCCACTGTATCCTCCGGCAGGTAGTAGGGGGCCACCACCCCGATGTTGTAGTCGGGGTGCACCGTAAAGAAATACTGCCCGATGAAGCAGTAGCCCACAAAGCCCACCGCAATGGCGGCCACCACCACCCATTTGAGGTTGTAGTCCCACCAGTTGTTCCACCGTTCCCGGCGGGTATACTGCCGCTGGGCCCGGGGGCGCAGGTCTTCTTCTTTGATGTCGCGTTCGTACCGGTAGCTTGCCATAAGCCTTGTTCTCCCTTATTACAGGACGGTCTGGTCCAGGCGGCTCAGGGTGGCCATGATGTTCTGCCGGACCGCCTCGGGCAGCTGGCGCTGCTCCTCTTTGCTCATGCCGGCGGTCTGGATGGCGGGCAGGATGGTGACCCGCACCGACCCCGGGTGGACGATGTAATTGTGGCTCTCATAGAGGGCCCGGGCGCCGCTGATGGCCACCGGCACCACAGGCGCCCCCGTCTTGATGGCGATGCGGAAAGCCCCGGCCTTGAACTCGCCCACGCCTCCTTCTTCGCCCTTATAGCGGGTGCCCTCGGGGAAGATCACAAAGCTCTCCCCGCCGCGCACGATGGCGGCCCCGTCCTTCAGGGCCTGCAGGGAGGCCCGCACATCATCCCGCTCCACATACAGGCAGCCCAGCAGCTTCATCCACCGGCTCAGCAGGGGGATGCGGGACAGTTCCTTTTTGGCCAGCAGGCCGTGGGGCTTGTCCAGGGCGACCAGCATCAGGGGGATGTCGAAATAGCTGCGATGGTTGCCCACAAAGACCACCGGCCCGCCGGTGGGGATCCGCTCACGGCCTTCCACCGTCAGCTGTACCCCGCCCATCCACAGCAGCCCCCGGCACCAGCGGGGGATATGCTTGTCCACCAGCTGGCGCACTTTGGCCCGGTCGCCGGCGGCCTGGGCCTTCTCGCCCTGGCGCAGGACAGGGTAGAACAGCAGCATATAGCCGAACATATAGGCATACATCGCGATGGTGCGCAAAACATACAGGATCTTCAAACAACTGACCTCCCATCGGTCACAATACTCTCATGTCATTTTCCTGTTAAAACACATCTATTGTAGCACAGTTGCAGCCAAAATGGGAGATGGAAACAGTTTTTTTACAAAACCACACCGCCGGGGGTCTTGCAAAATCGGCCCAATGCAGGTATTATGTAAGATGAATAAAAGCATCGGTGATCTGCTTTTGTATGCCGGGCGGTTTTCACAGCCGCCCACAGAGAGGGACAAGAGAAATGGGACTTTTTCCAAGCGCGGATGATTTCAAGGCCGGGCACGGCATCCAGAAGGACGCTCCCCGCAAGACGGGTGTGGGCCGCTTTTTCGAGCTGCTGGGCCGCGACATGAACGGTATGTTCCTGGCAAACCTGCTGGCCTGCCTGGGCTTTCTGCCGGTGATCTGCCTGGTCTACATCGGTTTTTTGATGAACAACCTGCCCGTTATGCTGGTCAGTGCCGCCGTGGGCGGCATCCTGGCGGGGCCTACCCTGGCCGGGGTCTACGACACGGTGCTGCGCGCCCTGCGGGATGAGCCGGGCTACTGGTGGACCACCTACCGCCGGGCCTTCCGGCAGAATTTCAAGGCCAGCATCCTGCCCGGCATCCTCTACTGTGTGGTGGTCACCGTGCAGATCTTCATGGTCTATTTCTGCTTCCATATGCTGGCCCAGGGGGTCAACGTGGGCACCGGCGTGTGGGTGGCCACCGTCCTCAACCTGGTGATCTTCCACATGATGTTCGCCTATATGTGGCCCCAGGTGGTGCTGCTGGAGCAGCCCCTGCGCCAGACCCTGGCCAACAGCGTCCGGTGTATGCTGGCCTTTCTGCCCCATGCGCTGGCAGCCGCCATCGTCCAGGTGGTGTTCTGGGGCATCGTGATCCTGTGTATGCCCCTGGGCCTGCTGCTGATGGTGGTGTTCGGGTTCTGGTTCTCCTGCGAGGTGAGCTGCCAGATCGTGAGCGGCGACCTGGAGCGGGTGTTCCACATCGAAGAAAAGATCCGTGCCCGGAAGGACGCCGAGCTGGCCCAGGCCCTGGAAGCCGAAAAGGCCGCTTCCTCCGGCACAGACAGCGACGTGTGAGCGCCGCAGAAGGGAAGGCCCCAGGATGGAACAAAAGAACAACCTGGTCCTGCAGGGGACCGAGACCTTTTCCCGGGGGGCGCTGGACAACGTAGCCCTCGAGAACGGGTGTCTGGTGCTGGACAGCTCTGCAGGGCGGTATCTGCCCTATGGCAGCTACACCTCCCCCGAGCTGGCCATGCCCGCTTTCTGCAACCTGAACGTGAGCTGGAACGCCCTGGCGCCCGACAACACCATGCTGGAGGTGCGCTGCCGAGTATACGCCGGCGGGGACTGGACCGGCTGGATGAGCTTTGGCAAATGGGCCCCGGGCTATCCCCGGCGCAGCGTCCACACCCAGACCGATGACGGGCTGGTGTTCCTGATGGGGGACACCGTCACGGTGGCGGTGCCCGGAGGCGGCACCGGCATCCAGCTGCAAGTGAACCTTTCCTCCAACGACGGGCGGGTGACCCCCGCGGTGCGGCTGCTGGCCGCCGCCGTGCGGCCCCTGTCCTGGGAGCGGCAGGAGGGCGCCATCATCAACCGGCGGCTCTACCTGCCCGAATACAGCCTGGCCGGCCGCGACCCCAGCTTTGGCCGGGACATGGATCTCTCGCTGGTGATCGCCTCCCTGATGAACCGCTGGGGGGAGGACATCCTGCCGGAGGAAGTGGCCTACACCATGCTGGACAACGCCACCACCGGCATCCACAACGCCGCCTATGCCGTGGCTGCCGCCGCCTGCTGCGGCTATTCCAGCTGGCAGGCCTGGCTGGATCTGAAGGACCTGCGGGCCCAGATCCACGACGGCTGCTCGGTGGGGGTGGAGATGGAGACCCGCCTGACCGGACAGCTGGAGCCGGTACGGGTGTGGATGGCCCTGCGGGGCTTCGGCCACGACGACGAGGTGCTGGCAAACTTTGTGGTGCTCAACGACCCCACCGCCCCCCACGACGGGGCCGTGGCCCGCACCATGTCCATCACGGATTTTCTGCGCTACTTCACCGGGCGGGCCATCATCCTGCGGCCCAAGCCCCGCACCTTTTCCGCTACGCGGCCCCGCCGGTTCCGCTGCGGGCTGGAAGCAGGGGAAGAAGGGGAGTGGTTCTTTACCCAGAAAGGGGCCAGGGATCCCCTGCCGGAGGATTTCAACGGCTGGGTGGCCTGTACCCTGTACGACGGGGTGGCCCACGCCACCACCGCCCACAAGACCTTCCACCGCATGAAGCGGACCGCCGCAGGCGGGGTGTGCTTCCCCCAGGAAGTGGCCCAGGCCGGCGGGCGGTGCAGCATCTACGCGGTGGACCAGACCGGCAGCATGCGGGTGGCAGAGGTGCAGCTGCCCCGCCCCGCAGCACAGCAAACCCCTGCAGAACAGCAGCCAGGCCCCGGCCCGGCTGTTTAAAGGAGGGCAGGCCTCCGGGCCGGCCCTTCCCAACAAGATGGGAGGAACGATTATGGCAAAAACGATCATCACTTTGAGCCGTGAGTATTGCACCGGCGGCCGCTACATCGCACAGGATGTGGCCGACGCGTTGGGCATCAAGCTCTATGACAAGGAGCTGATTACCATGGCAGCCAGGGACTCGGGCCTGTCGGAGGAGGCCGTGGCTGCCAGCGAGAAGCGCCATACCCACAGCCTGCTGTACAGCCTGTACACCATGGGCACCGACCTGCCCCTGAGCGACCAGGTGTTCATCCTGCAGAGCCGCATCATCAAGAAGCTGGCCGAGGAGGGCCCCTGCGTCATCCTGGGCCGCTGTGCCGACTATGTGCTGCGGGAGCGCACCGACGTGCTGCACGTCTTTGTCCACGCGCCCCTGGAGTGGCGGCGGGAGTATGCCAAAACCAACCCCATCGTCAAGGCCACCACCGAAAAGGGCATCCGGGACGAGATCGACAAGACCGACCGCCAGCGGGCCGCCTACTACAACTACTACACCCAGAACCGCTGGGGCGATGTGCACAACTACGACCTGAGCATCAACGCCGCTCTGGGCAAGGATGTCTGCGTCCAGATGATCCTGGCCGCCGTCAAGGCCAAAGAGGAATCGCTGGGCTGATGCGGTCCCCTGCGCGGGGACAGAGGAACGGCTTGCGGCATCGTTCAAAAGCGCCCGGGCAGAGCTTTGGGCGTCGGTGAGAGCAATGGGCAGGGTGCGGGCGCATTCCTGCCCATTTTCCGGCAAAGGGGCGGCCGGGGCCCCCGCTGTGACATACTGAAAGCAGACGGACAAAAAAGGAGGCGTCCCGATGAAAAATCTGAAATGGAACCTGATCCTGATGAGCCTGTTGTATCTTGGACTGGGCATCTTTTTGCTGGCGGTGCCCGGTGTGGCCCTGAACATCGTCTGCTATGCCCTGGGCGGGGTGGTGCTGGCCTGCGCCGCCGTCCAGCTGATCCGGTATTTTACGGTGGACCACAAAGTATTCCAGAGCTCCTTCACCCTGATCTCGGGGCTGGTGTGTCTGGGCCTGGGGGGCTTTCTGATCCTGCGCAGCGATATCGTGGTGCGGATCCTGCCGGTGGTATTCGGGCTGTTCGTGGTATTCGACAGCCTGGGCCGGCTGCAGAACGCCCTGGAGCTGCGCCGCTGCGGCTACCCCAGCTGGAAATGGTTCATCCTGCTGGCCCTGCTCAGCGTGGTGCTGGGAGGCATCATGATCTTTGATCCCTTCGGCGCCATGGAGACTCTGGTCATGGGCATCGGCATCATCCTGCTGATCGAAGGCGCCTTCAACCTGGGCGGTGCCATCTACACCGCCCTGGCCATCCGGCGCTTCAACAAGCTGCACCCCGCCGCCCAGTCCACCCTGGAACAGGTCACCGGCCTGGACCTGAACGGGGACGGGACGATCGGCGCCAGCCATGCCCCTGCGGACGCCGAAGCCACCGCCCGCGAGCTGGATACGGTGGATGAGAGCGCCGAGGTACACCAGGAGTGATCCATCCCCGACATCCGTTTTGAAACGCGTCCTGCCTGTACCTCACCGCGCAGACAGGACTTTTTTATGCAAGGAGTTATCAAGCCATGGAAAAATACGATCTGATCATCGTGGGCGCCGGTCCTGCCGGCATCTTCACCGCCGTGGAGCTGCTGCGCCACGGCAGCAAAAAGAAGATCCTGCTGATCGAAAAGGGCAAACCGGTGGAGCAGCGCAGCTGTCCCAAGGCCAAGCTGGGCCACTGCGTCAACTGCCGGCCCACCTGCGCCATCACCACCGGGTTCTCGGGGGCGGGCGCCTTCTCGGACGGCAAACTGAGCCTGTCCTATGAGGTGGGCGGCGACCTGCCCACCCTCATCGGGGAAAACTTTGCCCAGCAGCTGATCGATTACACCGACAAGATCTATCTGGACTTCGGGGCCGACCCCCATGTGGAGGGCATCTACACCGGCGAGGAGATCCGGGAGATCCGCAAGAACGCCATCAAGGCCGGCCTCAAGCTGGTGGATTGCCCCATCCGCCACCTGGGCACCGAAAAGGCCCATCAGCTGTACCTGGCGGTGGAAAAACACCTGCAGGCCCAGGGGGTGGAGATGCTGTTCTCCACCGAGTGTGAAAACATCCTGCTGGAAGGGGATGTATGCCGGGGCGTGCTGGTCCGCCAGCCGGGCGGCCAGACCCAGACCATCTATGCGGACACGGTGGTGATCGGCACCGGACGCCGCGGCGCCGACTGGCTGGAAAAGCTGTGCGCCGAGCACCACATCGCCCACAAGCCCGGCACGGTGGACATCGGCGTGCGGGTGGAGTGCCGCAATGAGGTGATGGAAAAGGTCAACCGGGTTCTGTACGAATCCAAGCTGATCGGCTACCCCCGCCCCTGGAAAAACAAGGTGCGCACTTTCTGCCAGAATCCCGGCGGCTTTGTGGCGCAGGAAAACTACGACAACGACCTGGCGGTGGTGAACGGCCACAGCTACAAGGAGAAAAAGAGCGAGAACACCAACCTGGCCATCCTGGTATCCCACAACTTCACCGAGCCCTTCAACCAGCCCATCGCCTACGCCCAGAAGGTGGGTGAACTGACCAATATGCTGGGCGCCGGGCGGATCATGGTGCAGCGGTACGGGGATATCCTGGACGGCAAGCGCACCTGGCCGGAGGAGCTGGCCCGCAGCAACGTCCGTCCCACCCTCACCGACGCGGTGGCAGGGGACATCACCGCGGCCATGCCCTACCGCGCCATGACCAACATCATCGAGTTCATCCGGATGCTGGATATGGTGGTGCCCGGCTTTGCCGCCTACGAGACCCTGCTCTACAGCCCTGAGCTGAAATTCTATTCCAACAAGGTGCGGATGGACCAGAACCTGGATACCAATATCCGGGGCCTGCACTGCCTGGGAGACAGTTCGGGCTGGACCCGCGGCCTGATGATGGCCAGCGTCATGGGTGTGCTGATGGGCCGCAAACTGGCCGAAAAAGAGGGCCTGGCCCTGCGTCCCCTGACGGCCGAAGAATGATCCCAAAGCCGGTCCTGCCGGCATAAAAGCCCGCCGCGGCCCTTCCTGCACAGGGAAAGGCTCCGGCGGGCTTCTTTTTTTGCACAGCAAAAACCGGCGCCCCGTGTCTTTGGACACAGAAGCGCCGGTCTTTTTATGCAGGATTCAGCTGCGGTCGTGCCGCGCAGGCATTACCAGAGGTTGGCGGTCTCGTTGTAGAGGCCCTCGTAGCTCTTGGCCGAGACGCCCCAGCTGAAGTCGCAGTTCATGGCGTACTCGATCAGGTGCTCCCAGTTCTCCTTGTCGTAGTAAGCGGCGTTGGCGCGGCAGCAGGCGTCATACAGTTCGTGGGCGCTGTAACCCGCAAAGGTGAAGCCGTTGCCATGGCCCTTGCTGGAGTCCTGGATGGAATCCCGCAGGCCGCCGGTCTCGCGGACGATGGGCGGCGTGCCGTAGCGGCAGGCCACCATCTGGGACAGGCCGCAGGGCTCGCTCTTGGAGGGCATGATGAAGGAATCCGCGCCCGCATAGATCTGCTGCGCCAGAGCGGTGTTGAAGCCGATGTAGGCGCCCACACGGCCGGGCCGGCGTGCGGCCAGGTCGGAGAAGAAGCTCTCATACTGGCTCTCGCCGGTGCCCAGGATGACCAGCTCGATGCCCAGATCCACCAGGCCGTCGGCGATGCTCTGGACCAGGTCGAAGCCCTTCATGCCCACCAGGCGGCTGACCATGGCAAAGACGGGGCTGCCGTCCTTGTGCAGGCCAAACTGGTCCTGCAGGGCCGCCTTGCAGACAGCCTTGCCCTCCCGGAAGTTGGCGGCGGTGTAGTTGTAGGGGATGGCAGGATCGGTGGCGGGGTTGTTGGCGTCGGTGTCGATGCCGTTCAGGATGCCGCACAGCTTATACTGCTTCTCCCGCAGCAGGGCGTCCAGGCCATAGCTGAACCAGGGGTCCAGGATCTCCTGGGCGTAGGTGGGGCTGACGGTGGTGATCTTGTCGGCCGTCTCAAAGGCGCCCTTCATGAAGTTGGCGCAGCCGTCGTACTCCACGATGTGCTGGTCGCGATGGCCGATGCCGCAGGTGTCCTCCAGGATCTCCAGGCCATACTTGCCCTGATAGGCGATGTTGTGGATGGTGAAGATGGTCTTGATCCGGTTGAACTTGTCCAGATGGCGGTAGTACAGGTTCAGGTACACCGGCACCAGGGCGGTCTGCCAGTCGTTGCAGTTGATGATGTCGGGGGTGAAGTCCAGATAGAACAAGGTCTCCAGCACGGCACGGGAGAAGAAGGCGAAACGCTCGCCGTCATCGTAGAAGCCGTACAGGCCGCGGCGCTTGAAGTAATACTCGTTGTCCAGGAAGTAGTAGGTCACGCCGTCCCACTGGGCCGTAAACAGGCCGCAGTACTGGCTGCGCCAGCCCACAGGCACCGAGTAGTTGGTCACATACTCCAGATGGTCACGGAAGCCCAGGTCCCCGTACAGGGGCATGATGACCCGGGCGTCCACTCCGTCCTGGACCAGGGCTTTGGGCAGGGCGCCCGCCACGTCGGCCAGGCCGCCGGATTTGGCAAAGGGCGTGGCCTCGGATGAAGCATACAGAATTTTCATACGCGCAATACCTCCTCGCTTTGGATGATCCGGGCCGGTTCAGACCGTGTGGTTCTTCTGAACGTAGACCGGGAAGCTGGCCGTGCCGGACAGCTTCTTGCCAGCAGTGATCTTGACATTCTTGTCGGTGACCACATACTCCATCTCCACGTCCTTCTCGATGACGGTATCCTGCATCAGGACGCAGTTGCGGACCACGGCGCCCTTCTTGACCTTGACGCCGCGGAACAGCACGCAGTTCTCCACCGTACCCTCGATGGTGCAGCCGTCGGCCAGCAGGGAATTGGACACCTTGGAGCCCATCACATAGCGGGTGGGGTTGTCGTCCCGGATCTTGGTGTAGACGGGGCTGTTCTTGGGGAACAGGGCGTCCAGGTTCTGCTCGTCCAGCAGCTTCATGTTCTCGTCGAAGTAGCTCTTCATGTCGCAGATGTGGGCCACATAGCCGGTGTACTCCACTGCATGGACGTTGAGGATGTTCACGTTGTGGGCCAGGATATCCCGCTCGAAGTAGATCAGGCCGCGGGCGGTGGCGTCCTTGACCAGGCGGATCAGGGTCTCGCGCTCCAGCACATAGATGTTCAGATCCAGGTTCTGGACGCCGGGACGGTAGTCGTTGAGCAGCAGCTCGGTAACGCGGCCGTCCTCATCGATGGTCAGGGTGTAGTTGTCGTTCTTGCGGCCCTCGGGGATCTCGGTCTTCTGATAGGCCACCGTGATGTCGGCGCCGCTCTCCTGATGGGCAGCCAGCAGGGCGTTGAAGTCGAAGTTGACAGCGATGTTGGCGTCGCACATGACCACATAGCGCTCTTTCTGGTGCTCCAGGAAGCCCAGGATGGAAGCCAGGGCCTCCACGCGGCCGGAATAGATCCGCACGCCCTTTTCTGCAAAGGGAGGCACGATGTTCAGGCCGCCATGGCGGCGGGCCATATCCCACTCACGGCCGGTGCCCAGGTGGTCCATCAGGGAGTGGTAGTTCTTGCGCACCACGATGGACACGTTGGTGATGCCGCAGTTGGACATGCTGGAGAGGATGAAGTCCACCATGCGGTACCGTCCCGCGAAGGGGATGGACGCCATGGTGCGCTCCGTCACCAGCTCGGGTACGGTGTTATCGTAGCTGTTGGGGAAAATAATGCCCAACGCATTGTTGTTCTGGCTCAGCATACTTCCTCGCCCTCCTTGACCGAATCAAATACTTTGGCGCCCTCTTTCACCACAGCGCCGGCACCCACCGTCAGGCCGGTGCCCACATGGGCGATGGCGCCTTCGCCGCCGATCTTGGCGCCGGCGCCCACCACAACGTTCTCTGCCAGGATGCAGCGCTTGACCACTGCACCGGCCTTGACCACCACGCCGTCCATCAGCACGGCGTCCTCAACGGTAGCGCCGTCTTCCACGATGACGCCGGCGGACAGCACCGAGTGCTTGACGCTGCCGTAGATGCGGCAGCCCTCGGTGACCAGCGAATCCTCGACCACCGCGCGGGGGCCGATCTTCTGGGCGGGCAGCACCGGGTTGCGGCTGTAGATCTTCCACTCCTCGTCAAAGACGTCGATGCCCGAATTCTCGGGGTCCAGCACTTCCATGTTGGCTTCCCACAGGCTGTCGATGGTGCCCACGTCGCGCCAGTAGCCCTTGAAATGGTAGGCGTACATCTTGCGGTGGTCGCGCAGCAGGGCGGGGATGATGTTCATGCCGAAGTCGTTCTTGGAGTTGGGGTCGGCCTCGTCCTCCTCCAGATACTTCTTCAGGATATCCCAGTTGAAGATGTAAATGCCCATCGAAGCCAGGTTGGACTTGGGCACAGGGGGCTTCTCCTGGAACTCGGTGATGCGGTCGTCCTCATCGGCCACCATCAGGCCAAAGCGGGAAGCTTCCTTCCAGTCCACTTCCATGACGGCCACCGAGAAATCGGCGCCCTTCTCCTTGTGGAAGCGCAGGAAGTCTGCATAGTCCTGCTTGCAGATCTGGTCGCCCGACAGGATGATGACATACTTCGGGTTGTAGGTCTCGATAAAGCTGATGTTCTGGTAGATAGCGTTTGCGGTGCCCTTATACCAGTCGGTGCCCTTGGCCTGCTCATAGGGGGGCAGGGTGTGCACGCCGCCATACAGGCGGTCCAGGTCCCAGGGCTGGCCGTTGCCGATGTACTCGTTCAGCTTCTGGGGCTGGTACTGGGTCGCGATGCCCACAGTGTCGATGCGGGAATTGACGCAGTTGGACAGCGGGAAGTCCACGATGCGGTATTTGCCGCCAAAGGACACCGCCGGTTTTGCCGTTTTCTGTGTCAGCGCGTACAAGCGCGAGCCACGTCCGCCGGCAAGGATCATTGCCACGATTTCTTTTGCCATAACTTTATTCTCCCCTTTTGCTTTTGCGCCCCCGTCGGTCAGGGGCGAAAATCAACACTCAAACCCGGCCGGGCCGCCTGCCCGCCGGTGCGGCCGCCCTCATTCCTCGGCAGCCTTGTCCGCCTTGGGCTTGCGGGTGCGCTTGGCCGCGGGCTTCTTTTCAGCCTTGGGCTCCTTGGCGGGCGCGCCCTTTTCCACCTTGGATTTGGTGGTGCGCTTGGCCGCAGTGGTCTTTTTCTCCCCGGCAGCCTTGGTGGTTTTGGTGGTCTTTTTGGCTGCGGTGCCCTTTTCGGCGGCAGCCTTGGCGGTTTTGGTGGTCTTGGCAGCCCTGGGCGCCCGCGGAGCCGGCACCTCGAAATAGATGGTGCTCAGGGGGGGCAGGGTCAGGGTGATGCTCTGGTCAAAGCCGTGCATCGGCACCTTTTTGGAGCGGACGCTCTTGTTGTGGTACTGGCCCGAACCGCCAAACGCGGCGTCGTCGCTGTTCAGGATCTCTTTGTAGGTGCCCGACACCGGCGCGCCCATGATGTAGCCGTCCCGCAGCACGGGGGTGAAGTTGCAGACGATCATGATCTGCTTGCCCGCCGCGTCCTTGCGCAGGAAAGCCACCACGCTCTGCTGGTAATCGTCGGGGACGATCCACTGGAAGCCCTCCCAGCTGTAATCCACCTGCCAGAAGGCGGGGGTGTCCTTGTAGAACTGGTTGAGGGTCTTGACGTAGGTTTGCAGCTGTTTGTGCTTGTCGTAGTCCAGCAGCATCCAGTCCAGAGGCTTTGCCTCGTACCACTCGTTGAACTGGCCGAACTCCTGACCCATGAACAGCAGCTTCTTGCCCGGATGGGCCATCATATAGCCAAAGAAGGTGCGCAGGTTGGCAAACTTGTCCTCGTATTCGCCCGGCATCTTGTTGATGAGGCTGCACTTGCCGTGCACCACCTCGTCGTGGCTGATGGGCAGGATGAAATTCTCGCTGAACGCGTAGAAGAAGCTGAACGTGACCTTGTTGTGGTTGTAGGAGCGGTAGATGGGATCGCTGGACATATAGCTGAGCATATCGTTCATCCAGCCCATGTTCCACTTGAAGTTGAATCCCAGGCCCCCGTCCGACGCAGGCTTTGTGACCTTGGGCCAGGCGGTGGACTCCTCCGCGATCATGTACTTTTCGGGGTGGCGGGTCAGCACGGCGGTGTTCAGCTTCTGCAGGAAGGCGATGGCCTCCAGGTTCTCCTTGCCGCCGTTGACATTCTGCTCCCACTCGCCGTCCCTGCGGTTGTAGTCCAGGTACAGCATCGAAGCCACGGCATCCACCCGCAGCCCGTCGATGTGGTACTGTTCCAGCCAGTACAGGGCGCTGGAGATCAGGAAGCTCTGCACTTCCTTCATGCCGAAGTTGAAGACCATGGTGCCCCATTCCTTGTGCTCGCCGCGGCGGGGGTTGGGGTCCTCATAGCAGGGCTCGCCGTCGAACATATAAAGGCCGAACTGGTCTTTGGGGAAGTGGGCGGGCACCCAGTCCATGATGACGCCGATGCCGGCGTTGTGCATCTTGTCCACAAAGGCCATCAGGTCCTTGGGGGTGCCGTAGCGGCTGGTGGGGGCAAAGTAGCCGGTGACCTGGTAGCCCCAGCTGCCGTCGAAGGGATACTCCATGATGGGCAGCAGCTCCACATGGGTGTAGCCCATATCCTGCAGGTAGGGGATGAGCAGGTCGGCCAGCTCGGAGTAGTTGTAGGGCAGGTAGTTGTCCCCGTCCTGTTTCATCCGCCAGCTGCCCGCGTGCATCTCGTAGATGTTCATGGGCCCGTTGATGGCATCCCTGGCCTTCTGGGCCTCCATCCAGGCGCTGTCGCTCCATCCGAAGCCGCTCAGGTCGTAGACCTTGCTGCCGTTGGAGGGCCTGGTCTCGGCGTGCAGGGCATAGGGGTCCGCCTTGAACACCAGCTCCCCGGCCCGGGTGGTCACGCAGTATTTGTAGACGTCATACTCTTTCATGCCGGGGATGAACAGTTCCCATACAGAATCGTTGTCCACTTTCTGCATGGGATGGCTGCCCGGCTTCCAGCTGTTGAAGTCGCCCACCACGCTCACTGCGGCGGCGTGGGGCGCCCACAGCCGGAACACGACGCCCTTTTCGCCTGCACGCTCGGTGAGGTGCGAGCCAAAGAAGCGCTGGGACTCAAAGTTATTGCCTTGCTTGTACAGGTAAACAGGCAGATCGTCCTGGGGATCATGCCGCAGGGGCTTTTCGGCCGGCTGGCCGGCAGCTGCCGGTTCTGCGGCGGGCTCTGCCGCTGCCTGGGTCATCTCTTCCGTCGTCGGTTTCATTTCATCGGTCTGTTTCATACTATGTGCAGCTCCTCCCTGGCGCAGACTGACGCCAGCCCGCATGTTGTGCAAAACCTCCGCAGGCCCGGCCCCCGCCTTTGTCTTTGATCCTGGCACGGCGCCGGACCATCGGTTGTTTCTACATTACTATATTAAATAATTCGAGGTGATTTTTCAAGGCCTTTTTCATAAAATCCGCTATAATCTTTTCGTTCCAAAAACCGTAAATAGACAAAAACCACAAATTTTGACTTTTTTTCTATGCAAACCTGACAGAGCTTTCCACACAAACGCAAAAAAGCCCCCGCTCCGCACACAGCGTGCGGAACAGGGGCATAGGTACAGATCCTACGCTGCGGGCTCAGCCCACAACGTATACATTCACATTGATGGCGCCATTCAGCACCGATTCGGCGTAGGTCTCGTAGAACAGATCCACCAGGACATGGCCGTCCTGCAGGGCGATGCCGGTATCGGTCGCCAGCGCATAGCCGTAGACGAAACGCCCGTCGGTGGAGGTGATATACAGCAGGGTGCCGTAGGGGATGACGTCGGGGTCAACGGCCACGGTGCCATAGCCCAGGCCCAGGCCCGAGGCGCCATTGCCGCCCCGGGAATAATAGCCGGTGGCCTTGCCAGTGAGCACCTGGGTGTAGCTGGAAGGGGGATTGGTGGTGCCGTCGGGGCCGGTCAGGGGGGAGACAGGCGCCCCCGCGCCATAGGCCTTGATGAGGGCATCCCGGGGCTCCACGGTGGTGGTCACGTCGGTGACGATGCTGTTCTCCAGCTCGCCGTCCACCCAGCGGTGGCGGGTGGTGATGGCGCACTGACCGTCCTGGCCCGTCTGGAGGGTGGTGGTGCGGTCGGTATCGCGGAAGTACAGGCTGGTATAGACGTACTCGGTGTCGTGGGGGATGGTCTGATACTCCACCGTCTCCTCATAGCGCACGCGGTGCACCTGGATGGTGCTGCCGATGCCCACAAGGGAATCCTGGGCCGGGACGGTATAGTCGTCGGGCCCCAGGGTGATGCCGGCCTTCTCCAAAGCTTCCGCCACGGTGCCATAGACCATCTTGACGGGAGTCTGCTGGCCGTCCGCCTCCACCGTCACGGTGAAGGCGCGCTCGATGTTCAGGGTGGCAAGGCTGTCCCCGAACGCGGTGTAATAGACCCGGTCGCCCTCGGCCGCTTCGATGCCCGAGAGGTTCATCAGCCGGGTGGGGTCGCTCTCGCTGGTCAAAAGCAGCTGGCTGGCCCCGTTGGAATCGGTCACATAAGTCACGCGGATGCTCACGGTGGTCAGCATCAGCGTCAGCGCAAGGCCCAGGCTCATCAGGCACAGTGCGAATACACGGTGCCGGAACGCCGGCCTTTTTTCCTGCATACATTCGGAAGTGATAACAAACAACTCCTCTCTTTTTACAGTTTGGCTTTGTTCGCGGGCAGCTTCCTCCGCCCGCCGAAAAGCGCATCCGAAAAGCCGGGCGTGTCCGGCTGCTCCGATGCACTTGGTGCGGCGGTTTGGTATCCCGGTCCGCCTCCGGGCGCCGCCCCCAGAGGACGGTGTTTAACTTCCTGGTTTGTCTGTTTTAATCGCTGCATCGTCTGTTGGTCCGGGCGCAGCAGCTGTCCTATCTTAGCAGACACAGGCCGATTTGTCAAATGGGCGGGCCGCAGGTCGTCATATTTTTGTCAATCTTTTTTGTGCTATTTGCACAAACTTTTTGTTCTAATTTTGGCGTTTCCGTCCTCATCCTCCGATTTTCGCTTCAAAAGGCCCCAAGATACTGTAACAGAAATTTAACATTTATTTTGCATCCCGGATGCAATTTTTTCCTCCTCTGGCAGTGGATGGGGCCATTTTTTGCGCATTTTGCGCCAAAAGACCGCGCGCAAAAGGACGCGCTGGCGCCGCCGTGGACCGGAGGTTAGAATCAAAGCAAAAGCGGGGTGCGCCAGCGCCCCGGGAAAGGAAGGAACAACCATGATGCATATCAAGATCACGCCGCGGCAGCTGTCGGGCTGCACCGACTTTGTGCCCCAGCCCGCCCGGCTGCACCTGGGCAGCCAGAACGCCCAGGGGGTGGACACCCTGGCTTTTGACCTGCCCCCCGAGTGGGCGGGCAAGAGCGTAGCCCTGCACATCCAGCAGGCGGACGGGAGTTTGCCCGCGCCTCTGCTGCTGGACGAGCTGGGACAGGCGGCGGTGGACCGGCGGCTGACCGCCTCTCTGCAAGGGCGCTGGATGCTGACCGCCACCGACGGCCAGGGCTATGACGCCTACACCCAGCCGGGCAGTTACGACACCTGCGAGATCCTGCCCACAGAGGGGGACAGTCCTCCCCCTTCCGCCACCCTGTATGAGCAGTTCGTGGCCCAGGTGCTGTCCAGCGCTCTGTCGGCCCAGGCCGCCTCCCAGCAGGCCGCCCAGAGCGCCTCGGACGCCAGCGGCGCCGTGGGACAGGCCGCCGGGGCTGTCACAGACGCGCAGGCCCAGGCTCAGGCAGCGGAGCAGGCCGCCGAGCGCGCCGAGGCAGCCGCGCTCCGGGCCGAAGGCG
Organism: Faecalibacterium sp. An121; assembly: GCF_002160915.1. Lineage (GTDB taxonomy): Bacteria > Bacillota > Clostridia > Oscillospirales > Ruminococcaceae > Faecalibacterium > Faecalibacterium avium. The sequence goes on from NZ_NFLM01000028.1 coordinate 26,051, forward strand.
CAGCCCCGGTGGAGGGGCCGGTCATCAGCGTCAACAGCAAGGGCGGCCGGGTGGTGCTGGACGCCGCCGACGTGGGCGCCCTGCCCCTGCCGGCCACCGCCGCAGCCGGGAGCCTGCTGCGGGTCCAGTCGGTGGAAAGCGAGGCCGGCCTGACGGTGGAAGCCGTACCCGAGGCGGAGCTGACCGGCTTTGTCCACCGCAGCGACCTGCCCACCGCCGCGCAGGCCGGACCCATCAAGCTGGGCAGCGGCTACGGCCTGGCTCTGACCGCCGGCGGCGAACTGCGGCTGGCCCCTGCCGGCGCCGGACAGCTGGCCGCCATGACCGACGGGTGGTCCCCGCTGACCCCCGCTCTGGTGCCTCTGGCGGTCAAGCTGGCCCTGGCTTCCCTGTGGGAGAGCGCCGCCTGGAGCGACACAGACCGCTCATCGGCCCGCACCACCCTGGGGGCGGCGGCCGCCGCAGCCCTGGAAGCGCTGGAGGCCCGGGTGGAAGCGCTGGAGCAGGCGGATGTCGAGGTCACCCAGCACCCCTTTGAGGCCGATTTTTCCACCTTGGAGGGTCTGACCGCCGCCGGCGTCTGGAACATCGCCCAGGCCCGCATCGAATTCTGAAAGGAGGTTTCTTATGGCAACTGCACTTTCTGCCAAGCCGGTGGGGAGCAGCATCGTTTTGGAGCTGAACGGCGCCCCCACCCAGTTTTTCATCGTACACCAGGGCTGTCCGGATCCCAGCCTCTACCAGGGCGGGGCGGGCACCTGGCTGATGGCCTCCGGCCTGCCCAGCACTCTGGCCTGGGGCAGCGGCAAGACCTACGCCCAATGCACCCCCTGCCAATGGCTGAGCCAGCTGTTTATCCCCATGCTGGACGAGACAGTCCAGCAGCAGCTGGTGGCCGTCCGGCTGCCTTACAGCGAGGGCGGGACCCTGCACGCCGGCGCTGAGGGGCTGGAAGCCAAGGCATTCCTGCTGTCGGGCACCGAGATGGGCTGGAGCGACAGCACCCAGCCCGAGATGCCCGTCGAAGGGGTCTGCCTGGATTATTTCGAGGGCTTTGCGGACCAGGACGCCCGCCGCATCGCCAAGGCCAACGGGAGCCCATACCCCTATTGGACCCGGACCCGCTCCGCCCAGGGGGACACCACATGGGTGGTGTCAGCCGCAGGCGGGACGGCCACCACCAGCCAGACCACCCAGCTGGGGGTCCGGCCCATCCTCATCCTGCCTCAGGGGCTGTCGGTGGACGACGAGGGGAACATCCAGCCCAATGCGGCCCCCACCCTGACCAGTCCCAGCGGCGCCAGCGGCGCCAACATCGGGATCCGCAGCGCCCCGTTCCTCTATGAGTACACCCCCACCGACCCGGAGGGCCTCAGCCTGTCCCTGACCGAAAAGCTGGACGAGGAGGTCACCCGGACCCTGACGGGCGCGTCGGGGGCGGCCCAGAGCTTTACCGCCGTGGGGGACAGTCTGGGCTTTCTCAAGCTCAGCAACGGGACCCACACGCTGGAGGTGACCGCCAGCGACGGCATGGCCAGCACCAGCCTGTCGGCGGTGTTCACCAAGTCGGTGACATCGGCCAGCGTGACCCTGACCCAGCCCATCCCGGCCGACGCTCCCATCACCACCGCCGTGCTCTCTGTCGGGGGCAGCATCCCCGCCGATGCCAGCCTGACCGTCCAGGTGACCAACAACGCCCTGGACGACCAGCCCGTCTGGCAGGACGCGACCGCCGCCGTCCGCCAGGGCGCCAACATCCTGTTTTCCAACAAAACCGCCCTCAACGGCCCCGCCTTTGATTTCAAGGTGGAGGTCAGCCGGGGCGTATCCGGCACCGGCGGCTACATCGACAGCATTTCCGGGGCTTTCCAGTAAATCCGGGCGCCGCGGCGCACACAAAACAATGCGGGGGCCGGCCGTATGGCCGACCCCCGCAGAGGGACCCTATCTTTCGTGACGCAAAAGTTCTTTTGTTTTGGTGCGATCAACAACAGAAGGAATATGGTTCTATTCCTCTTTGCCGCCACATCGGATGGGTGTTTTACCCGAGCGCGCAGGTGGTCTCTGGCACCTGCCCGCCCCTTATATCATCTCCCGGTATGGTGCCCCGGGGTGTTATAAGTAAAGTTTAGGCAACAGTGCGAGTAACTGTCACAGCAATGAAGTTCACAGAACCAACATAGGTAGTGTCAGAGGTTGCAGGTACATTCACAACGCTCACAGAAATGGTGTAATCAAAGTTGTAAACTGTGGAAGTAGAAGGAGAACCACTAGAAATAACGGTAGCATTCTCCTGCAGCTTTTCAAAGTACTTATCGTAATCATCAGCAATCTGATTCATCACCTTAGACATATCCATAGTGCCGTCGATAGCGAAGATATCGCCGACCTTACGGGTCTTATTAACTTCAGTTACACCATCAAAAATAAAGCTCTTAGCACTGTTGAGAAGTGCTTCACGATGCAAGTCAGCAGCATCCTTAAAGTCAGCCAGTACAGCTTTATTACCAACATCGTGCAAATTAGTATTCTTGCTAGCACTCAGAATGTCAGCGGCACCAACATTCTTCACGGCATCTTCCAATGCAGTCTGGTCTTTCTCATTATCAGCAAAGACCACATTATCCATATCTTTGACTTTATCAGACACAGCTTCGCCCAGCATAGCAGAATAGCCAGAAGCAGAATTAGTATTCTCGCTGGAAGAGCCGCTGTTGCCGTTGCCGCCGTCCTTGCAGCCAGCCAGCATGCTGACGGCCATGATGCCGGCCAGCGCCAGAGAAGCAATCTTCTTGAGTTTCATAATGAATTTTTCCTCCTTATGGTGTATAAAAGATA
>NZ_NFLM01000029.1 GCF_002160915.1 Faecalibacterium sp. An121
GCCTGGCAGATGATCTTTGGCGTGGACACCCTGCCCGATTTCCGCCGGCAGGGCTGTGCCGCCCGCCTGCTGCACCACGTCATCGACCAGGCCCGCGCCCAGGGCCGCAAGGGCGTCGTCCTGACCTGTAAAGACAAGCTGGCCCACTACTATGCAACGTTCGGCTTTGTGAACGAAGGCGTGTCCCGCTCCACCCACGGGGACGTAACCTGGTATCAAATGCGGCTGCGCCTGTAATGCGCTTGCCGCCATCCAAACCGTGCAAAAAAGTCCCGACCGGACGACATGTGCGTACGGTCGGGACACCGACAGGGAAATTTGGATCCAGGGGGTGCGGTCAAGTCTCTGTGCCGGCTATGGATTTTGTGCGTGTTTTGACCACGACCAGCCAGACGGATGTCTTTGCAGACGAAGCGTGTACCACGCTGATGGATGCGATCTCATGTTGAAAAATACTGGTCCCCAGTTCATTCTGCAGCTTCTGCAAAACGGGAAGGACCTTCGCCGCTACCTGGGTGGGCGTCAAGGTTCCGTCGTAGATGTATGGATAGATGCTGGTCTGACTTCCAAACAGATTCAGCCGCAGCGTATCCGGGGACATGTCCAGTGGATACAATTCCGGGTTATCGGCCACGATCTGGGCGATCAGTTCCGCCGCATCGTCCAGATCCAGGTCATAGACGATCTCGCCGTTGTTCGTGGTCGCCACATCTATATTCAGGGTGTTGATCAGCTGCCTCTGCAGGATCTTTGCTTCTGAAAGCGCCTGTTCATCCTCCGCTTCCTGCTCGGCCTGGGCCTCCTGCAAAGCCTCCAGTGTTTCCTGATCCAGAACGGTGCCAGTCTGCGGAAGATAAGCGCAGCTGCTCAACAGCAGACCGGCTGTTCCCACCAGCAAAATACGGCTCCATGCTCTCTGTTTCCCGGAATGTTTCTTCATACGAACCTCCCTTCATGGCGGAAAGTACCGCTCTGCGGCCCTCTCCTGACGGATATAAGAACAGCCGGCCTTTGTACCGGCTGCAGCGATATGGGGAGATCCTATTTTCACTTTCATCTCGCGGCACAATGCCCCCGCACCGGACGCATCCCTTTTCTGCGCCCAGGCCGCGCTATCTTCCGGATATATCTAAAACCAAAAGCATCAGCTGCCGCGTTTCAGTCCCTCACATTCCACAACGGAAGCCGCGCCGGATCGAGAATCTGTTACCACTTTAACACAAGCGATCTTATAGGTCAAGAAATTTTTCATCAAAATTCTCCATTCTTCGTTAATTCTATGTTTTCTCTAACAAAACAGCAACGTTTATATTCAATTATCACAATAAAGTGGTCCATGCTGTGTTGCGCTCCGTCTTTGCGGGATGTTCTTTGGCGCCGAGGCCGCGCTGTTTTCCAAGACTTTGTGTGCCTATCATAACATGCCCCCCGGTGTCAAGACCCAATTTCAAACTTTCCCATTTTTTCTTTAGTTCGCAGTATCTAACTTCGGGAGCTGGAGGAGTTTGGACAAACGAAAAGCGCACGCTTTCGCGGGCGCTTTGGGGACGCTTATTCCGTTTGCGCGGGCAAATACTAAAAATATTTTTAGTATTTAGCGCAAATCACTTTTTTGGAGCGTGGGCATGGGTCATTCCAGGTTGCCGGTCAGAGTCATGACGGCTGCCAGCACGGCCAGCGGCGCGGTCTCACAGCGCAGGATGCGGGGGCCCAGGCCCACCGCTTTGGCGCCGGCGGCGGTGGCCGCCTCGGCTTCCTCGGGGGCAAAGCCGCCCTCTGCGCCCGTGACGATGGCCAAGCGCAGGGGCCGGCCCGCCGTATCCGGCGCTTGGGCCAGCAGCTGGCGCAGCGGCGCGCCACCGCACTCGTAACAGAACAGTACCAGGTCGTACTGGGAAAACGTGCGGCACACCGCCCCAAAGTTGGGCAGCGGCAGAGCCACATCCGGCAGGATGCCCCGGCCGCACTGCTTGGCGGCCTCGTAGGCGATACGGTTATAACGGACGTTCTTCTGTTCTTCTTTTTTGGGCGCGGCCACGCAGTAGCGGCTGAAAAAGGGCACAAAGTGACTGCACCCCAGCTCCACCCCGTGGCGGATGATCTGCTCCAGCTTGTCCTGCTTGGGATAGCCCACCAGCAGAGTCACCTCCACCGAGGGTTCAGCCGTCGAGGGATACCCCTCCTGGATCGCACATTCCACCAGATCCTCCCCGATGGATGATACAGTGGCGGTGTATTCTATCGCGTTGCCGTCGCAGAGGATCAGCTTGTCCCCTATCCTGGCCCGCATCACCCGGGCCAGATGGTGGGCGTCGGACCCGCGCAGTACGGCCCGGCCCTCCGCGGGCCAGACCTCTGTGGTAAAATAACGGTGCGGCATAGCGGCCTCCTTATCTGGTGCACACAAAGCAGACCCAGCCCCGCTTATCTTTGCGCTGGGCAATGGTCAGGCCGGCTTTCGCCAGGGCCTGTGCCACCTCCTGGGCCCGTGTGTCGATGATGCCGCTGGCGATGAAGTGTCCGCCCTCCGCCAGCAGGCCGGGCACGGCGGGCGCCAGGGAAATGATGGCGTTGGCTACGATGTTGGCGGTGATGATCTGGTAGGTCCCGCTGGCCTTGTCGCTCAGATCCCCCACCAGGCCGGTGAACTGCCCCGCCACCCCGTTCAGAGCTGCATTCTCACAGGCGGTGCGCACCGCCACCGGATCGATGTCCACCCCTTCGGCGCATGCTGCCCCCAGCTTGAGGGCCGCAATGGCCAGGATGCCGCTGCCGGTGCCGATGTCCAGCACCCGCTCACCCCCCGCCGTCAGCTCGTCCAGAGCCTCCAGGCACAGACTGGTGGTCTCGTGCCCGCCGGTGCCGAAAGCCAGACCGGGGTCCAGCAGCAGCTTGACCCGGTCGGTGTCGTACGCCTGCCAGGAGGGCACCACCGCCAGCCGGCGGCCGATCTCCATGGGATGGTAGTATTTGCGCCAGCCGTTCTGCCAGTCCTCCTGCGCCACGCCGGCGGTGCGGACGGTATAGGGGATGCCCGCGGCTTCCATCCGGGCCTGGATGGCCCCCAGCGTCTCGGCCGGCTGGGCCCCCGGCTCCAGGTAGATGTGGATGATCACCACGTCCCGGGGCTTTGCCAGCAGCTCCGGCTCGATCAGATCCACATGGGCGATCTCGGCCACCTGCTGCTCCAGGTCGCTGTAATCTTCAATGTAGATGCCACCCTCGGCGATCATGGTGGCGGCAGCCTCGGCCTGCTCGGCGTCCTTTTGCGCCACCGTCAGCTGGATGTCGGTCCATTCCATATATATGTGCCTCCTGTTGCATGGTGTTTTTTCTATTGTACCACAAAAGGCCCCCTGTGGGCACCCCCTTTTGCCGCAGTCCGCCCGGGGTCCTGGCATATCTGACGGCAGGCAGGCCCGCCTCCGGTCAAAAAAACAAAACAGACCGTATTATTTCAGATATTCATACAAAGCGTCCAAATTCTTTCTTGATTTTTAAAAAATGTATAGCTTTTCTTTGCAGAATGTGCTACACTAATGTTACGCTTATGTGAACACGCTGGCAACCAGCAGCGCGGCTCACAGCCTTCATTTCGGGGCGGCATGCGGGCCGTCCCAAGCACAAGGGAGGATTTTTCTTATGATGAAGTATCTGCAAAAACTGGGCAAGTCCTTGATGTTGCCCGTGGCCGTGCTGCCCATCTGCGGCTTACTGATGGGCATCGGCTACGCGCTGTGCCCGTCCACCATGCAGGGCGGCACCGTCGAGGGCCTGGCACAGATCATCGGCTTCCTGCTGGTCAAGGCCGGCGGCGCCCTGATCGACAATATGCAAATCCTGTTCGTCATCGGCGTTGCGGTAGGCATGGCCGACGAGGCGGACGGCACCCCTGCTCTGGCCGGCCTGGCTTCCTGGCTGATGGTCCAGCAGCTGCTGAGCACCGGCGTGGTCAGCACCATCATGCCCAATGTCGTCGAGGGCACCACCGAGTATCTGGCTTTCAGCAAGATCTCCAACCCCTTCATCGGCATCCTGTGCGGCCTGATCGGCGCATGGTCCTACAACCGCTTCAAGGGCATGCAGCTGCCTGACTTCCTGGCCTTCTTCAGCGGCAAGCGCTTCGTGGCCATGGCCGCCGCGGTGGTTTCCATCGTGGCTGCGGTCATCCTGCTGTTCATCTGGCCTCTGGTGTTCGGCGCTCTGGTTGCCCTGGGCAACGGCATCGCCGGCATGGGCGCCATCGGCGCGGGCCTGTACGCCTTCTTCAACCGCCTGCTGATCCCCATCGGCATGCACCACGCTCTGAACAACGTGTTCTGGTTCGACACCATCGGCCTGGGCGACCTGACCAACTTCTGGGCCGGCAAGACCAGCGCCGACGTGACCTGGAGCCTGGGCATGTACATGTCCGGCTTCTTCCCCTGCATGATGTTCGGTGTGCCTGCCGCCGCAGCGGCCATGATCGCCACCGCCAAGAACAAGAAGGCAGCAGCCGGCCTGCTGATCTCCACCGCCGTCTGCGCATTCGTCTGCGGCGTCACCGAGCCCTTCGAGTTCTCCTTCATGTTCGTGGCATTCCCCCTGTACGTGGTGTACGCTGTCCTGTACGGCATCTTCACCGTCATCACCTACTACACCGGCTTCCGTGCAGGCTTCTCCTTCTCGGCCGGCGCCACCGACCTGGTCTTCTCGGCTTCCCTGCCTGCTGCTGAAAAGACCTGGATGATCATTCCTCTGGGCATCGGCGCAGCCATCGTCTTCTTCGTGGTCTTCTATGTCCTGATCAAGACCTTCGACTTCAAGACCCCCGGCCGTGAGGACGAGGACGAGAACACCGACGCTGAGAAGAAAGTGGTCCTCTCCAACAACAACTACACCCAGGTGGCTTCCGGCGTGCTGGCAGCCGTGGGCGGCAAGGGCAACATCAAGAATGTTGAGTATTGCGCCACCCGCCTGCGCTTCGAGATCAAGGATTACACCGCCGTGGATGAGAAGGCCGTCAAGGCTGCGGGTGCTGCGGGCGTCGTCCGTCCCAGCAAGAACGCCTGCCAGGTCATCATCGGACCCAAGGTGCAGTTCGTTTACGACGAGCTCAAGAAGATGCTGTAACATCGTTTGAGCCGCAGGGCCCAGGGCTCTGTATTTGAATGGACCGGCGGGGACTGGTTGCCCCGTCTCCCCTTTGCGGCCGCCGAGGGCGGGCTCAACAGCCCCGCTTTCGGCGGCTGTTTTTTCGCATTCCGTATCTGCACCGGCGCTTTTGCCGGTACCGATCATAAATCGATGGAGGTTTTAGTAGTATGAAGATCATTCGAGCGACTGATTATAAGGATATGTCCCGCAAGGCAGCCAACATCATCTCTGCCCAGGTCATCATGAAGCCCAACTGCGTGCTGGGCCTGGCCACCGGCGGCACCCCGGTGGGCACCTATGCGCAGCTGATCGACTGGTACAACAAGGGCGATCTGGATTTTGCCGAGGTGACCACCGTCAACCTGGACGAATACCGCGGCCTGCCCCGCACCCATGAGCAGAGCTACTGGTATTTCATGCAGAAGAACCTGTTCGAGCACGTCAACGTCCGCCCCGACCACATCCATGTGCCCGACGGCTCCAACCCTGACGCCGAGGCTGCCTGCAAGGAATACGACCAGATCATCCACGATGTGGGCGGCATCGACCTGCAGCTGCTGGGCATCGGCGTGGATGGCCACATCGGCTTCAATGAGCCGGGCGAGGCTTTTGAGCTGGGCACCCACTGCGTGGACCTGACCGAGAGCACCATCGAGGCCAACAAGCGCTTCTTCGACAACGACGAGAGCCTGGTGCCCCGTCAGGCTTACACCATGGGCATCAAGACCATCATGCAGGCCCGCAAGGTGCTGATGGTGGCCAACGGCGCCAACAAGGCCGAGATCATCAAGAAGGCTTTCTTTGGCCCCGTCACTCCCGAGGTCCCTGCTTCCATCCTGCAGATGCACCCCGACTTCATCCTGGTGGGCGATCAGGATGCCCTCAGCCTGGTATAAGCGCCGCCGCACGACGCCATAAGGGAGGTATACTGCCATGATCCTGAAAAACGCTTTGGTCTACACCCCCCAGCACACCTTTGTGCCGGGGCAGCTGGCCATCCGTGACGGCCGCATCGCCGCCGGGGCCGCCCCCGAACCGGGCGAGGAAGTGATCGACGCCGGCGGGCTGTACGCCCTGCCCGGCCTGCTGGACATCCATTTCCACGGGGCGGTGGGCCATGATTTCTGCGACGCCAGCGAGGAGGCCATCCAGGCTCTGGCTGATTTTGAGGCCAGCCGGGGGGTCCTTGCCATCTGCCCCGCCACCATGACCTACTCGGAGGAGATCCTGAACGGCGTCATGGACGCAGCCGCCGCCCACAAGAACGGCCGCGGCGCCGACCTGGTGGGCATCAATATGGAGGGTCCCTTCATCAGCCCCCAGAAGCTGGGCGCCCAGAACCCCATCTATCTCCACGCGCCCGATGTGGAGATGTTCCGCCGGCTCCAGAAGCGGGCGGGCGGGCTGATCAAGCTGGTGGATATCGCCCCTGAGGTAGAGGGCGCCATGGAGTTCATCGCCGCCTGCAAGGACGAGGTGCGCATCTCCATTGCCCACACCTGCACCACCTATGAGACCGCCATCCAGGCCTTCGATGCAGGCGCCACCCACATGACCCACCTCTACAACGCCATGCCCGGCATCACCCACCGGGCCCCCGGCCCCATCATTGCCGCCCTGGAACGGGGCGCCGAGGTGGAGCTGATCACCGACGGCGTCCACATCCACCCGGCCATGGTGCGGTTCACCTTCAGCACCTTTGGGGATGACCATGTCATCCTGATCGCCGACAGCATGATGGCCTGCGGCCTGCCCGACGGCCAGTACAGCCTGGGCGGCCAGGCCGTCACCGTCACCGGGCCCCGTGCCACCCTCACCGACAACCCCGGCGTCATCGCCGGCAGCGCCACCTGCCTGTACGACTGCATGAAGCGGGCCGTGCTGGATATGGGCGTGCCTCTGGAGAGCGCCGTCCGTGCCGCCAGCGAGAACCCCGCCCGGAGCATCGGACTGGACGCTGACTACGGCTCCCTGGCACCCGGCCGCTACGGCAACGTCATCCTGGCGGACGAGCACCTGGAGATCCAGGCCGTCATCCAGAAGGGCGTGCGGCTGTCCTGACCCCCTCCCGGCGGCGGTTTTCGTCCATTTGACCGACGGGCCGGGATGAATTTCTCCACTTTCACAGGAAATGTAAAATCTAAGGCTGTGTTTTGGCCGATGGTTTTACATTTCCTTTTCTTTTTGGGCAAACCATTTCGCAAAACTTTACATGAATTTTTCCTTGGCATGGTCGCATGGTACGCCCTTTCGCTGTACAATGGTAGCGTTCCGAGAGGAAAGAACAAAGAAAAAGATTATGCCGGGTGCAGTTCGTCCCGGTCCTGTGATTTGGAGGAAATTCATTATGAAAAAGATTGATCGTCGCTCCTTCCTGGCCGTCTGCGGCGTCGTGGCTGCGGCTGGCGCTCTGACCGCTTGCGGCGGCAGCTCTTCCAGCTCCACCGCTGCTTCGTCTTCCACTGCTTCTTCTGTGGCTTCTTCCACCGCTTCTTCCGCTGCCGAGGCCACCAATGACCTGAGCAGCTTGTCCGGCACCGTCTCCACCGGCGGTTCCACTTCGATGAACAGCGTCATGGAGGCCCTGAGCGAGGGCTTCGCTGAAGTGGCTCCCGGCGTCACCGTCAGCTATGACCCCACCGGTTCCGGCGCCGGCATCACCGGCGCTCTGGAGGAGACTCTGGACATCGGCCTGGCTTCCCGCGCCCTGCACGACGATGAGACCGGCGTCACCGCCACCACCGTTGCCCTGGACGGCATCGCCATGGTGGTCAACAACGAGAACCCCGTCTCTGACCTGAGCATCGAGCAGCTGGCTCAGATCTTCACCAAGCAGGTCACCAACTGGGCCGACGTGGGCGGCGAGGACGGCGAGATCGTTGTCATCGGCCGTGAGGCCGGTTCCGGCACCCGCGACGGCTTCGAGAGCATCGTGGGCGTGGAGGATTCCTGCGTGTACGATCAGGAGCTGACCGCCACCGGCGCCGTCATCTCCGCTGTGGCCTCCAACAAGCTGGCCATCGGCTACGCTTCCCTGTCCGCTGTGGGCGACACCGTCAAGACCCTGACCGTCGAGGGTGTGGAGTGCAGCGAGGCTACCGTTCTGGACGGTACTTACAAGGTGCAGCGTCCCTTCAACTTCATCACCAACGACTCTGTGCAGCTGTCTGACGCTGCCCAGGCCTTCATCGACTTCGCTGTCAGCGCAGACGCCGCTGAGCTGATCCGTCTGGCCGGCGCTGTGCCCCTGGTGGATGCCGAGGGCTAAGCCTTCCTTCCGACCCGGGTCCTAAATCCGAAACTGTTCCGCCTGGGATCCTGCGGTCCCGGGCGGTTTTTGGGATGGGCCGCCCTTTTGCTTCCATCCACTTACGGGGGTTCTTTATGAAACAGCAAGACACAGATTCCGGCGCCGTCATCGTTCGGAAGAAATTCAACAAACCCCACAATGCAGCCGAATGGCTGGAGCTGGTGATGAACACCATCTTCTTCCTGTGCGGCATCCTGGCCATCGGCTGTGTGGCCCTGATCACCATTTATATGGTCATCTCGGGCCTGCCCGCCATCGGCCAGATCGGCATTGTGGACTTCCTCTTTGGCCAGGAATGGGCTTCCACTGCGGCTGAGCCCAAATTCGGCATCCTGCCCTTCATCCTCTCCAGCGTGTATGGCACCCTGGGAGCCGTCATCATCGGCATCCCGGTGGGCCTGCTGACTGCGGTGTTCCTCTCCAAGGCCGCCGCGCCCAAGCTGCGCCTGGCGGCCACCTCCGCCATCGAGCTGCTCAGCGGCATCCCCAGCGTTATTTTCGGCCTGCTGGGCATGCAGCTGCTGGTCCCCGCCGTGGCCGCCGTGTTCGGCCGGGCTTCGGGCGCCTGCCTGCTCAGCGCCATCCTGGTGCTGTCCATCATGATCCTGCCCAGCATCGTCTCCGTGTCGGTGACGGCCCTCAACGCCGTGCCCCGCGAGTATGAGGAGGGCAGCCTGGCTTTGGGCGCCACCGACGCCGAGACCTGGTTCAAGGTCAGCGTCCCTGCCGCCAAGAGCGGCATCGCCGCCGGCATCGTTCTGGGCATCGGCCGCGCCGTGGGCGAGGCCATGGCCGTGATGATGGTGGCCGGCAACAGCCCCAATATGCCCGGCATCTTCAAGAGCGTCACCTTCCTGACCACCGCCATCGCCAAGGAGATGAGCTACGCCAGCGGCCTGCAGCGCCAGGCTCTGTTCAGCATCGGCCTGATCCTGTTCATCTTCATCATGATCATCAACCTGGTGCTCAACTTCTTCCTGAAGGGAGGCAGCGACAATGAAAAGTAACCGCTACGCTGATTTCTCCCCCTCCCGCCGTCTGTGGAACCAGTTCTTCACCGGCGCGGTATGGGTGGCCGCCATCTTTGTCATCGCCCTGGTGGTGGGCATCATCGGCATGGTGCTGATCCGGGGCCTGCCCCACGTCAGCTGGACCTTCCTCACCACCACTTCCAGCATCCTGCGGGGCACCAAGGGCATCCTGCCCGCCATCATCAACACCCTGTACATCATCCTCCTCACCCTGGTCATCGTACTGCCTCTGGGCGTGGGCGCCGCGGTCTACCTGACCGAGTACGCCACCAACCGCAAGCTGATCGCCATGATCGAGTTCACCAACGAGACCCTGGCCGGCATCCCCAGCATCATCTACGGCCTGGTGGGTATGCTGGTGTTCGCCCAGGCTCTGGGCTTCCAGACCAGCCTGCTGTCGGGCAGCCTGACCCTGGTCATCATGACCCTGCCCACCATCATCCGCACCACCCAGGAGTCCCTCAAGACCGTCCCCATGGGGTATCGTGAGGGCGCCATGGGCCTGGGCGCAGGCAAATGGCACATCATCCGCACCATCGTGCTGCCCTGCAGCATCGACGGCATCGTCACCGGCTGCATCCTGGCCATCGGCCGTATCGTGGGCGAAAGCGCCGCGCTGCTGTTCACCGCCGGCGCAGCCCAGGTCATCGCCAGCAACATCCTGGAGGCCTACACCTCCAACGGCGCGTCCCTGTCGGTGCTGCTGTACCTGCGCGCGTTCGAGAATGGCGACTTTGACTCCGCCTGGGGCATCGGCGCCGTGCTGCTGATCCTGGTCCTGATCATCAACATCGCCGCCCGTCTGGCTAAGAAGCATCTCCGTCAAAAGGGCTGATATAGTGAGGTATAACGATATGGAAACGCAAAACGCCACCCCTGTCATCTCGGCCAAAGACCTGAACCTGTGGTACGGGGATTTCAAGGCACTGAAGTCAATTTCTCTGGATGTGGGCGAGCGGGAGATCACCGCTCTGATCGGACCTTCCGGCTGCGGCAAGTCCACCTTCCTCAAGACCCTGAACCGTATGAACGACCTGGTGCCCAATGTGCGCATCGAGGGCAAGGTCACCCTGAAAGGGGAAGACATCTTTGGACCCAACATGGTGCTGACCACCCTGCGCCGCCGCGTGGGCATGGTGTTCCAGAAGGCCAACCCCTTCCCCATGAGCATCTACGACAACATCACCTACGGTCCCAAGCTGCACGGCGTCCGCCGCAAAGAGGAGCTGGACGAGATCGTGGAGAGCAGCCTGCGGGGCGCCGCCCTGTGGGATGAGGTGAAGGACCGCCTGAAAAAGAGCGCCCTGGGCCTGTCCGGCGGCCAGCAGCAGCGTCTGTGCATTGCCCGCGCCCTGGCTGTCAAGCCCGAGGTCCTGCTGATGGATGAGCCCACCAGCGCCCTGGACCCCGGCTCCACCATGAAGGTGGAGGAGCTGATGAGCGAGCTGAAGAAGAACTACACCGTGGTCATCGTCACCCACAATATGCAGCAGGCCGCCCGTATCAGCGACCGCACCGCCTTCTTCCTGCTGGGTGAACTGGTGGAAGTGGGCCCCACCGAGGAGATCTTCAGCACGCCTTCTGACAAGCGCACCGAGGACTATATCTCTGGCCGGTTCGGCTGATGATGAGAGAGGAGAGTACCACCTATGAGCATTCGCAAGCAGTATGACGAGGCGCTGAGCGAGCTGAACCAGGCTCTGTCCGAGATGGGCCAGGCTGCCGCCGACGCCATCGAGAACGCCATGGAGGCTTTGGCCGCCACCGACGCAGACGCCGCCGCACAGATCATCAAGGATGACAACCAGATCAACGAGATGGAGCACGACATCGAGCACCGCTGCATGGTGCTGCTGCTCCGCCAGCAGCCTGTGGCCGGCGATCTGCGCCACATTTCGGCCGCTTTGAAGGTGATCACCGACTTTGAGCGGATCGGCGACCACGCCGCCGACATCTCCGAGATCATGCCCCACCTGTTCGCCTCCCGCAAGGCGGGCGACCCCGCCATCAGCGAGGCCATCCGGATGGGCCAGAAAGCCCACAAGATGGTGGTGGACGGCCTCGAGGCCTTCCTGAAGGAGGACATGAACGCCGCCCAGCAGGTGATCGCTGCCGACGACGAAGTGGACTACGACTTCAACGCCATCAAGCGCACCCTGGCCGAGGAGATCGCCGCCGATCCCTCCCAGGTGGACGCCGCCCTGGATCTGCTGATGGTCATCAAGTACCTCGAGCGCATCGCGGACCACGCCGTCAACGTCGCCGAGTGGGTGCAGTTCACCCGTACCGGCCTGTATAAGAACGAGAACCTGTTCTGATCTTGGGTTTCTGTATCCTGCCAAGTCCTGCATCGGAACGGCCTGTCCGGCAAACGCCGGGCGGGCCGTTCGTTCTTTGCGGAATTGTTAGACTTTTGTTGCCAAGGTGTGAAATTTATCCCAGCACCGTTTGTTTGCAATAAACTTCGTCCTTATTTCGTTTTTAGATCGAACGAAGGAGCGCAAGGCTCTGTCTATCGGAGGATACTATGACTGAAACAGGAACCAAGGACGTGCGCGCCGCAGGCCGCAGCGGCGCCGTTGACCGGGAAGCTCTGGTCCGCGCCGCCCTGGACGAGATCGTCACCAACTACCGGGAAGCCAACCTTTCCAGCGTGGCCCGCAGCTACCAGGTCTCCCTGGCCTATGTCAGCGAATGCGTCCGGGCCGAGACCGGCCGTACCTATAAAGAGCTGCTCCAGAAGCACCGCCTCGAACTGGCCGCCCGTCTGCTGCGCCGCAGCGACATGACCATCCAGCAGATCATCGCCCAGGTAGGCTACGAGAACACCAGCTACTTTTACCGCCTGTTCCGGGCGCACTATGGCCAAAGCCCCCGGGAATACCGTCTCAGCAAACTCAACCGCGCCCCCGACGGGCGCAAATGACTACAAAAAAGACCGGCAGCCCCAGGCCCTTGCGGCCCGGCAGGCGCCGGTCTTTTTTATGGCTTAATAGTCCTGGCTGTGGTCTTCGATGGGAGCGGTGGCCCCGCCGTGGGCCTCCATGTACTCCTCAAAGTTTGCGTACTTCTGCTGGGGCGGACGGCGGCTGATCAGCACCAGGCCCGGGTCGTCGTCGCGGCTCTCCCGGACCGTCCTGCCGCCGCGGCCCTTGGGCTGGCTGAGCGGAGCACGGCTGGCGGGCCGGCTGGGCGCAGGCGCGCTTTTGGATGCGGCAGCCTTCGGATGGCCGCCGCGGCTGCCCTGGGCGGCCTCGCTGCGGGCAGGGCGCGATTCCTGCTGGGCGCGGGGCTCAGGCTGCCGGCTTGTCTTGGCGGCGCTGTTCCGCTGGGACTTTTTGCCCTCGGCGTTCTGCTGGGCCCGGTTGTCCCGCTGGCCGCGGGGCTGTTGTCCGCCGGCTTTGGCGGAGCGTGCGGGCTGCTGCTGGCCGCCCCGCCCTCTGGGCTCGGCAGGGGGCGCAGATACCGCCTTGGCAGGCAGGACGGCGGTCTCCGCCCCGGTCAGGAAGTGGGGATCGAATTTGGGCTGGGCCTGCCCGCCCTGGCCCTGCTTGGGCCGGCCGTCCCGACGGGGCCGCCGGGAGCGGCTGCGCTTTTCCCCGCCCTCGCCGGCACGGGGGGCGCTCTTTTTGCTTTCGTCCATGATGTTCTCCTCTTTTTCTATCTTGGAAGGCTGCACCTGCCGCACTTTGAGGGGGCGGACAGGCTGCTGCGCCTCGGTTTGCTGGGGTGGGGCGGCGTTGTCCCAGGGGTGGCCGGCAGCCACCGGGATCTTTTTGCTGTTCAGCTTCTCGATGCCGGCCAGGTACTCCTGCTCCTCCGGGGCGCAGAAGCTGATGGCGGTGCCGTCGGCCCCGGCCCGGGCCGTCCGCCCGATCCGGTGAACGTAGGTCTCGGGCACTTCGGGCAGGTCGTAGTTGAACACATGGGACAGCTCATTGATGTCGATGCCGCGGGCTGCGATGTCGGTGGCCACCAGCACCTTGGTGCGCCCCGCCTTGAAGCCTTCCAGCGCCGCCACACGGGCGCTCTGGCTCTTGTTGCCATGGATGGCCGCCGCCGGGATGCCCTGCTTGACCAGGTCTTTGGCGATGCGGTCGGCTCCGTGCTTGGTGCGGCTGAACACCAGGGCGTTGTGCACGGGAGGCTGCAGGTTCTGGATCAGCCAGGGCAGCAGCCTGCGCTTGTCCGCCTTGGAAACGTAATACAGCTTTTGGTCGATGCGGTCCACCGTGCTGGACACCGGATCCACCTTCACAAAGGCGGGGTCCCGCAGGATACCGGCGGCCAGCTGCTCGATCTCGGCGGGCATGGTGGCGCTGAACATCAGGTTCTGCCGGCGGGCGGGCAGCTTTGCGATCACCTTTTTCACGTCGTGGACAAAGCCCATGTCCAGCATCCGGTCGGCTTCGTCCAGCACAAAGATCTCCACGCCCGACAGATCCACATACCCCTGTCCGATCAGGTCGTTCAGGCGGCCGGGACAGGCCACCAGGATGTCCACTCCCTGCCGGAGTTTCTCCACCTGGGGAGCCTGGCCCACCCCGCCAAAGATCACCGTCTCCTTCAGGGGCAGGTATTTGCCGTACTGTTCAAAGCTGGCCTCGATCTGGAGGGCCAGCTCCCGGGTGGGGGTAAGGATGAGGGCCCGGATGGTCCCCGGTTTTTTGGCCGGACGGGACGCCAGCAGGTCCAGCATGGGCAGCGCAAAGGCCGCCGTTTTGCCGGTGCCGGTCTGGGCGCAGCCCAACAGGTCCTGGCCCTTCAGCACCGGGGGGATGGCCCCCGCCTGGATGGGCGAGGGCTGCTTATAGCCCGCCTGGGCCACGGCCCGCAGCACGGGCCTGGATAGATTCAGTTCTTGAAATGTCATTATGCTCCTTGGTCTATAAGGGCAGGCCGCGCCCCGCCCCTGCTCTGCGCACAGGGCAGCTGCGCGGCTGCCAGCTCTCACGGTTCCCCGGCAATGCGGCGGCACTCGATGTAGTACCGCTTCTCTTCCGCGTGGCCCATGCTGAACGTCTTGCGGGGCAGCACGCCCCCCAGCACCACCCCGCGGAACAGGTCGCCCTTTTCCAGCGCAGGCAGCAGCAGGCCCACGGCCCCTTCCCCGGCGGCGCTGGTGCTGAACGCACGCACAGCAGCCTCATCGTGGATGTAATCCACCCGGGCTTCGGGGTGATTCTCGAGGAAATATTCCACAAATTCGTCCACCGTGCCCACCACCAGGGGCGCAGTGGGATTTTCAAAGCTGAGAGTGCAGCTGCCGTTCAGGCCGATCAGCTGGAACTTCTGGTGGTACTGGTCCCCAAAATGGACCCCCGCCATGTTCTTGTCGCTCCACGTCACCAGGTTGAGCAGCACCGTCTCATAGCTGGTATTGAACAGCACCCGGTGGATGGGCTCGATCTCCACCGCCTCCGACTGGACGTTGCACACCTCGGCCAGGCACCAGCGGGCCGGATGGTCCAGGCGCTGCTCGGGGGTGAGGGTGGGTTTCAGCTCCTCCCAATAGGCTTTGGCGGTGGCCAGAGAGTGGTTGCCGTCCCCCACAGCCAGGGCCAGGGGCTTGTTGTTGGGGGCGTTGGGGTATTTGGCCCCAAAGGCCCCGGCGCTGCTCAATCCCAGGACAGCCTGCTGGATCTGGGCGATGAGGGCCGGGTCTTCCACCGCCCAGCCCGCCACATGGCCGCCGCCCAGCATCAGTTCTCCCTCATACAGGGGGCGCAGCTCCTCTTTCCGGGCGCCGATGGGTTCCACCAGGGTGCAGCCGGGGTCGTCCGCCAGCATCATGACATGGGGGGTCTCCAGGGCGGCGCCGCGGCGCACCGCCATCCGGGGCGGTATCCGGGATTCCACCGTGTTCTCGCTGGGGCGGATGAGGGACAGGCTGCCCCGATGGTAATTGTAGGCCTCCAGGTCTACCCGGCCCACCAGGCCCTGGCGCACACGGCCGCTCTGTAAGGTACGCTCCACATAGACAAAGCCGTCCACCGCCCGTGTCAGCACGTCCTGCTGATACGCCTGCATGGTGCGGTGGATCTTGTCCACCCGGTCCTGCAGGCCGCTGTCCGCAAGGTACACCTCGGGCAGGATCAGATGGAGGGCGCTGGGACCGTCCCCAGCGGCACAGGCCGCCTTTTCCCAATAGCTGCGGTCGCTGGTGAACTGGTCGCAGGCGATGCAGCCCCACTGCCCCAGCGGCACCGCCGCATCGGGCAGAAGGATATGGGCCGGCATAAAGCAGGGTGTCTTTTCCATATTCCGTTCCTCACTCTCACATAAACCACAGGCCGGGACAGTCAGTAAAACATCCCGCTCTCACTGTCCCGCACCACAACATAGGCGGCTCCCAGCTGTTTCATCTGCTGGGCCGTCTGCTCCAGCAGGGCGGGGTCCTGGGCCTCCCCCGCAGGCAGGCTGACCACCAGGTTCTGCACCCCCAGCTGGGCGGGCAAAGCCCCCAGCGTGGTGCTGACGCCGGTGCAGCTGGCCAGAGGATACTCGTACCACAGGGTGACCCGGTCCGCAAACCGGGCGTCCCAGGCGGCGATATCCGCCGCCAGCCGGGCGTCGCGGCTCAGGCCGCCCGTCTCCCCGAAGCCCTGGCTGGAGGACACCGCCGGCGGGAACTGGACCGCCGACAGGCAGACCTGTTCAAACCCGCAGCCGTACAGCTCCTCGATCAGGTCGCCGATGAACTGCACCGCCGAATCCGCATAGGGGTTCAGCCAGGCCTTGCCCCCCGCCGCCGCGTTGGCGGCATCCAGCCACAGATAGCCGCCGCCCCCCGCGTACTGGATGGACATCCCGCGGTCGGTGTAGGCGGCGATGGGGTCCTGGAAGGCGGCCACCCCGGCCACCGGCACCAGCCCCTCCTCTTTGAAGATGGCGGCGATGCGGGCAGGGTCCACCACATGGGCGGCCACGCTGCGGCTGGCAGCCGGCACCGCCGAGGCATAGTAGATATAGCCCGTCGTGTCCTTCAGAGGGATGAGGGCGTACGTCACCCCCTGCTGTGCCAGGTTTTGGGCCGCCGCCCGGATGGAAGCTTCATCGCCCAGAGCCGACAGGCTCACCGAGGCCCAGCTGCCCTCCCGGATGGCGGTGCCTGCCACCGGCAGGGCCTCCGACGAGGCAGCCGCCTGAGAAGAAGCCGCCTGGGAGGAAGCAGGCTCCGGCCGGGAACTGGCCGGCTCGGGCCGGGGATCCGCCTGGGAAGAAACAGCCTCCGAGGAGGCGGGCAGTTCCCGGTCCCGCACCACGGTATACCAGGTGTGGGTGGCCCAGTCCAGCACATAGGGCGCCGCCAGCCAGGCCGCGCCCAGCACCACGGCCGCCAGCAGCAGGATCCCCAGCGCTTTCTTGATCTTGTCCCCGCGGCTGTAAAAGCTGCGGTGATACCGCTTGACCTTTTTGTTCCGCCTTCTTCTCGGCATGGTTCCTCACCTTTCCCCTTTAAGGGCGGCGCGCTGGCGCACCCCGCCCTGCACTTTTACAGGATGACCGTATGCCCCGTAAAGCCATAGATGGCCAGCGCCAGCACCCCGATGTAGATCAGGGTGATGGGCATTCCCCGGAAAGCCGATGGGATGGCCTGGCTGCGCAGGCGGTTCTGGGCTTCGGTCACCAGCAGCACCGCCATCAGATAGCCCACGCCGCTGCCCAGGCCAAAGCCCAGCGCCTGCGTCAGGGTGAAATTTTGGGTGCGGCCCAGCAGCAGGGTGCCCAGCACACAGCTGTTCAGGGCAGCCAGCGGCAAAATGCGCAGCAGCTGCCGCTTCCAGGGCAGGCGCAGCAGGTACAGCAGGGCCATCTCCACCCCGCTGACGACCGCGATGCACGCCATGTACACCAAGGGCCGGAA
This sequence comes from Faecalibacterium sp. An121, assembly GCF_002160915.1. Classification (GTDB taxonomy): domain Bacteria; phylum Bacillota; class Clostridia; order Oscillospirales; family Ruminococcaceae; genus Faecalibacterium; species Faecalibacterium avium. The sequence goes on from NZ_NFLM01000029.1 coordinate 17,345, forward strand.
GGACGCCGGAAGCCCGAACGAGGCCGCCCAGCCGCCTGCCAGCCAGCCCACGGGGGCCACCAGGAACTGGGTGACGCACAGCAGCAGGCCAAACAGCAGGCTGTTGGTCCGCTCGTCCCCTACCAGCTGCACCAGGCGCGAAACGCCCAGCGCCCGGGTAAAGACCGCGTTCTGGGCAAAGACGGCCAGCATCGCATATCCAAAAAAGACAGCCAGCGTCTCGGGCAGCGAGCCCGCCGGCTGGGTCGAAAAGATCGCAGGATTCACAGCTCGCCACCCGCCTCCTTTTGCTCTTTCTGATGGTTGACGATCACCTGGTTGCGTGCCTCATTGGTGAGGAACGCCTTGTACCGGGCCGCCAGCGCCCGCCAGACGGCGCACAGCACCCCCAGCAGGATGAATCCGCCCGCCGGCATGGAGGCCAGCGGCAGCAGGATGGTGTTGGCCGTCACCGGCAGGCCAAAAACGGTGCCCGCCGCCAGCCATTCCCGGATGCAGCCCACCAGCAGCAGGATGACGGCATAGCCCACCGTCACCCGCACGCCTTTGGACACCGCCTTGCGCAGCGTCTCCTGGACGCGGGCGTAGCGGTAGATCAGCAGAGGCTCCACCACCAGCAGGGGCAGGTAGATGCCCAGCGTCAGAAGCCCCACCCCGAACAGACGTTCCAGGACGGGATAGACCGCCAGGTAGACCACCGACGCGGTCCCGCAGTAGATCAGGCCCCGGGGCAGCAGTTTGGCCCGCAGTTCTTCCTCGCCGGCGTGCTCCTGCAGGGGCACCAGCTTGCTCAGCCCAAAGCTCAGCACCCGGGAGGGGGTCAGCAGCAGGGCCACCGCCACCGCCAGCATCAGGGCGTTTTTGCCGCTGGTGGCCAGCACCACGAGCGGCGCCAGCCCCATGCCCTGCATCACCACGGGGTTGTTCAAAAAGATGCGGTCATGGTGGGCATACCGCCCGGGGTCCCGCAGGATGGCTTCCGCTTTTCTCTGTTTCATACGGCAGCCTCCTTTCCGGTCGCCTGCTCCCCTTTGGGCAGGTGGTACAGACGGTCTACCACACGGTCCAGCCAGCCGGACAGGGCGTTGACGATCAGCAGCGCAAAGCAGCCGCCTGTCTCATACACCCCAAAATACCGGAAGGCCATGCACACGCACCCCAGCAGCGCGCCGTACAGCACGCGGCCCAGGCGGCGCTTGGGGCAGGTATAGGGTTCGCTGACCAGGAATACGGCGCTGTAAAGGGTGGCGCCGCTGACCAGCTCATATTTCACCAGGTTGAGCCGCTGCAAAGCGCTCTCCCACACGGTGGTGTGCACCAGATCCGCCTGCCGCGGGAACAGGAACGCGATCACCGCGCAGGCCGCCAAAAAGCTGACCGCCGCGCTCAGGCGCATATCCTTCTGGGTGTACAGGAACAAAGCGCAGGCCAGCAGGATCAGCACCGCGCCGGTGCCCAGCGGGGCCGCGAACTCTCCCAGCACCAGCGGCCAGGAACTGACCGTCGGCAGGCCCCCGTTGCGCAGGGTGCTGCCCATGCCGCTGACCAGGCTCACCCCGGTGGTGTCCCACAGGGGGATGTCCGCATAGGGCTGCGGGTAGAGGAACACCTGTTCCGGCCAGGACACCGCCACCACCACAAAGCCCACCGCCGCCGGGTGGAAGGGATAGCTGCCATAGCCGCCAAAGGCTTCCTTGCCCAGCAGCACGCCGGCCATCACCGCCGTCACCAGCACATACCAGCTGACGGTGGCGGGCATCAGCAGGGCGATCACCAGGGCGAAGCTCTCATTGGAACAGTCCCCCGGGCGGTATACACGGCGGCGCAGCACCGCCACCAGTCGGTCGCAGAGGTTGCCGGTGAGCAGGGCCACCAGGCACAGCAGTACCGGCCGCGGCCCGTACAGGTAGGCCGACATACACACCAGCGGCAGAGCCATCCAGCAGATATGCTTGTAATACCCGCCTGTACGGGCCAGCTCCGCCGCCTGTTGTTTCTTGATCGAATCTTCCATTGGTCATCCTCATCCAGGGCGTCACATCGCCGCCAGCCGGGCCACCGCCCCGGCCGGGTCGGCCGCGGCAAACACCGAGCTGCCGGCCACCAGCACATCGGCGCCGGCGCGGGTGCACAGGGCGGCGGTCTCATCGTTGACGCCGCCGTCCACTTCCAGCAGAAAGGCAAGGCCCAAAGCCTCGCGCCGGGCCTTCAGGGCCGCCAGCTTGTCCAGGCAGGAGGGCATGAATTTCTGGCCCCCAAAACCCGGCTCCACGCTCATCACCAGCACCAGGTCCAGCCGGTCCAGCCAGGGATCCAGCGCTTCGGCGGGGGTGCCCGGCTTGATGGTCATGCCGGTCTTGCAGCCCGCCGCACGGATGGCGGCCAGCACAGCGGCGGGGTCATCCTCCGACTCCAGGTGGAAATTGATCAGTCCCGCCCCTGCCCTGGCAAAGGCGTCCACATAGGCCAGGGGGTGGCTGATCATCAAATGCACATCGAAAAAGGCGCTGGGGATGCCCTGGTGCAGGCTGGCCAGCACCGGCACCCCAAAGCTGATATTGGGCACAAAATGCCCGTCCATGACATCAAAATGCAGCATACCGGCCCCCGCCTCCAGGACCAGACGGCACTGGTCTCCCAGGCCGCAGAAGTCGGCGGAAAGAATGGATGGGCTGACGATCGCCATAACTATACACTCCGTTGCATCAGTTTTTATGTGGGGCCGCGCCGGGGCGCAGCTCACATTTTAGTGTACACGAAAACGGCGCAAAAATCAAACCCGCGGCCGTCTTTTTCACGGAAATGACGTATTTGCCCCAAAATGCGGCAGCCCTTTCAGCGTGCGGCGGCGTCCGGACCGGGCTGTGTGGTGTCGTCCGACAGCTTGAGCAGGTCCCCCTTGCCCGGCACCTCGGCCGGCAGGGTAAAGACAAAACGGCACCACTCTCCCTGCTTGCTCTCCACCCGGATCTGCCCGCCCGACAGATTCACCAGCACCTTGCAGATGTGCAGGCCAAGGCCGGCCCCGCGGGCATGGAGGCCCCGGGACTGGTCCTCTTTATAAAAGCGGTCGAACACGAAGGGCAGCGCCTCGGGGGAGATGCCCTGGCCGCTGTTCCAGATGGAGATCTCGGCCTCGGGGCCCAGTTTTTCCACGCTGAAGCGGATCACGCCCCCCGGCGGGGTGAACTTGACCGCGTTGTCCAGGAGGTTGTACACCACCTGGTGAATCAGGTCGGGGTCGGCATAGACCAGCACCCGCTCGTCCATGGTCAGGCCCTCCAGGTCGATCTGGCCGTCGTTGATCCGCTGTTCCGCCGACAGGGCCACCCCGGTCAGGGTCTCCCAGATATTGAACATCCGGGCGTTGACCCGGTATTCTCCCGACTCCAGCTTGGACAGATCCAGCATATTCTGCACCAGCCGCGCCAGCCGCCCCGTCTCCTGGGAGACCAGCTGCAGGTAGTGGTTTTGCAGTTCGGGCGGGATGGTGCCGTCCAGGATGCCGTCGATAAAGCCCTTGATGGTGGTCATAGGGGTGCGCAGCTCGTGGGCGATGTTGCCCATGAACTGTCCCCGGGAAGAATCGATCTGCTGGAGGTTGGCGGCCATGGTGTTGAAGGTGCGAGCCAGGTCGGCGATCTCGCCGTCTCCGTCCACGTCCTCCACCCGCACCGAAAAGTCGCCGCCTCCGAATTTCTGGGCCGCCTCGCTGATGCGGTGGAGCGGCTGGGTCAGGCTGCGCATCAGGAAGGTGGTCAGCACGCTGGCGCAGATGAGCATGAGGCAGGCCGACAGCAGGAAGTTGGAGCCAAAATTGCCCACGAACTCATCCAGCATCTGGCCCGACGCGCAGACGAACACATAGCCCACCGGCCCGCCGCTGAACGCGATGGGCTGCGCGGACACATAAAACCGCTCGGTCAGGGCGCCCCCCAGCTTGCCCAGCTGGTGATATACCCCTTCCTGTGCGCCGGCCACATCCTCCATCACCTCGGCCGGCACTGCGCGCACAGCCAGATAATCGTTGTTGGAGGCCAGCACCACGCTGCCGTGGTCGTCGGTGAAAAAGATATGCACGTTGGCGCTCTCGCCGATCAGGTCCACCTTGTCGGACACGCCGGCGTCGGTCATGGGCTGGCCGTCCGCCAGGTCTTTCAGAAAGTAACCGGCGGTGCGGCTGACCAGGCCCCCCACGTCATCCAGCGCACCAAAGCGCTCCTGGGCAAAGTAGCGGCTGAACAGCACCAGCTGGGACAGGCCCATGACGGCCACGCCCAGGATCATCAGGGTGGCTACGGTGGAGAAAAAAGCCACCGATATGCTCTTGCGCATTATTGACGCACCTCGAATTTATAGCCCACGCCCCAGACGGTCTTCAGCTCCCACTTGTCGGAAGCCCCGGCCAGCTTCTCCCGCAGGCGCTTGACGTGCACGTCGATGGTGCGGGAATCGCCGTAATACTCGAAGCCCCACACCTCGTCCAGCAGCTGATCCCGGGTGTAGACGCGGTTGGGATGGGAGGCCAGGCAGTACAGCAGCTCCAGCTCTTTGGGGGGCGCTTCCACCACCTTGCCCTTGACTTTCAGCTCATAGCTGTTCATATCCAGCCGCAGGTTGTCGAACTCCACCACCCCTTCGGCGGGCTTTTCGGCGCTGCCGGCCGCACAACGGCGCAGCACCGCTTTGATGCGGGCCACCACTTCCTTGCTGTCGAAGGGCTTGACGATGTAGTCGTCGGCGCCCAGTTCCAGCCCCAGCACCTTGTCGAATGTCTCGCCCTTGGCGGTCAGCATGATCACCGGGGTATCGCCCTGCTTGCGGATGCGGCGGCAGACCTCCCAGCCGTCCAGCCTGGGCATCATCACATCCAGCAGCACCATGTCGGGCTTGGCCTGGGCGTACTTGGCCAGGGCGTCCTCCCCATCCGACGCAAGGGTGACCTGATAGCCCTCCTTGGTCAGGTAGAGCCGCAGCAGCTCGCAGATATTCTGGTCGTCGTCCACGACGAGGATCTTTTCGTTTGCCATAGTGGTTCTCCTTCACACGGGGCGCATCCCCAGGCAGTGCGGATGCACCTTTTTGCTCCGGGCAGGCAGCAACGGCCCCCGCCCCGCCGATACGTTCACAGTTTCATTATACGGAACAGTTATGACAAAATAAAGAACATCCCGCAATTTTATCCTGTCCCAGTTGCAGCAAAAGCGCTGGCCGGCCCAAAAACAATGCGGGGGCCGGCCAAATGGCCGACCCCCGCAGAGGGACCCTATCTTTCGTGACGCAAAAGTTCTTTTGTTTTGGTGCGATCAACAACAGAAGGAATATGGTTCTATTCCTC
>NZ_NFLM01000003.1 GCF_002160915.1 Faecalibacterium sp. An121
CAGGATCGGAGCGGCGGGAGGCTGGCGCCCGGAAAAAGCGTTGTGCAATTCCTCTAATGCACTCTTACACGCTTTTTCAGCCAGCCGACTAGAGCGACTTCTTCTTTTGGGTCCAGGGGCATACCCTGGTCGTCGAGGGTGGGTAGGGAGTCCAGAGGCCGACGCATTTTAGCGCTTTTTGCCCTCTTGACAAGCCGTGTCGTTTGTTTTGTATCGTACAGAATGCATGATTTGCATGATTTGAATGATTTTCTCAGGGTAGGGAAATCATTCACTTTGTACGACGCCAAACAAAAAGCCCCCGGCGACCGAGCCGGAGGCGATGGCGGGAAACGGGGAAGGCGGGGCTTATACGCCGGTGCTGTCCCGGCCCCAGACCTCAAACTGGGTCAGGGCGGGGAAGGGAGAGGGGTCGTCGGCCTTGATCAGCTGGCCCAGCCGGATCCAGGTGATCCCCTTGCGGGCAATGGACAGACGGTGGGGCTCATAGCTCTTTTCCAGGCTGACGGTCTGGCTGGTGCCGTCCGAGAAGGTGAGGGTGACCTGGGTCCACCAGTTGTCGTGGGGGAAGTCGGCGCGGGTGTACAGCACGATGGTGTCAAAGTCCACCGGCCGGCCAAAGTGCAGGGTCCATTCGGCGTCGTCCTGCTGGTTGATGCCCCAGGAGGAGAAGGGCCACTTGCCGTGGGAGCGGTTGGCCAGCAGGCCGTCGATGGCGTTGCGGGCGGCGAAAACGCTTTCGCCCCGGGTCTCCACATTGGCGGTGGCGTGGGGGTAGCAGCCCTCCACGTCGTGCTGGTCGGCGGGATTGAGAGCCAGATTGCGGTACCCCAGCTCCCAGGGCCAGGCGGGGCGCACCATCAGATAGTGGCGGTCGCCGGCAAAGGCCTTGGGATTGTGGGCGAGCTTCTTTTCATCGAACAGGACCGGATACCGCAGGGTGGTGCCGGTCAGATAGACCAGGGCCTCGTCGATGCAGTCATCCACCCGCACCTTGTAATAGCCGGGCTTCGATACCGTAAAGACGATCACGTCCCCCGGGGCGTATTCGCCGTATTTCCAGCCCAGGACCACTTCGCCGCTGCCGCTCAGCTCGGCTTTGGTCTGGCCGTCGGCGTCCAGAATGCAGATCTTGTTTTCCATATCGTTCCCTCCCGGTGATCAGGTTTTCAGGCGGATGCGCTCCAGCAGGGCGCCGTCGGCGTCCCGGTGCAGCACCACCGCCTTGCCATAGACGGGTATATCGTGGCAGAGGTACATTTTGCCGCCCCGGAAGGTCTCCCGGTGCCAGAGCAGGGCGGTCCAGGTGGTGCCGTCCGGCATCCGGAGATCCCAGGCGGTGAGACAGTCGGGGCTGACCGGCTGCGGTTTGCCGAACTGGAACACCGGAGCGCAGCTGGCCTCGATGCCTTCGGCGGTCAGCAGGGCGGCCCAGGTCTGACGGCCGTCCATCACGCCCCGCTTGCGCAGCACCGGCGCGTCGGTCTTTTCGTTGTAGCGCTTGGAATGGACGGCGGTGCCCAGGGTGAGGGGCGCGTCCGAGAACAGGTTCAGCCGGACGCCGCCGTTTTGCAGGGTGAAGGTCCGGTCTTTGCCCGTGACCTGTACGGCCTCGTCCAGATGGAAGGATTCCTCCAGGACATGGGCTCCGGCGCAGCTGACATCCTGCACCGACAGCCATACGCCCCCCGGCAGGACCAGCACCTTGCGGACGATCAGATAGGGCGTGCCGTCGGCCAGGGTCCCGCGCAGGGGCATTTCGGCATAGGATGCGGCGCCCCGGGTGCAGGCGTAGCTCTTGAGCACCTCGCCGCAGGCGTCGTTGGTCCAGGAGCTGTCCGCATGGCCCCCCGACTGGCCGTCGATGACGCAGACCGAGTGGGCCTGGGGATTTTTCAGGGCCATCCGCAGGGGATCGTCCTCCCGGTAGGTGTAGCGGCCGCTGTCCACCAGGAAGGGCCGGCCCTTGTGGTACAGGCAGAGCTGGGTCTGGTCCAGATGACCGTGACCGCTGCCCAGGGTGCTGTTTTTGAGCCAGGTGAAGTCGGCGTCCTCCTCCCAGCTGCTGCGCCAGAAGAAGTTGCCCGCATGGCCGCAGTCCCATTGCAGATGGCCGGGGACGCAGGCCGCGCGCTCCAGAAAGCGCTGCCGGCCCGGCGCGCCCAGCAGCCAGGCGCTGTCCATGTCCAGACGGCTGCCGGCGGCAAAGCGGTAGATGCCGCCGCCGTCCAGCAGCGCGGCCGACCGTGCCAGCACGTCCCGCACGTCGGTGACGTCGCTGTCGCACTGGGGCAGCTGCAGATGGGCCGGGTCGGCGGTGTAGAGCACATGGCGGCTGAGCACCCGCACGGCGCCCCACAGCCAGCCGGGCTGGCCCCGGTCATAGCCCTGCCCGGGGGCTGCGGCGGCTTCCTCCGCGTCGGTCCACAGGTGGGCCCCGGCCAGGGCGCGCCGGGCCCGGGAACACAGCGGCTGGCCGGCGGCCTGTGCATAGAGCAGGTGGGCCAGCAGCTTGACGCAGGTGTTGAGCACCTCCACATGGTACATGGCCGACTGCTCCCAGTGGGCGCCGTCCTCCAGGATCTGCAGCTCCAGTTCCTGCTCCAGTTCGTCCCAGGCCCACGCCTCCAGCCCGTCGGGCAAAAAGTCCCCGAACCAGGCATAGCCGGCGCAGATGGCGGTGGTCTGCAGCACGCCCCAGTTGCTCAGGGTGTATTTGCCGATGTACCGCGCCCGCATATTTTCAAACTGCCGGGCCATGCAGTCCAGCAGCCGGCCGGCCTGCCCGTCATCCAGGACGTTCCGGGCCAGCAGAGGCAGCAGCAGCCCGCACCAGTTCATGCAGCGGATGCCGGTGTCGATGGTGCGGGTGGCGTCGGTGCCCGCAAGGGTGATGGGGTTTCGCTCCGCCCAGTCCAGCAGGTAATCCCGCAGCGACGCCAGATACCGCTCCTCGCCGGTGAGCTGGGCGGCCTGCCAGAGCTTGAGCAGCAGGTCGTGGCGGTTGAGCATAAAGACCCACTCGGGGTCCCCGTTGGGACTGTACAGCCATTGGCCGGGCTCCAGGGTGTAGGGGGTGGGGCAGGGCTCCATGTCCCATTTGTCCTGGAACCGGAAGGTATGGGCCAGCAGCTGGTCGGCCTGGCGCAGCAGCCCGGCGGCCTCGTCGGGACAGTGGCTGCGGATGTAGCGGGCGGTGCCGGCGGGGTCATAGCACTGGACAAAGCGCTGGCAAAGGGCCCGCAGGGCGGTGAGATCCGGTCGTTCCATGATGTTCCCTCCATAGAAAAAGACGGGGATGCACAGCGCATCCCCGCCCAAAGGTTGGTTTGCAGAGGTCAGGCCAGGATGCCCAGCACCGACAGCAGGACGCCCACGATGATGGTCAGGATGACCAGCTTGTAGGTGGTCCACTTCTTCTTCTTGATGAGATAGAACATCAGAGCGGTGTACAGCACGGGCAGCAGCTTGGGCGCAATGGCGTCCATCATGCTCTGGATCGATACCACCGACTGCTCGCCGGTGGGCATGGTGGAGACGTATTGCAGCGCACAGTTGATCTTGACGAAGTTGACCGCCAGACCCGAGATGACGGCGACGCCGATCATGCTGGCCACGTTGGAGATCTGGGCCATCTTCTCGGACAGGGTGGAAATGACGCTGGTGCCCAGCTTATAGCCCAGATTGCCGGTGAGGAGCTTGATGATCAGCAGGGTGATGTTCATGCCCAGCCAGAAGAACAGGGGTCCCAGCATCAGACCGTCGGCGGCCAGAGACGCGCCGATGGTGCCGAACAGGGGAGCCAGGCAGAACTGGGACAGAGAGTCGCCGATGCCGGCCAGAGGGCCCATCAGGGCCATCTTGATGTTGCGGATCTCAGCGCCGGGGGTCTTGTTCTGCAGCATCACCAGGTGCAGCGAGGTGATGAAGGGGGTGAAGTGGATGTTCGAGTTGAAGAACTCGATGTTGTCCTTCAGGGCAGCCTGCAGAGCGTCATCGTCGTCCTTGTACATCTTGCGCAGGGTGGGGTAGAGCATATTGGCGTAGCCCAGGCCCTGGTAGTTGCCGTAGTTGAAGCCGTTCTGCAAAAAGTAGGAGCGCAGCGACGTTTTGACGATGTCGCCCTTGGTGATCTGATAATTAGATGCCATCTTCGAATTCAACCTCCGATTCTTCCTCTTTGTTGGAGCTGCCGCTGTGCCAGAAAACGATCAGCGCAACGCAGGCGGCCAGGAACGTGACGCCCATGGTGGGCAGGCCCAGGTATGCAATGGCGATGTAGCCCAGCAGCACGAAGGGGATCAGCTCCTTCTTGGCCATGACGTTCAGGATCATGGCAAAGCCGATGGCGGGCAGCATCTGACCGGCGACGCTCAGGCCGGCGTTCAGCCAGTCGGGGATCAGGGCGATGACGGCGCTCAGGCCTTCCGAGCTGAACGCGGCGGCAAAGCCGATGATGAAGCCCACGATGGCAAAGACCGCGACGGTGGCGTTGGCGGCAATGCGGAACAGGGTGAAATTCTTGTTGTCCAGCGCCTTGATGGCGGTGCCGGTCAGGGTGGTGGCAAAGGTGTAAGTAGCGGTGATGACGAACTGGAAGGCCACGGCGAAGGGGATGCTCAGAGCCAGCGCGGTGTTGACGTCAACGCCGGCGGTGATGCACATGATGGCGCCCACGATGCCAGGGCCCATGTGGTTGGGGGGCACCGAGCCTCCCTGGGAGACGCCGTAGCCCATAAAGGCCAGCTCACCCACGGCGCCCATGGCCAGGCCGTTGATGGGGTCGCCCAGGATGATGCCCACGCCGGTGGCCATCACCAGGCAGCGGTTGGTGTAGATGCCCAGCAGGTTGCCGGCCAGGCAGACGGCGGTCCACAGACCGATCAAAAGACATTGTACAATGCTGATTTCCACAAAAGGTTCCTCCCTTACAGATACTGGTTCAGATCGACCTGCTTGCCGCCGTCGTCGCCGGCCGCGGTGGTCTGGGTATTGAAGGTGATGCCGTACTGGTCACGCAGCGTCCGCAGGGCTTCCTTGTCCTCGGGACCCAGAGCGATGTACTTGCTGACCTCCTCCTTGCCGGGCGCGTGGTGGATGTTGCCCACGTTGATCTCCTTGGCAGGCACGCCGCCGGCCACCAGCTTCAGAGCATCCGCAGGGCTCTTGCAGACCAGGAAGATGACCTGCTTGGGCGAAGCCTTGTGGATGATGTCGCAGGTGTGCTGGATCGAGAAGAAGCGCATGGCGATGGTCTTGGGGACCACGGCCTTCATCAGCTGCTGCTGCATCGGATCTGCCGCGGCAGAATCGTTTGCAACGATCACGGTGTTGCAGCCAAGGGCTTTGATCCAAAGCTGCCCCTGCCCGTGGATCAGGCGCTCGTCGATACGGAATGCGACAATGTTGGGTGTCATGACGATTGTTCCTCCTTCATCATAAATCTATTTATACCGGGGACCGCACAGCGGCTCACCAGTACAAATCCCAATCCTTCCAGAACCGGACCAGGGCTTCCATATAATAGTAGTCGCCCCAGATGTTGCCCTCGTCCACGCCCTTGCCGCTGTGCCAGGAGTAAACGCCGTGGTACAGCACAGGGTTGCCGGGGGCAGCCTCATGGCCCTGGTAATTCTGGATCAGAGAGCGCAGGATGCGGTGGGCGGCGCGCTTGTAGGTGTCCTTTTCGGGGTCCACCTCCGGCAGGTATTTGCCCATCTCGTGCATCCCGCATACCGCGATGGCGGCGGCGGAAGAATCCCGCGACTGTCCCGAGCCGTCGCCGAAGATCAGGTCCCAATAGCAGACGTCGTCCTCCGGCAGGCGGTTGAGGAAATAGTTGGTCATCCCCTCGTACAGGTTGATGGATGCGGGGTTGTGGTTCTGGATGTAGTTGAGGGGGATGCCGTAGATGCCCCAGGCCTGTCCGCGGGCCCAGGCGGAATCGTCGCTGTACCCCTGCCGGGTGGCGCCCCGCAGCGGCTCGCCGGTCTTGGCGTCAAAGTAATAGGTGTGGAACGCCGACGCATCGTCCCGGATGACGTAGTTGGCCGCCTTTTCAAAGTGCTTGTCGGCCGCCTGGGCGTACTTGGCATCGCCGGTGATCCGGGTGGCCCAGTACAGCAGAGGGATGTTCATAAAGCAGTCGATGATCAGACGGTAGTTGTCCTGGGCGCCCACAGCGCCCCAGGCCTGGATGAAGCCGTCCCGGGGGTTGTAGCGCTCCATCAGCTTGTCCGCAGCCAGGATGCCGGCCCGCTTGCCCTTTTCCGAGCCCACCAGCTTGTAGCCGGCCACACAGGAGGGCGAATACAAAAAGCCCAGGTCGTGGTGGTCCAGCTCGATGCGGTTCTCCACCCGGTGCAGGAAGGAGTCGATGTTCTCCTCGGCCCGCACCCGGAACGCTTCGTCCCCGGTGTACTCATAGCACAGCCACAGCAGGCCGGTCCAGAAGCCGTCGGTCCACTCGATGTTCTCGATGATGGGGTACTTCAGGCCCTTGGTGGCCGACCAGGGGAACTTTTTGCCAAAGTATTCCATGTTGGCCCGGGTCTGCCGGACCACATAGTCCATGGCCTGCTCCACCTCCGCTTTGGTCAGCAGGGGGGTGGACAGGTACTTGTCACGGAACCGGATGGGTTCCACAGCGATCTTTTTGATCATGATGTTCTCCTTTGTGCACAGGGCGTCAGATGCCGTCCTCGAACGCGGCGGCTTCGGCCTCCTCCTCCCCGGCGCCCAGAGCGTCCAGGTCCACAAAGCCCTCGGTGCCGGTCTGGATCACGTCGGCGGTCAGCTCGTCCAGCTCCATGTCGCCGCTGGAGAAAGCGGCCTCCACCACGGCGGGCATATTGGCGCCTGCCACCACCCGCATCCGCTTGCCGGTATACACGGCTTTGATCTCGGCGGCCGTGCGGAAGGGGGTGCCCCCGGCCAGGTCGGTCAGGACCAGGATCTCCTCCTGCTCCATCCCATCCAGGGCCGCAAGCATCTTGGCCTTCAGCTCGTCGGTGCTCATGCCCTCCACAAAGTCTACGGCGGTCACGTTGCCGGGATTGCCGGCCACCAGGTTGACCGCGCTGAGCACGCCGCTGGGAAAGCCGCCGTGCCCTGCAATCAAGATTCCTACCATGTTATTTCTCCTTCTCCATACTTATTTCCACCTGCGGCCGTCCGGGGGGTGGACCCCGCCCGTCCACAGGAGGTGAAACGTTTTCGAAAAAAGAACAACCACGCGACGGTTTTTCTTTTGGACACAGATTGTTTACAGATCATACAAATTCAATCTATCACGACTATAATTATGCACAGTTTTTTTCTGATTTTCAATAGGTTTTGAGCGTTTGTTACAAATTCAGCGATTCATACAAGAAAACCGAGGGGATTGTAGAATAAATGGAAAAGTGCCACAAGCCGGCCCAGACCGCTTTCGCGTGATTTTGGCTTGTATGCACAAACGGAGACGGAACTTTTGACGGAAATGCCAAAACGCCCCGCCCTTCCTTTTATAAAAGGTTCGCGCGCCCCGTCCCGCTTTTTTCTCCCCGCACGAATATTCCGCCCGCAAGTGTCAAAACTAAGCACAACACCCGTACACAGGTTACCGAAGGAGAAACAAGAGCATGGAGCATATCAGGAATTTTTTGCGGGGCAAGGGCTTTGCGCTGGCCCTGCTGGCCTGCGTGGCGGCGGCTGCGGCCGTCGGCGTGTGGGCCGTGCGGACCGTCCGCGACCAGATGGCAAGGGACCTGGGGCAGGACCCCGGGCAGAGCGTCACCGGGGAGGAGAGCTACCCGGGCGTGGAAGAAGGAATGGACAAGGAGGAAGCGATATGGCAGCAGCAGGCGGCCGACGTGGCCCGGGCGGCGGAGGATGTGCCCGAGCCTGGCACGTCCAAAGGATCTTCTGGTGCGCCGTCTGGGTCTGGTTCGGTGTCCGAACCCTCCGAACTGCAAACCGGATCGCCCGCTGCCAGCGCCTCGGCCGGGCCGGGCTATACGCGGCCTGTCTCTGGACGGGTGCTGGCGGTGTGGACCGGGGACGAACTGGTCTACCATGAGACCCTGGGGGACTGGCGCACCCACAACGGCGTGGATTACGCCTGCGAGGAAGGGGAGGACATCCTCTGCCCGGTGAGCGGCACGGTGGAGAGCCTGGCCGCCGAGGGCAACTGGGGGGTGGTGGCCTCCATCCGTGACGCCGAAGGCCGGCTGTGGCGGATCGCGGCGGTGGAGGACCCGGCCGTCCGGCAGGGCGAGCAGGTGACGTCGGGCCAGCGCCTGGGCCGGGCCGGCTCCATCACCGGCGAGAGCGCCCAGGACCCCCATATCCACCTGGAGGTGCTGGACCAGGACCAATATCTGGACCCGGTCAAGCTGATCGGCAGCTGACAGGGAAGGGCGCGGCGCGCATCCGGGGCGCCGTGCCTTTGTTTTTGTCCCGCCCAAACGGCAGAGCGGGACTTTTTTGCGTCCCGGGGCGGTGGGGGCCGATTTTTCATAATTGCTTTTGCCGCTGGATTCTGGTATTATTAAAAAGTACGGAATCTGACGAAAAAGGGAGTGTCGCCGATGGCACAAATCGTGATCGTGGGTGCGGGGGCCGCCGGGCTGATGGCTGCGGGCGCCGCCGTCCGCCGGGGACATACCGTCACGCTGCTGGAACACGCCCCCCGGCCCGCCCAGAAGATCCTGGTCACCGGCAAGGGGCGCTGCAACCTGACCAATGCCTGCGGCGAGGAGGAATTTCTGCGCCATGTGCGCACCAATCCCCGGTTTTTGTATTCTTCCCTCCACGCTTTCCCGCCGTCCGCGACCATGGACCTGTTCGAGTCCCTGGGGGTGGCGCTGAAGGTGGAGCGGGGCCGCCGGGTGTTCCCGGTGTCGGACAAGGCCGCCGAGGTCCGCCAGGCCCTGCTGGACTACGCCGCCGGGGCCGAGCTGGTGTACGACGGGGCCGCCTCGCTGCTGCTCGAACCGCTGGAGACGGAGCCGCCGCCGGGGAAAAAGAAAGGCCCCGCCTGCCGCTGCGTGGGGGTCCGGGGGGTCTCGGGCCGGCGGTATCCGGCCGACTGCGTCCTGGTGGCCACCGGCGGGGTCAGCTACCCGGGGACCGGGTCCACCGGGGACGGCTACAAGCTGGCCCGGCAGGCCGGCCACACCATCGTGGAGCCGGTGCCCAGCCTGGTCAGCCTGGTCAGCAGCGACCCGGACTGCAAAAAGATGATGGGCCTGGCCCTGAAAAACGTGGTCCTCACCCTCTATGAGGACGGCAAGGCCATCTTTTCCGAGCAGGGGGAGATGCTGTTCACCCACTTTGGCATCAGCGGCCCCCTGACCCTCAGCGCGTCGAGCCATCTGGGGGATATGGACCGGCACCGCTACCGGGTGGAGATCGACCTGAAACCGGCCCTCAGCGACCAGCAGCTGTACGACCGGATCACCCGGGACTTCGCCCTGCTGTCCAACCATGCGGCCCAGGGCGCCCTTGTCAAGCTGCTGCCCGCCAGTATGCAGCCGGTGATGGTCCAGCGGTGGGGCATCGACCCCGCCACCCGCGCCAACCAGATCACCCGGGAACAAAAGCGGGAGCTGGTGCGCCTGTGCAAGCACTGGGCGGTGCCCATCGACGCCCGGGGCGACCTGGCCCATGCCGTCATCACGGCGGGGGGCGTGCCGGTGCGGGAGGTGGACCCCCGGACCATGGCCAGCAAAAAGGCCGCAGGGCTGTATTTTGCCGGGGAGGTGCTGGATGTGGACGCCTACACCGGCGGCTACAATCTGCAGATCGCCTTCTGCACGGCCCAGGCCTTCGCGGCCCATCTGGAACAGGATACCAAAGGAGGAAATGCTGTATGATCGTTACCACTACCCCCTCCATCGAGGGAATGCGCATCACCGAATACAAGGGCGTCGTCTGCGGCGAGGTCATCTCGGGGGTCAACTTTGTCCGGGATATCGCCGCGTCTTTCACCAACTTCCTGGGCGGGCGCTCGGGCAGCTACGAGGATGAGCTGATCGGCGCCCGGCAGAGCGCGATGGAGGAGATGCAGCAGCGGGCCGCCGCGATGGGGGCCAACGCCGTGGTGGGCGTGGACATCGACTATGAGGTCCTGGGCGCCGACAACGGGATGCTGATGGTCACCGTCAGCGGCACCGCCGTGGTGGCGGAATAAAAAGGAAAGTGCGGGCGGGCAGGCCCTCTCTGCCCGTCAAAAGGAGAAATGGGAATATGATATCGGTTGCGATCGACGGCCCCGCCGGGGCGGGCAAATCCACTCTGGCCAGGCAGCTGGCCAGGGATCTGGGCTACATCTATGTGGACACCGGCGCCATGTACCGGGCGGTGGGGCTGTATGCCCTGCGGGCCGGCATCGACCCGGCGGACCAGGCCGGGGTGGATGCCCTGCTGCCCCGCATCCGCCTGCGTCTGGCGGTGCTGGACGGCCAGCAGCATATCTATTTAAATGAGGAGGACGTCAGCGGCCTCATCCGCACCGAACAGGTGGGCATGGCGGCTTCGGCGGTGGGGGCAAACCCCGCCGTCCGCGCCTTCCTGCTGGATCTGCAGCGGGATATGGCCCGCACCGGCAACGTCCTGATGGACGGCCGGGACATCGGCACCGTCATCCTGCCCGACGCCACCGTCAAGATCTTTCTGACGGCCAGCCCCGAGGCCCGGGCCCGCCGCCGCTGGCTGGAATACCAGGCCGCAGGCCGCCCCGACCGCTACGAGGAGGTGCTGGCCGACGTCAAGCAGCGGGACGAGCAGGACAGCGGCCGGGCCGCCGCCCCCCTCCGCCGCGCCGCGGACGCGGTTTTGCTGGATACTTCTGCCATGGACCTGGCCCAGAGCCTGGCCGCCATGAAGCAGATCATCAAAGAGCGTGTGGGGGAATAATCATGTTGTATCCTGTTATCATTGCCGGTGCCTGGCTGATCTGGCACATCCTGTTCCGCATCCAGGTGATCGGGAAGGAGAACCTGAAAAAGATCCAGTCGCCGGGGTTCATCCTGGCCCCCACCCATATCTCGGCCATCGACCCGGTGTTCATCGCCATCGCGCGCTTTTGGGGCAAGCGGATGGTGGTCTTCGGCAAAAAGGAGCTGTTCGAGATCAACCCCGTCGTCACCTGGTTTTTGGGCCAGTGCGGCTGCGTGATGGTGCGGGGGACCAAGGACGAGATGGAGACCCTCAACCACACCATCGAGGAGTGCAAAAAGGGCCGCGGCCTGCTGCTGTTCCCCGAGGGCACCCGGGAAAAGGAGGGCAAACTGCTCCCCCCCAAGAGCGGGCTGTTCGTGGTGGCGGCGGGGGCCGGCACCGACGTCATCCCCTGCCGGGTGCTGTACGATACCCCCGACGGCCGGATGAAGCTGTTCTGCCGGGTGCGGGTCATCTTCGGGGAGCCCATGCCGGCGGCCCAGTTCCAGATGGAAAGCCGGCGGGACATCAAGAAGCTCAAGGCCAACAAGCAGGCCCTCACCGCCGCGTGGGTCGATCTGGGCGAGCGCTACGGCTTTGAGGGCCGCACCGCCAGCGCATAAAACTGCACCAAACAGGAGGGGAACCTTATGGAGATACGTTTGGCCCGCACCGCCGGCTTCTGCTTTGGGGTGGACCGGGCCGTCCAGCTCACCCGCAGCCTGCTGGACCAGGGCGAGAAGGTGGCCACCCTCGGCCCCCTCATCCACAACCCCCAGGTGGTGGCGGAGCTGGCCCGGCGGGGCGCCCTGGTGGCCGACAGCCCGCAGCAGGTGCCCCCCGGCTACAAGGTGGTCATCCGCAGCCACGGGGTGCCCCGCAGCGTCTACGACCAGCTGCAGGCGCTAAACCTGCCCTGGCAGGACGCCACCTGCCCCTTCGTGGCCAAGATCCACGCCATCGCCCGGCGGGCCGAACAGGAGGGCGCGTGCCTGGCCGTGGCCGGGGACAGCGCCCATCCCGAGGTCCAGGGAATCGTGGGACATACCCGCGGGGAGTCCTTCGTCTTTGCCGATCTGGCCCAGCTGCGGGCCTGGAAAGGGCCTGAAAATCCCGAAAAACGGATGTTTGTGGTTGCTCAGACCACATTTCAAGCAACAAAATGGCAAGAATGTTCGGAGTTTCTGAAAAAAGCCTATACAAACGCCGAAATTTTTGATACAATATGTAATGCGACGTGGGCGAGGCAACAGGAAGCGGAAGACCTCAGCCGGCAGTGCGATCTTGTGGTCGTGATTGGCGGTCATCATTCTTCCAATACCCAGAAGCTGGTCGCAGTCGCCGCAAAACATACGCGGGCCGTTACGGTTGAAACAGCAAGCGAGCTTCAGCCCGAGTGGTTTGCAGATGTGAGGACGGCGGGCGTGACAGCAGGGGCTTCAACGCCATCGTCTATTATTGAGGAGGTACTTAACAGTATGACAGAAATCAATGACAGCATGAGCTTCGAGGAGATGCTGAACGCATCCGAGGAAAAACGTGTTCATGCAGGCAGTATTGTGAAAGGAGTCGTGACCAGCATTTCCGCCAACGAGATCCAGGTCGACATCGGTGCCAAGCAGACCGGCGTTGTCCGTCTGAGCGAGCTGACCGACGATTCCTCCGCAAAGGTCGAGGATCTGGTCAAGGTTGGCGATGAGCTGGACCTCATCGTCGAGAAGGTTATGGATCAGGACGGCATCATCCAGCTCTCCCGCAAGAAGCTCGCCTCGCGCAAGGGCATGGAGGAGATCGCCAAGGCCGCTGAGTCCGGCGAGGTCGTCGAGGGCGACGTCACCGAGTACAACAAGGGCGGCGTCGTTGTGAACGTCAACGGCGTCAAGGTGTTCGTCCCCCGTTCCCAGGCCACCATGCGCCGCGACGAGGACTACACCGCCCTGGTGGGCAAGCACGTCCGTCTGGTCGTCACCGAGTGCTCCGGCCGCAAGATCGTGGGCAGCATCAACAAGGTCACCGCAGAGGAGAACAAGGTCCGCCGCGAGGAGTTCTGGTCCAACGTCGAGGTCGGCAAGACCTACACCGGCGTGGTCAAGAGCCTGACTTCCTACGGCGCCTTTGTGGACATCGGCGGCGTGGACGGCCTGTGCCACATCAGCGAGCTGAGCTGGAACCGCATCAAGCATCCCTCCGAGGTGGTCAGCGTGGGCGACACCATCGAGGTGTATGTGAAGGATATCGACCGCGACAACCACAAGGTCTCTCTGGGCTACAAGAAGAGCGAGGACAACCCCTGGGAGCAGCTGCGCAGCAGCTACCCCGTGGGCAGCGTCTTCCACGCTCCCGTGGTGTCCCTGACCAAGTTTGGCGCCTTCGTCCGCATCCTGCCGGGTGTGGACGGCCTGGTGCACATCAGCGAGATCAGCAACGAGCGCGTTGAGAAGGTCTCGGATGTGCTGAAGGTGGGCGACATGGTGGACGTCAAGCTGCTGGATGTGGACTTCGACAAGAAGCGCATCAGCCTGTCCATGAAGGCCCTGCTGAAGGATAAGGACAACGAGGAGTAAGCCCTCCCTTTGTCCGATGGGTCCGACAGGCCCGGGCGCCGGTACCGGGGCGTGTCAACGCGCGCCGGCGGCAGGACCGGACCGTGCCGGAGCCTCCTGGAGTTGAGTAAAAGACTGCCCCGTTGCCGGTAAAAAGGCGGCGGGGCGTTTTTGTTCCATTCCCCCGGCCGCCGGCAGGGAGGATGGGGATCGGGTGCTGTATGTCTGCTGTCAAGAAAGTATGGGCCGGGGCCCGGGCCCACGGCGAGGCGCTGCGCTATCTGGTGTTCGGCGTCCTGACCACCCTGCTGAATATGGTCCTGTACGGGCTGTTCCAGGCCCTGTTCGGCTACCGTGCCGCCAACAGCTGGGGCAATGTGCTGGACAACATCCTGTGCATCCTCTTTGCCTATGCCACCAACCGGCGGTTCGTCTTTGGCAGCCATACCCGCGGCCGGGCCGCCGCCGTGGAGTTCGGCCGCTTTGTGGGCTGCCGTCTGGGCACCATGCTGCTGGATACCGTCATCATGGCGGCGGTGGGCAACGGCCTGGCCCTGTGGGGGCAGGCTGCGGTGCAGACGGTGCTGGACGGCCTGTTCGGCGGGGCGCTGTGGGGGGCCGTGGCCCTGTGGCAGGGCGGCGGCGCCGCCTTGGATCACCCGGCCGCCGCGCTGGCGCTGTGGGGCCTGGGCGTCAAGGCGTTTTCCAATGTGCTGGTCATCGTGCTGAACTACCTGTTCAGCAAGCTGTTGATCTTCAGGGACCCCGCCCGTCGGGGCCCGCAATGAACGGAGGTAACGAGTATGGTTCACAAGTTGAAAGGTTTTGGCTTTCTGGTGTCGGGCCTGGTGCTGGGCATCATCGGGGCGCTGGCGTCCATCGTCGCCATCGTGCTCAGCGGCGTGGGCATCGGCCTGGTGAAGAAGGCCAAAAAGCAGCATTAACAACGGAGGTTGAACAATGGATCACAAGGAAATCCTGTCCCACGTGGACCACACCCTGCTCAAGCCCGAGGCGACCTGGCCCCAGGTGCAGGCGCTGTGCGATGAGGCGGTGGCCTACGGCACCGCTTCGGTCTGCATCAATACCTGCTACGTCCGCCAGGCTGCGGCGTATCTGGCAGGCCGCTGCAAGGTCTGCTGCGTGGTGGGCTTCCCTCTGGGCGCCATGGACACCGCGTCCAAGGCCTTTGAGGCCCGCACCGCCATTGCCAACGGCGCCGACGAGGTGGATATGGTCATCAACATCGGCCGGCTGAAAAACGGCGAGTACGACGCCGTGCGGGAGGACATCCGGGCCGTCAAGGAGGCGGTGGGGGACAAGGTCCTCAAGGTCATCATCGAGACCTGCCTGCTGACCGACGAGGAAAAGCGCAGGATGTGCGACATCGTCTGCGAGGCCGGGGCCGACTATATCAAGACCAGCACCGGCTTTTCCACCGGCGGGGCTACCTTTGAGGACGTGGCCCTGATGGTCAAGGGGGTGGCGGGCCGCTGCAAGGTCAAGGCCGCCGGCGGCATCTCCACCATCCGGGATATGGAGACCTTCCTCGAGCTGGGCGCAGACCGCCTGGGCACCAGCCGCGCCGTCAAGCTGATCCGGGGCGAGCAGGCCAGGGGCTACTGAGCCTTTTGGCCGCAGCGCCGCTTTGCGCTTGACAATCGGACGAAGGGATGCTATACTACCCTTTGCAACAAATTGAATACCGTGCTTATCAAGAGCGGCTGAGGGGACAGGCCCTGTGAAGCCCGACAACCTGCGCGCAAGCGTAAGGTGCCAAATCCTGCGGGAAACCGAAAGATAAGAGTGGGACACTCGGAGCCTTCGGGTTCCGGGTGTCTTTTTGTTTGGGACCGTTTGCGATATACCTGTAAGAGAGGAGCATACTATGGCAAGACATCTGTTTACATCCGAATCCGTCACCGAGGGGCATCCCGACAAGATCTGCGACCAGATCTCGGACGCCATCCTGGACGCCATCCTGGAGCAGGACCCCGGCGCCCGGGTGGCCTGTGAGACCTGCGTGTCCACCGGCCTGGTCCACATCATGGGGGAGATCACCACCAGCTGCTATGTGGACTTCCAGAAGCTGGTGCGGGAGGTGGTGGCCGACATCGGCTACACCCGCGCCAAGTACGGCTTTGACGCCGATACCTGCGCCGTCATCTCCAACATCGACGGCCAGAGCCCCGACATCGCCCTGGGCACCAACGACCAGGTGGGCGGCGCCGGCGACCAGGGCATGATGTTCGGCTATGCCTGCGACGAGACCCCCGAGCGGATGCCCCTGCCCATCAGCCTGGCCCACAAGCTGGCCCGCCGCCTGACCGAGGTGCGCAAGAGCGGCCTGCTGGATTACCTGCGCCCCGACGGCAAGAGCCAGGTGACGGTGGAGTACGAGGGCGACCGCCCCGTCCGTGTGGACACGGTGGTGGTCTCCACCCAGCACCGGGAGAACGTGGATATGGAGACCCTGCGGGCCGATGTGATGGAGCAGGTGATCCGGGCCGTCATCCCCGCCGGTCTGCTGGACGAGAACACCAAGTATTTCATCAACCCCACCGGCCGGTTCGTCATCGGCGGGCCCCAGGGCGACAGCGGCCTGACCGGGCGCAAGATCATCGTGGATACCTACGGCGGCTACGCCCGCCACGGCGGCGGCGCCTTCTCGGGCAAGGACCCCAGCAAGGTGGACCGCAGCGCCGCCTACGCCGCCCGCTGGGTGGCCAAGAATGTGGTGGCCGCCGGCCTGGCACGCCGCTGCGAGGTGCAGCTGGCCTATGCCATCGGCGTGGCCCAGCCGGTGTCCATCATGGTGGATACCTTCGGCACCGGCACGGTGGAGGATGCCCGGATCGAGCAGGCCGTGGAACAGGTCTTTGACCTGACCCCCGCCGCCATCATCCGGGACCTGGATCTGCGCAAGCCCATCTACCGGAAACTGGCGGCCTACGGCCACATGGGCCGCGAGGACCTGGGGGTGCGCTGGGAAAACACCGACCGCGTGGAACAGCTGAAAGCCGCTGTGGCCAGCTTGTGAGAACAACTTTGTGAAAACCGGCCTGCCGGGATTTGTCAATAACGAACAGACCTGGGCGAATTTTGGTATAACTGCTGTGCAAGGCGCAGAAATTTGAAAATCCTGCTGGCAGCAGGGCCAAAATGTGATAAAATGAAAATGGCATGATCCTTTTCGTATGAAATAGGCATAACACTGGTAAAGAGGAATTAAAGGAGCCGTAAAAATGTCCAATGTGATCGAAGCCAAGGATATCTTCGCCCAGGGCGGCAGCGTTGCAGACCTGCGCCTGCTGTGCTGCCCCGGTGCGGAGGAGCTGACCAACCTGATCGACCGCCACCTGATGCGGTGGGCTGCACAAAGCGGCATGGAGCAGGGCAGCTTCATCATCCCCTGCGAGTGCCCCCGCTTCCAGAGCGGCGACGCAAAAGGTCTGGTCAAGGATTCGGTGCGGGGCGATGACATCTTCATCGTGGTTGACCCGGGCAACTACAGCGTCACCTACAAGCTGTTCGGGTATGAGAACCATATGTCCCCGGACGACCACTTCTCCAACCTCAAGCGTCTGATCCAGGCCGTGGCAGGCAAGGCACACCGCGTGTCGGTGATCATGCCCAGCCTGTACGGCGGCCGTCAGCATCGCCGTGAGGTCCGGGAGAGCCTTGACTGCGCTGTGGCCCTGCAGGAGCTGCAGAATATGGGCGTGAAGAACATCATCACCTTTGACGCCCACGACCCCCGCGTCCAGAACGCCGTCCCCCTGCTCAGCTTTGACAACGCCATGCCCACCTATCAGGTGCTCAAGAGCCTGCTGCAGAAGATGCCCGGCCTGTCGTTCGACAAGAACGATTTCATGGTGGTCAGCCCCGACGAAGGCGCCATGAACCGGAATATGTACTTCTCCAGCGTGCTGGGCTGCAACCTGGGTATGTTCTACAAGCGCCGCGACTACACCACGGTGGTCAACGGCCGCAACCCCATCGTGGCCCACGAGTATCTGGGTGAATCGGTGGAAGGCAAGACGGTGTTCGTGGCCGACGATATCGTCGCATCGGGCGACAGTATGCTGGAAGTGGCCCGCGAGCTGAAGAAGCGCGGCGCCGCCCACATCATCGCCGACGCCACCTTCCCCCTGTTCACCGCCGGCCTTGGCAAGTTCGACGCCGCCGTGGAGGAGGGCGCACTGGACTTTGTGGTGGGCACCAACCTGACCTACCGCAAGCCCGAGCTGCTCCAGCGCGACTGGTATCTGGACGTGGACGTCTCGAAGTACGCGGCCTACTTCGTGCTGGCTCTGAACCACGACGTGTCGGTCTCGGCCATCGCGGACCCCATCCGCAAGATCGAGGCCCTGCTGGCCAAGCACCGCGCCGAACAGGCCCAGTGACCTTTTCCCCCGGCCTTATAGGATGCAAAAACGCCCCCGTCTCTCTCACAGCGAGAAAGGCGGGGGCGAGTTTTTTGCTTTTTACAGACGGCTGCGCTTACTGGGGCTGCTTGCCGATGTAAGCCAGGATGCCGCCGTCCACATACAGGATGTGGCCGTTGACAAAGTCGGAAGCCTCGGAGGCCAGGAAGACGGCGGGGCCGCCCAGGTCCTCGGCGTTGCCCCAGCGGCCGGCCGGGGTCTTGGAGACGATGAACTGGTCGAAGGGATGACGGCTGCCGTCGGGCTGACGCTCACGCAGGGGCGCGGTCTGCGGGGTGGCGATGTAGCCGGGTCCGATGCCGTTGCACTGGATGTTGTACTCGCCGTACTCGGAGGCGATGTTCTTGGTCAGCATCTTCAGGCCGCCCTTGGCTGCGGCGTAGGCCGACACGGTCTCGCGGCCCAGCTCGCTCATCATCGAGCAGATGTTGATGATCTTGCCGCCGCCCTGCTGGATCATGTCGGGGATGACCGCCTTGGAGACGATGAAGGGGGCGTTCAGGTCCACGTCGATGACCTGGCGGAACTGGGCGGCGGTCATCTCGCACATGGGGATGCGCTTGATGATGCCGGCGTTGTTGACCAGGATGTTGATGTGGCCCACTTCCTCGGTGACCTGCTTGATGAAGGCGTTGACGGCGTCCTCGTCGGTGACGTCGCAGACATAGCCGTGGGCGTCGATGCCGGCCTCTTTGTAGGCGGCCAGGCCCTTGTCCACCAGCTCCTGCTTGATGTCGTTGAAGACGATGGTGGCGCCGCAGTTTGCCATGGCGGTGGCGATGGCAAAGCCGATGCCGTAAGAAGCGCCGGTGATCAGGGCGATCTTGCCGGTCAGATCAAAGGATTTCGGGGTGCAGACAGACATTGATATTTACCTCCTGTCATGCCCAGGGCCAAACAGGCGCCTGTGCAAGTCGATGTTGCAGCGCTCTGAGCGCCGCTCTTATTTGTATGATACAGCCCCGCCGGCTGGATGTCAAGGCAAAAACGGCACCTTGTATACTAAGTGCACAAACTGCTGGAAAAAAGACAAAAGCCGCCGGCAAAAAAGCCCTGCACTGCGGCAAAGCAAACACAGTGCAGGGCGGCGATCGCGTTGGGTTCGGAGGGATCAGCGGGCGGAAACGTACTTGTGGAGGGTCTTGCGGACGGCGCCGGGGCCGGCATACAGCTCGGCGGCCATCCCCTCGATCTTCTCACCCAGGCCGGCTTCGTACAGGTCCAGGCCAAAGACGTCCTTGCGGGTGTACAGCTGTTTCAGGCAGCTGAAATCCTGCGGGCCTTCCTTGACCTCCAGGGGTGCCACGATGGCGCTCAGCTCGGCCAGCAGCGGGTCGGGAGAGGGCTCGAACGCCTTGCCCGCGTCGTCGATGCCCTTCAGGTAGCGGGCATAGCCTGCCAGCACCAGCGGGATGAGGACCAGCTCATGCAGATCCAGACCCTGGGCGATGTAGGCCTTGATGGTCTCGCCAAAGCGGATGGACAGCTTCTGGGAGGTGTCGGTGGCGATGCGCTGGGGCGCGTCGGGCATGAAGGGATTGGGCAGGCGGCGGTTGAGCACGGCGCCGATGAAGTCGGCGGGTTTCAGCACGCCGGGGTCCACCACCACGGGCATGGCCTCGATGTAGCCCATCTTGGTGATCAGGCCGCGGATATCCTCGTCGGCCATCTCGGCGCTGATGAGGGTGTAATCCAGCAGGCAGCCGTAGATGGACATGGCGGTGTGCAGGGGGTTCAGGCAGGTGCAGACCTTCATCTTCTCCACCTTGTCCACCGTCTCGCGGTCGGCGTACATGACGCCGCCCAGCTCCAGCGGGGGACGGCCGTTGGTGTACTTGTCCTCGATGACCAGGTACTCGGTCTCCTCGGCGTTGACGAAGGGCGCGGTGAAGGTGTGGCGCTCGGTGACGATGGTGTAGTTGTCCTCGAAGCCGTCCTCCTCCAGCATCTTCTGGACCTTGGCGTCGGGGCGCGGGGTGATCTTGTCGATCATGCTCCAGGGATAGGAGATCTTGCTCTCGTCCTTGACGTAGTCCACAAAGCCGGCGGGGACGATCCCCATTTCGGCCCACTTCTCGGCATAGGCCCAGACGCCGGCCTTGACCTTGTCGCCGTTGTGGGAGCAGTTGTCCATGCTCTGCAGCGTCAGAGGCATGGCGCCCGCCTTGTAGCGCTCATACAGCAGGGCCGTGATCTTGCCCATGGCGAACTGTGCGCCCATCCCCTTTTCCAGGTCGGCAGGGGAGAAGCCGTAGCCCTTCTCGGTGATGGTGAAGGACACCATCTCCAGGCTGGGCGCGCAGAATACCTCCACCAGCCGGGCCCAGTCCTCCGCGAACTGGGGGTCGGCCTTGAGGCTCTCGGTCACCGAGGCGATGACCTTTTTCTGGATGCTGCCGTCCGACTGCAGGCAGACCAGCAGGCTCAGGTTGTCGTAGGGGCGGTAGGCCTTGTCGATGATCTCGTAGTCAAAGCTCTCGGCCACGATGACGCCCCGGTCGTACTTGCCCGAATCCAGCACCTGCTGCAAAATGGCCGCAGGGAAGGCGCGGAAAATGTTGCCTGCGCCAAAGTGGACCCAGGTGGGCTGGGCCGCGGTCTTGGCCTTGACGGCCTCCCGGTCGAATTGGGGCAGCTGATAGCCCTTTTCCTCCCACACGGGGCTGATGGGGCCGTGTTCGATGTCAGTCAGTTTCATGGATCATACGCTCCCTTTCCTAGTGCGCGGATGTGCGGACATGGCTCAGTCCTTGCCGGCCTTTTCGGCGTCGAGCTTGTCCAGCATATCCCAGATGCCCCACATATACATGATGCCCAGGGCACGGTCGTACAGGCCATAGCCGGGCCGGACGGTGCCGGGACCTTCGCCCCACAGATGACGGCCGTGGTCGGGGCGGATGTAGCCCTCGTAGTGGCAGTCGTGGTAGGCCTTGAGGATGTCCAGGATGTGGGTGTCGCCGTCGCAGTCCCGATGGCTGGCTTCCGAGAAGTCGCCGTTGGGGAAATGCTTGACGTTGCGGATGTGCGCGAACGCGATGCGGTCGCAGTGCTTGTAGATGATGTCGGCCACGTTGTTGTTGGGGTCGGCGTTCAGGCTGCCCGAGCACAAAGTCAGGCAGTTGTAGGGATCGTCCACCATGGACAGGAACCGGTCGATGTTCTCGGCGCTGGTCAGCAGGCGGGGCAGGCCGAAGATATCCCAGGGGGGATCGTCCATGTGGATGGCCATCTTGATGTCGCACTCGTGGCAGACCGGCATCAGGGCCTCCAGGAAGTACTTCAGGTTCTCCCACAGCTTTTCCTTGGTGACCGGCTTGTATGCCTTGAACAGCTCGTCGAGCTTGGCCATCCGCTCAGGCTCCCAGCCGGGGAAGGTCATGTTGTACTTCTCGGTGAAGCTCATGATGTACTCGGCCATGGCGTTGTAGTCGTCCCGGATCATGTCCTTCTGGTAATACAGCGCCGTGGAGCCGTCCCCCACCGGGTGGAACAGGTCGGTGCGGGTCCAGTCGAAGATGGGCATGAAGTTGTAGCAGATGACCTTCACCCCGAACTTGGACAGGTTGCGGATGGTCTGGATGTAGTTCTGGATGTACTTGTCCCGGGTGGGCAGGCCGATCTTGATGTCGTCGTGGACATTGACCGACTCCACCACGTCCATGTTGAAGCCATAGGGCTCGAGCTGCTTTTGCACCTCGGCGATCTCATCCACTTCCCACACTTCGCCGGGCATCTTGCTGTGGAGCGCCCACACGATGCTTGTCACGCCGGGGATCTGCTTGATGTCGGACAGGGTGATCTTGTCGTTGCCTTCGCCGTACCAACGGAAACCCATTTGCATTGGCATAGTCTTCTCTCCTTTGTGTCTGGATTTGCAAACGCCGCGCCCTGGCCGGGACGCCGCCGGCAAGCGCGGCTTTGCAGCCGCTCCGGACTGCCCTGGGCACAGAGGGACATTCTTGATTGATTTCATTCTAGTATATCAATCCCTTTTTGACAAGTGGTAAACCCTCCATTCTTTTTCCGGGGTTTTTGTGGAACCTTTCCAAAAAAGAAAAACCGTGAGAAAAATTTTATGTTTCTCACGGTTTATTTTACTATTTTGGCCTGATATTTTAAAAAAATGCAGGTCTCAGCCCTCGATGAAATAATCGGGATGGGCCTTGCGGGCCTGCTGCACCGACAGCTTGTAGCGGTCCAGATGTTCCCGCAGCGCCTGGGCCAGCTGCCCGGCGGTGCCGTGTTCGAGGGCTTCCACGATCTGGCGGTGCTGGCTGGGCACCGACTCGTTTTCGCCCAGCATCAGGCTGAACAGGCGCAGCCGCTCGATGTGCTTGAAGGTGGAGATCATATGGTCGAAATGGTCCTCCATGCCGCAGAACGTGAAAGCCAGCCGGTGGAACTGGTTGTCCACTTCCAGCATACGGCTGTTTTTCTGGGGGTCCCGGGAGGCGGCCGCCTTTTCATAGGCCCGGATGTTGGCCTGGTAGGCTTCGATGTAGGCGGGCTGGCAGTGGTCGTAGACTTGCAGCAGCATCTCCTTTTCGAGGGTGAAGCGCGCGAACTGCTCCAGCCGCATCAGCTTCAGATCCATGGGGGCCACATAGGTGCCGCTCTGGGGCTTGATCACCACCATGTGGGCGATGTTCAGCATGATCAGGGCTTCCCGCACGGGGGTGCGGCTGATGCCCATTTCCTCAGCCAGCTGCCGGTCGTTGAGCGGGTCCCCGGGCTTCAATTCCATGGTGACGATCCGGTTCCATAGGGTCTGATAGGCGGCCTCCCGCGCACTGGATGATGCGGCCATAGGGCGCGTCTCCTTTCTTGTTTCCGCCGTGCGGAAGCTTTCTTGAACTTGCCTCTATTGTAGACTGATATTCCAGCTGCGTCAATGGGCCATTTGTTCAAACTTTGACAATGAAATTTTACATTTTGGGGGCTGCGGCGGTTTTCCGGCGGCCGTAGAGGGGGTAATACCACACGGCCACCAGAGCCAGCCCGCAGACGACGTCGATGACCGAGTGCTGCTTGGTGAAAACGGTGGAGATGCAGATGAGCGCCGCCCAGCCGTACGCCAGCGCCTTGAGCCAGGGACGGCCCGCGGCCAGCTTGCTCTTGGCGAAGGCCAGGGCCATGCAGCCCGAGCTCTGGCAGTGGATGGAGGGGCAGACGTTGTTGGAGGCGTCGGCCCGCCAGATCAGCTGCATCAGGTCCATGGCGATGTTGTCCCGGCCCACCTGTTCGGCGGTGGGGCGCAGGTCCACCCCGTTGGGCAGCAGCATATAGAGGATGAGGCAGAAGGTCATGCCCGAGAACATCATCAGGCACAGCTTGTCGTAGGCGGGGGTATCGTACCACCACAGCAGGGCCGTCACCGCGACCAGCAGCACAAACCAGCTGCAATAGGGGAAGATGAACCACTCGCAGAAGGGGATCCGGTCGTCGAGGGGGCTGTGGATGATATAGGCAGGGTCGGTGATGGTCCAGTCCAGGGTGAAAAACCATACCAGGTAGATCACCCAGTACAGCTGGAACCAGAGATGGGGCCGAAGCCGGCATAGTTTCAGCATGGCGTACTCCTTACAATAAAAAACACGGTGGCGCGCCCGGTCCGGCGGGCGCGGGTACCGTATCATTCTACCACATCCGCCGCCCTTGCGCAAACGGAGAAAGTACAGTAAAATAGTGGGGAGCGCCCCGCTTGCTCTGGGACGGCGCGCAAGGCGCCCCGGCGGCCTGTCTGCCGGGAACACAAAAACCATTGGGAAAATCGAGGCTTTTTATGGATACTTCACCCATTCGTCTGATCGCGGTGGACCTGGACGGCACCGTCCTGGACGACCGCAAACAGCTCACTCCGCGCACCCTCGAGGCCCTGCGGGCGGCCGGGAGGCAGGGGGTGCTGATCGTGCCCGCCACCGGCCGCACCCACGCCGGCCTGCCCCCCGAGCTGCTGGCACTGCCGGGGGTGCGCTACGCCATCACATCCAACGGGGCCCGGGTCATGGACCTGGCCGCCGGCAAGGCCCTGCGGGAACTGTACATCCCCCGGGGCACCGCCCTGGCCGCCTACGACGCCCTGTCCGCCTTTGACTGCATGACCGACCTGTTCCAGGACGGCCAGGGCTACACCACCCCCGCCAACCGGGCCGCCTCCTACCGCTTTGTGCCCGACAACCTCCGGGACTATGTCCTGAACACCCGCATCGCGCTGCCCGGCCTGCGCAGCTTCATCGCCGGCCAGAAGCGGGGCATCGAAAAGCTGACCCTGTTCTTTCTGGAGGAGGCCGAGCGCCGGCGCGCCTGGACCGCCATGGAGGACCTGGGCCTGGAGGTGGTGTCCAGCCTGCCCCTCAACATGGAGCTGAACGCCCGCGGCGCCAACAAGGGCGCCGGGCTGCTGGCCCTGGCCGATGCGCTGGGCCTGCCGGTCTCGTCCCTGATGGCCTGCGGGGACGGCGGCAACGACACCGCCATGGTGCGGGCCGCAGGGCTGGGGGTGGCCATGGCCAACGCCTTCCCCGAGGTAAAGGAGGCCGCCGACTACATCACCGCATCCAACAACCAGGACGGCGTGGGCCGTGCCGTGGAAAAATTTGTGCTGGGCATGGAGGAGGAAACGCTATGAACACACCTGTCATCCAAATGGCCGCCCTGGACCTGGACGGCACCCTGCTGGACCGCACCAGCCGGATCACCCCCCGCACCCTGGACGCCATCGGCCAGGCGGTCCGCCGGGGGGTGGTGGTGCTGCCCGCCACCGGCCGGGGCCTGTCCGCCCTGCCCCGGGTGGCCGCCGCCCTCCCCGGGGTCCGCTACGCCATCACATCCAACGGCGCGGCGGTGTGGGACATGGGGGACGACCCCGCCGCCGCCATCCGCAGCTGCTACGGCGACCCCGGCCCCGAGCCGGTCAAGCAGCCGGTCTGCCTCCATTACAGCCCGCTGGCCCCCGCTACCGCCCGGGCCGTCTACGACCTGTTGGAGCGCTGCCAGGGGGAACTGAGCTATTTTGCGCACGGACGCACCTTCAAGACCCCCGCGGGCATGGCCTGGAGCAAGGCCCGGATGGCCCGGCTGCTCTCCACCGAGGCCAAGCAGGCGGATGACGGCCGCTTCACCGTCCTGCCCGACCTGCGCACCTATTTTGAGGCGCACGCCGGGGAGATCGAAAAGTTCTGCATGTTCTTTGATTCCCGTGAGGCCGCCCGGGAGGTGCTGCCCCTGCTGGAGGCCATCCCCGGGGTGGAGGCCACCCAGGGCTCCCCCGACAACGTGGAGGCCACCGCCGCCGGCGTGAACAAGGGCTCCGCCCTGCTGGCCCTGGCCCGCAGCCTCGGCATCCCCCGGGAAGGGGTGCTGGCCGTCGGGGACAGCGAGAACGACCGCCGGATGCTGGAAGCCGCCGGGGTGGCCGCCGTCATGGCCAACGGGATGCCGTCCATCAAGGCCCTGGCCGACATCGTTTCCGACCGGGACTGCGACCACGACGGGGTGGCCGAGCTGTTTGACCGGCTGGGCCTGACGGGGATGTAAAGGCCGGTCCTCGTGCAGTTTTATGCAATGTATACAAGATGTGTTTACAAACATTGTGCTATGTGAGTATTACCAAACGGGCGTCCTTGGTTTATACTAGTAGCATACAACAGTGTGCCTGGACAAGCCATGCCCATGGCTCCAGGGCGCTCCCGAAGGCCCCCTGCGGCGTTCCCGGGCGTCCTGGTCATACTGCGCAAGCCTGAAAGTAAAGGAGAATGCGTTTATGTTTACGAATCCTACCCTGGAGCGTGTTTACGAGATCGGCATTATCCCCGTCATCGCCTTCAACAGCGTGGACGAGGCCCTGCCCCTGTGCAAGGCCCTGTCGGACGGCGGCTTGCCCGCCGCCGAGGTCACCTTCCGCACCGCCTGCGCCGAGGAGTGCATCCGCCTGATCCACAAGGAGATGCCCGAGATGCTGCTGGGCGCCGGCACCGTGCTGACCAAGGAGCAGGTGGACCGCGCCATCGATGCGGGCGCTTCCTTCATCGTCGCTCCCGGCTTCGATCCCAACATCACCCAGTATGTCATTGACAAGGGCTGCCTGGCCATGCCCGGCACCGCCACCGCAGGCGAGATGCAGCAGGCCATGAACATGGGCTGCGAGGCCCTCAAGTTCTTCCCCGCCGAGGCCAACGGCGGCGTGGGGATGCTGAAGAACATCGGCGGCGCCCTCAAGACCGCCAAGTGGATGTGCACCGGCGGCGTCAACGCCAAGAACGTCAACGATTACCTGAACTACGACCAGATCTTTGCCGTGGGCGGCACCTGGATGTGCAAGAGCGACGTGATCAAGGCCGGCGAGTGGGACAAGATCACCTCGATGTGCAAAGAGGCCGTCGATACCATGCTGGGCCTCAAGCTGGTGCACGTGGGCATCAACACCGCCAACGAGGAGGAGGCCAAGTCCACCGCCAACGCCCTGGCCGCCCTGCTGAACATGAAGGTCACCCCGGGCAACTCCAGCATCTTTGTGGGCAACAAGGAGTTTGAGATCATGAAGAAGCCCGGCCGCGGCACCAACGGCCACATCGCCATCGGCACCAACAACGTGGACCGCGCCATCTACCACCTGAGCCGCCGCGGCGTCAAGTTCGACCTCGAGTCCAAGGGCGTCAAGAACGGCAAGACCATGTCCTGCTACATGGCAGACGAGATCGGCGGCTTTGCCATCCACCTGGTCAAGGTCTGATCCGTCCCCCTTTCCGCATTCTCCCGCCGGGGCCCGCGCCCTGCGGCGGGTCGTTTGAAGTCCATCCACAAACCATAGATTGAAGGAGAACAGTACAATGAAAGTCGTTACCTTTGGCGAACTGATGGTCCGTCTGCAGCCGTACAACTACGAGCGCTTCGTCCAGGCAAGCACCCTCGAGTTTACCTTTGGCGGCGGTGAGGCAAACGTTGCCGTTTCGCTGGCCAACTACGGCGTGGACGCCGCCTTTGTCACCAAGCTCCCCGCTCATGCCATTGGCCAGTGCGCCATCAACAGCCTGCGCCGCTACGGCGTGGATACCAGCATGATCGTCCGCGGCGGCGACCGTGTGGGCATCTACTACAACGAGAAGGGCGCTTCCCAGCGCGGCTCGGTCTGCATCTACGACCGCGCCAACAGCGCCATCCAGCTGGCCCAGCCCTCCGATTTCGACTGGGAGAAGATCTTTGAGGGCGTGGACTGGTTCCACTTCACCGGCATCACCCCGGCTCTGGGCGAGAACGTGGTGGAGATCTGCCGTCAGGCCTGCAAGGCCGCCAAGAAGGCCGGGGTCAAGATCAGCTGCGACCTGAACTACCGCGGCAAGCTGTGGACCCGTGAGCAGGCCCGCGCCGCCATGACCGACCTGTGCCAGTATGTGGATGTGTGCATCTCCAACGAGGAGGACGCCAAGGACGTGTTCGGCATCGAGGCCGAGGCCACCGATATCTACGGCGGCACCCTGAACCACGAGGGCTACAAGAGCGTGGCCAAGCAGCTGGCCGACAAGTTCCACTTCGAGAAGGTGGCCATCACCCTGCGTGAGAGCCACAGCGCCTCGGACAACGGCTGGAGCGCCATGCTGTACGATGCAGCCACCAACGATTACTGCTTCTCCAAGAAATATGAGCTGCGCATCATCGACCGCGTGGGCGGCGGCGACAGCTTCGGCGGCGGCCTGATCTACGCTCTGCTGAACGGCAAGAGCACCCAGGATGCCGTGGAGTTCGCAGTGGCGGCTTCCGCCCTGAAGCACTCCATCGAGGGCGACTACAACATGGTCACCGTCTCCGAGGTGGAGAAGCTGGCCGGCGGCGACGGCTCCGGCCGGATCCAGCGCTGAGCTGCGTTCCACAGGAGGCAGAATATGGAGATCCGTTATTCCTGCAACCAGAAGGACTTCAAGCGCTACACCACCGAGGAAATGCGGGACGAAATGCTCATCACCGGCCTGTACAAGGCGGATGAGGTGGTGGCCGTTTACAGCCATGTGGACCGGATGGTCACCCTGGGCTGTATGCCGGTGCACGAGGTGGTGCCCATCGACAAGGGCATCGACGTGTGGGCCAACTTCGGCACCCACTATTTCCTGGAGCGCCGCGAGATCGGTATGTTCAACATCGGCAAGGGTTCCACCGGCATCGTGATGGTGGACGGCGTCCGGTACGAGCTGGGCTACAAGGACTGCCTGTACATCACCCAGGGCACCCGGGAGGTCACCTTTGCGTCGGCCGACCCCGCCTGCCCCGCCAAGTTCTACATGGTGTCGGCCCCGGCCCACTGCGCCTATGAGACCCGCCTGATCAAGATGGCGGACGCCAACCACCGGCCGCTGGGCAGCACCGAGACCTGCAACAAGCGCACCATCAACCAGTTCATCCACCCCGACGTGCTCAAGACCTGCCAGCTGAGCATGGGTATGACCGAGCTGGAGCCCGGCTCCAACTGGAATACCATGCCCAGCCACACCCACGAGCGCCGGATGGAGATCTACACCTATTTTGAGCTGCCCGAGGGGCAGGTGGTCTTCCATATGTGCGGCGAGCCCACCCAGACCCGCCACATCGTCATGCACAACGAGGACGCTGTCATCAGCCCCTCCTGGAGCATCCACAGCGGCGTGGGCACCTCGAACTACACCTTCATCTGGGCTATGGGCGGCGAGAACATGGAGTTCGACGACATGGACAACATCGCCACCACCGACCTGCGCTGAGCCCCGGCGCCGGACAGGCCTGTAACTTTGGATGACAAGGCCCCGCATCTGGTCCACTGGGCCGGGGGCGGGGCCTTTTGTTCAGGCTGCAACTAGGATACAACATAGGATACATCTGTGCATCGGATAGAAAGGAGCTTCCCATGGAACTTTCTGCATTTGACCTCCACGGCAAGGTCGCCCTGATCACCGGCGGCGCCCACGGCATCGGCTTTTCCATCGCGGAGGGGATGGCCCGCTGCGGGGCCAAAGTCTGCTTCAACTGCTCGTCTCAGTCCAGCTATGAGAAAGGCGTGGCCGCCTACCAGGCCGCCGGCATCGACGCCCACGGCTACATCGCAGACGTCACCGACTGGGCGGCGGTGCAGGCCATGGTGGCCCGGATCAAGCAGGATGTGGGCCCGGTGGATATCCTGGTGAACAACGCCGGCATCATCCAGCGCAAGCCCATGCTGGAGACCGACACCGAGGATTTCAGGAAGGTGCTGGACGTCCACATCGTGGGCGCGTTCAACTGCTCCAAGGCGGTGCTGCCCGACATGATCCAGAAGCGGGCGGGCAAGATCATCAACATCTGCTCGATGATGAGCGAGCTGGGCCGCGAGACCGTCTCGGGCTATGCGGCGGCCAAGGGCGGCCTGAAGATGCTGACCAAGAACATCGCCTCGGAGTTCGGCGGGTACAACATCCAGTGCAACGGCATGGGCCCCGGCTACATCGCCACCCCCCAGACCGCGCCTTTGCGTGAGCGCCAGCCCGACGGCAGCCGCAGCCCCTTCGACGCCTTCATCATCTCCAAGACCCCGGCCGGCCGCTGGGGCGAGGCCGAGGATATGGTGGGCCCCTGCGTCTTTTTGGCGTCGGACGCCTCCAACTTCGTCAACGGCCAGATCCTCTATGCCGACGGCGGCATCCTGGCCTACCTGGGCCATCAGCCCCAGTAAACCATACCCATAAAAACGAAGCCCTCGTCTCTCTTTGAGGAGAGGCGGGGGTGAGCGTGTCGAAAAACGACACGCTTTAGGGGGAACCCATTTCTGCCTGCTGCGCAGGTCAGAAATTCTTTCCCCCTAATATCCCCCTTGGGACAAAATTTAACGCTGAACCGCGCACTCGGCCTTTCGGCCTCGCACACTCTCAGCGCTAAATTTCCCTGTATGTGTCCTGTCCATCCGCACATGTCGGCTGGACAGGACTTTTTTGATAGTCTGTTTTGCGCCGGCCGGTCAGAATTCGCCGTCCTTCATGAGACGCGCCAGCAGGGGCAGCTCGTAGATCAGCATACAGACCCAGCCCACGGCGTAGCTCCAGGGCAGGGCCTCGATGTCCATATGGAACACAAAGACGAACAGGGCCGCCGCAGCCACCCGTCCGCCCATGTTCAGCAGGCTGCTGTTGAGGGTGACCTGCAGCCGCTCCACCCCGCGGAAGCCGCCCTGGATGCCGTTGGTGGCCGAGGGCAGCAGGTAGAACAGGGACACCAGCCGCAAAAAGCGCACCCCCAGCCCGATCACTTCGGGCTCGTCCACAAAGAGGCGCATGATGGGCTCGGCCCCCCAAAAGCAGACCGCCATGATGAGCAGGCCGTACACCGCCTCGATGCGCATCCCGGCAAAGAAGCCCTGCCGGACCCGGTCCCGCTGGCCGGCGCCCCGGTTCTGGGCCATCAGGGTGGTCATGGCGTGACCGATGTTCTGCTGGGGGGTATAGGCAAAGTCATCCACCCGGCTGGCCGCCGTGAAGGCCGCCATGGCGCTGACCCCCATGGTGTTCACCACGGCCTGGATGGCGATCTTCCCCAGCTGGACGGTGGCCTGCTGCATGGCGCTGGTCCAGCCGTACCGGACGGTCTGGCGCAGCATGGAAGGCTCGAACACCAGCCACTTGCGCCCCAGACAGAGCACCGGCACCCGGAGCCGGATGTAGACGGCGCAGCACAGGCAGCACAGCGCCTCGCTGAGGACGGTGGACAGGGCCGCGCCCCGCACCCCCCAGCCCAGGACCGCCACGCACAGCAGGTCTCCAAAGACGTTGAGCAGGGCGCTGAGCATCAGGAAATACAGGGCGCTTTTGCTGTCGCCCAGGGCCCGCAGGGTGGCCGCCAGGAAGTTGTAAAAGAAGGTGAAGATCAGCCCTGCGAACACCACCTGCAAATAGGCCACCGCGATGGGGAGAACTTCGTCGGGCACCTGCATCAGCCGCAGCAGAGGGGTGGCCAGCAGGATGCACAACAGCGAGAAGGCCAGGGAGAAGGCCCCGCCTGCAATGGCGGTGGTGGATACCTGCTTTTCCAGCCGGTCGGTGTCCTGGGCGCCAAAGGCGTTGCTCACCAGGATGCCTGCCCCCAGGCACATCCCGTTGATAAAGAGGATGGCCAGGGTCATCAGGGGGTTGGAGGTGCCTACGGCGGCCAGGGCGTCCTCGCCCACAAAGCGCCCCACGATGACGCTGTCGGCGGCGTTGTAGGTGAGCTGGAACAGGTTGCCCAGCACCAGGGGGATGGTGAATCGGACCAGCAGCGGGGTGATGGGCCCGCTGGTCATGTTGTGGGTCATGCAAAAACGCTTCCTTCTGTTTGGATTTGGCAGGTTCAGGCGAGAAGGCCGGTCCGGCCGGGGATCAGGCAGAGGGCGGCCCGGCTGCGGCCCTGGGCCAGGAACCGTGCCGCCGCCGCGATGGCAGCCCCGCCGCTGGGCGAGGCGGGCACGGCGTCGGTCAGCAGGACGGTGCGGGCGGCCCGGGCGGCCTCGGCGCTGGTGACGGCGGCGATCTTGTCCACGACGTAGGGGTTATAGTTGTCGGGCACCAGGCCAAAGCCCATGTCGGGGATGCCGTGCTGCCCGATGAAACCGCCCCCCAGGGCCTGGCATTCATAGGGCTCCACCGCGATGATCTGTACGTCGTTGGTCCAGGCCTTGATGCATTCGCCCACCCCGGTGATGGTCCCGCCGCTGCCCACGCTGACCGCAATGGCGTCCACCAGGCTTTCCCCCTCCCGCACGATGGCCTGGGCAATGGCCGGGCCGGTCACGCGGCGGTGGTATTCGGGGTTGTCGTCGCAGGCCAGCCAGTCCGTGTAGTACCAGCCCCGCTTCCCGGCCCAGGTGCGCGCCAGGTCCCGTGCGCCTGCCGGCCCCTCCCGCGCCGGGGAAAAGAGCAGCTGCGCCCCCAGCTCCGACAGCAGTTCCTGGCGGCCGGCGGGGGTGTTGTCGGGCATGGCCAGACAGACCGGGTGGCCGCTGGTCCGGCCCGCCAGGGCCAGGGCGGCCGCAAAGGCGCCGCTGCCCGCTTCGATCAGGGTCTGGCCGGGCGCCAGTACCCCGCGCTGGGCGGCCAGGGCCAGCATCCCTTCGGCCAGGCCGTCCCGGGCGGTGCCGGTGGGGCCGCTGTAATCCAGGCAGGCATACAGCTTGCCGGGCAGCTTGCAGGCGCAGGCGTAGCCCCGCAGCTCCACGATGGGTCCGGGGGCGATGCTCTGGTAGATGTTGGGGTAGACGGTCATGGCTGCGGCTCCTTTCTGTGAGGGATACATCATGCGGAATCTACCTTATCCTAACGCAAAGCGGGCCGCCCGTCAAGCGGGCAGGGGAAGGGGGAACTATCTGCACAAAAATCAGAGCAAAAAATCTCTTTCTTCCACAAAAAAGATGTCCCTTCCCGGTTGACAGCCGGCCGCAAGTCTGGTATAATCATCTGCGTCCGTAAAGCAAAATGCCTTTACAAAGACGCTGGAGGGAGAGCGGTGGCGTCAAAGAATCTGGAGATGGGCTACCTGCTGGACTTTTACGGCGAGGTGCTGACAGACAAACAGCGGGAGATGATGTCCCAGTATTACCACGACGATCTGTCGCTGAGCGAGATCGGGGAGAACTTTGGCATCACCCGCCAGGGCGCCCGGGACGCCATCAAGC
The DNA here is from genome assembly GCF_002160915.1 of Faecalibacterium sp. An121. GTDB lineage: Bacteria > Bacillota > Clostridia > Oscillospirales > Ruminococcaceae > Faecalibacterium > Faecalibacterium avium. Next base: position 32,553 of record NZ_NFLM01000003.1, read on the forward strand.
ACGGGGAGAGCGCCCTGCTGGAGCTGGAGCAGAAAGTCGGGTTCGCGGCCCGCTACCGCCGGGTGCAGCAGACGCTGGAGCAGCTGGAACAGCTGGTCATCGACGCCCGGTTCGAGTGCACCGGCCCCCACGCCCGCCTGACCACCAGCGAGTATGTCAAGACCCTCAACAAGATCCTGGCCCTGCTGCGGTCGATCGATGAGGTGAACGAGAGCTGAACCGGGCCGCGGCCTGCGGACCTGGTAGAAAGGACAGCCGAACATGGCATTTCAATCCCTATCCGAGCGCCTTGCCGGCGTGTTCAAAAAGCTGAAAGGACACGGCAAGCTCACCGAGGCCGACATCAAGGCCGCCATGCGGGAAGTGCGCATGGCCCTGCTGGAGGCCGACGTCAACTATAAGGTGGCCCGGGACTTCTGCAACAAGGTGTCCGAGCGCGCCATGGGCCAGGAGGTCATGGAGAGCCTGACCCCGGCCCAGCAGGTGGTCAAGATCGTCAACGAGGAGCTGACCGCTCTGATGGGCGGCGAGGAAGCCCCCCGCCTGAACATCAAGAACAAGGGCCAGACCGTCCTGATGCTGTGCGGCCTGCAGGGCAACGGCAAGACCACCCACGCCGCCAAGCTGGCCAAGTACTACATCAAGCAGGGCCGCCGGCCTCTGCTGGTGGCCTGCGACATCTACCGCCCCGCTGCCATCGAGCAGCTGAAGGTGGTGGGCGGCCAGGCCGGCGCCCAGGTGTTCACCCTGGAGGGGGCCAAGCCCCCCGAGATCGCCCGCAAAGCCCTGGCCCACGCCCGCGACTATGGCAACGACATCGTCATCCTGGATACGGCCGGCCGCCTGCAGATCGACGAAGTGCTGATGGACGAGCTGGTGGACATCAAGAAGGCGGTCCCGGTGGACGAGACGCTGCTGGTGGTGGACGCCATGGCCGGCCAGGACGCGGTGAACGTGGCCCAGACCTTCAATGAGAAGGTCGGGGTGGACGGGATCATCCTCACCAAGACCGACGGCGATACCCGGGGCGGCGCGGCCCTGTCGGTGCTGGCTGTCACCGGCAAGCCCATCAAGTTCCAGGGCACCGGCGAAAAGCTGGACGACCTGGAACCCTTCCATCCCTCCCGGATGGCCAGCCGCATTTTGGGCATGGGCGATGTGCTGAGCCTGATCGAAAAGGCCCAGGAGGCCGCCGACGAGAAGGTCGCAGAGGAGACCGCCCGCCGGATGATGGAAAACAAGTTCGATATGAACGACCTGCTGGCCCAGTTCGCCCAGATCCGCAAGATGGGCGGCGCCTCGGCCATGCTGAGCATGCTGCCCGGCGGGGCCAACATCGACCCCAGCCAGGTGGACGAGAAGGGCTTTGCCCAGATCGAGGCCATCATCTACTCGATGACCAAGGAGGAGCGGGAAAAGCCCTCCATCATCAATCCCAAGCGCAAGCGCCGCATCGCGGCAGGCAGCGGCACCCGGGTGGAAGACGTCAACCGGCTGCTGCGCCAGTATGAGACCATGCAGAAGCTGATGAAGCAGATGCGCAAAAGCCCCAAGGGCTTTGCCCGGAGGCTGGGCGGCATGCTGGGCGGCCTGCGCGGCTGAGAACGATCAAGGTACAAATCCAACCGCCCCGGCGGCATGGCTTTGGCATAGAATCACACGCCCCCGACCCGGGCGGCGTACAATCCAATGTTCAGGAGGAAAATTTATTATGGCAGTGAAGATCAGACTGCGCCGTATGGGCGCCAAGAAGTCCCCGTTCTACCGTGTGGTGGTGGCTGACAGCCGCTTCCCCCGCGACGGCCGTTTCATCGAGGAGATCGGCACCTACAACCCCATGCGTGACCCCGCCGAGATCAACATCGACGCCGAGAAGGCCAAGGCATGGATCGCCAACGGCGCCCAGCCCACCGATACCGTCCGCTACCTGCTCAAGAAGTCTGAGATTCTGTAAGCGGAGGGCGGTCACATGCAGGAGCTGTTGCTGACAGTAGCCCGCGGCCTGGTTGAGGACAAGGATGCCGTCACCGTAACGGTGGATCCCCCTCGTGAGGATGGCACCGTCGTCTACCACCTGCGGGTGGCAGAGGGTGACATGGGCCGCGTCATCGGCAAGCAGGGCCGGATCGCCAAGGCCATTCGCGTGGTCATGCGCGCCGCTGCCGTGCGGGTCGATGAGAAGATCCTTGTGGAGATCGACTGAACCGCTTTTCTGGGCCGTCCGCCGCTTTGGGCCGGGCGGCCCCTTTTTTGCAAAGGAGTAACTATGCAGCAGTATCTGGAAGCCGGCCGGGTGGTCACCACCCACGGCGTCAGGGGCGAAGTAAAGATGGAACTGTGGTGCGACGGGGTGGACTTCCTGCGGCCCGCAGGCAAGCTGTATCTGTCCCCGGCGGGAGGCCGCAGCCTGGCCATCGAGAGCATCCGCCCCCAGGGCCGGATGGCCCTGGTCAAGTTTGCGGGGGTGGATGACATGGACGCCGCCCGGGCGCTGCGGGGCCAGGCCTTCTATTTTGACCGGGACGATGTGCAGCTGGCCCCCGGCCGGTGGTATGTGGCCGACCTGATCGGCTGCGAGGTGCGGGATGCGGACACCGGCAAGGTGTACGGCGTGGTCACCGGGGTGGACCGCCCGGGTCCCCAGGACATCTATACCGTCAAGGCGCCCAATGGCAAGGAGTATATGTTCCCCGGGGTGGATGCCTTTTTGAAGGAGCGCAACCCGCCCGAGGGCTATATCACGGTGACGCCCATCCCCGGCCTGCTGGATGACGGCACGGTGAGCGAGCGGGAGGACGGCTGACCATGGGGATGCGCGTGGACATTGCGACCCTGTTTCCCGAGATGTGCCAGCGGGTGCTGGATGAGAGCATTTTGGGCCGGGCCGCCCGGCGGGGGCACATCGAGACCCACTGCCACCAGATCCGGGATTACACCCTCAACCGTCAGAAACAGACCGACGACTATCCCTACGGGGGCGGCTGCGGAATGGTGCTGTACGCCCAGCCCATTGCCGACTGCATCCGGGAGATCCGGCGGCAGGTGGAACAGCAGGGCCGCCCCGCCCCGCATATCGTGTTTATGACGGCGGGAGGCCAGCGCTACACCGAGGAGCACGCCCGCCGCCTGGCCCAATACGACAGCCTGCTTTTGGTGTGCGGCCACTATGAGGGGATCGACGAGCGGGTGATCGAGGCGTTTGCCGACGAGGAGATCTCGATCGGGGACTATATCCTCACCGGCGGCGAGCTGGCCAGCCTGGTGGTGGCCGACAGCGTGCTGCGGCTGCAGCCGGGGGTGCTGGCCGAGCAGAAGGGCTACGAGGAGGAGAGCTACTGGAACGGCCTGCTGGAGTACCCTCAGTACACCCGGCCCGAGGTGTGGGAGGGCCGCGCCGTGCCGCCCATCCTCCTCAGCGGCAACCACAAGGCGGTGGACGACTGGCGGGCCGAACAGAGCCGCCAGCGCACCCGCCAGCGCCGGCCCGACCTGTGGGAAGCTTATCTGGCGGCCGGCGGCTGGGACGGCACCCCGCCGCCCAAAAAGCCCTCCCGCCGGCGCAGAAAGAAGCTTGCAGAAGAGCCTCTTTTGCCCGGAACGGACGGCGGACAGACCCCGCCCGACGCCCCGCAGAAAGAGGAATGAACTCCCTTGCCTGTCTGAACGTGTTGAAAACTTTTGTATGTACAACCAATAGCAATGGATATGTTTTATGAAAAGGGTACAAATTGTAAAAAATGTCCCTGTTTGGATTGGGAAAACCGCCAAAATTCCAAAAAAGGCTGTACAACCATGTCCCCTTGCGATAAAATAAGAAAAGACAGCAGGTGTTAATGCATTGCATCATTCCATTACGACAATAGATAGGAGCGTTTTACTATGTATGTAAAAGAAGTTACCGTTGAAAATCAGGTCGGTCTGCATGCACGCCCCGCCACCTTCTTTATCCAGAAGGCCAATGAGTTCAAGTCCTCAATCTGGGTCGAGAAGGAAGAGCGCCGTGTGAATGCAAAGAGCCTGCTGGGTGTGCTCTCGCTGGGCATCGTGGGTGGCACCACCATCCGCATCATTGCCGACGGCGCAGATGAGCAGGCCGCTGTGGAGGCTCTGATCAAGCTGGTGGAGTCCGGCTTTGCAGAGTAAGCGGCATTTTGCTGGATCGGATTTGAGGGACGATCGAAGGACCCCTATCTCGTTGGAGGGTTTTCAGATGCACCCTTGGGGCGGACGCAGGTTCCGCCCTTTTTGTTTGCCCGTACAGGAGGTGAGACGATGACCAAAGCGGAGCTGTACCAAAAGGCCTGTATGCTGCCTTTGCTGCCGGGGGTGTATATCATCCGGGACAAGGCCGATACCATCATCTACATCGGCAAGGCCAAGCGGCTGCGCACCCGGGTCAGCCAGTATTTCCGGGAGGGCGTGCCCCATGACAACAAGGTCAGCCAGATGATCGCCCATGCCTTCAGCTTTGACGTGATCGTCTGCCAGAGCGAGTTTGAAGCCCTGGTGCTGGAGGCCAGCCAGATCAAGGCCCATACCCCCAAATACAACATCCTGCTGAAGGATGACAAGGGCTATTCCTATATCAAGGTGACCAAAGAGGACTGGCCCCGGCTGTCCTTCACCCTGCAGAAAGAGGAGGACGGGGCCGAGTACATCGGGCCGTATACCTCCAGCTTTGCCGCCCGCGAGATGGCCGAGAGCGCCCAGGACGCCTTTTTGCTGCCCCGGTGCAGCCGCCGTTTCCCCCAGGACATCGGCAAGGGGCGGCCCTGCCTCAACGCCCACATCGGCAAGTGCATGGGGGTGTGCAGCGGCAAGATCAGCTGTGAGGCGTACAACCAGGCGGTGAAAGGGGCGGTGCACCTGATCCGCTACGGCAAAAAGGACATCCTCAAGACGCTGACCCGCCGGATGGAGGAGGCCTCCGAGCGGCTGGAGTTCGAGACGGCCGCCCTGCTGCGGGACCAGATCGCCGCCATCACCAAGGTGACCGAAGGGCAGAAGGTGGTGGTGGACGAGGAACTGGAGATGGACGTGGTGGCCCTGGCAGGCACCCCGGACAGCGTCTGCGCGGCCGTGCTGCGCTACCGCCGCGGCCGCCTGACCGACAAGCGGGAATTTGTGTTCCACGACCGGTCGGACACCGACGGGGTGCGGGAGGAATTCCTGCCCCGCTATTACCTGGATGACGAGGAGATCCCGCGGATCATCGCGGTGGACGCCCTCCCCGCCGACGCCGACGCCCTGCGCCAGGCCCTGAGCCAGAAGCGGGGCAGCGAGGTGCAGCTGTACCAGCCCCAGCGGGGGGACAAGGCCCGCCTGGTGGAGATGGCCCACACCAATGCGGTGGAGCGGCTGGCCCGGGAACGGGGCCGCACCGCCCGGGAACAGAAGCTGCTGGACGAGCTGGCCCAGGTGCTGGGGCTGCCGGCTGCGCCCCGCCGCATCGAGAGCTACGACATCTCCAACTGGGGGGACGGCACCAGCGTCTGCGGCATGGTGGTGTTCCGGGACGGCAAGCCCAGCAAGGCCGATTACCGCCGGTTCAAGATGCGGACGGTGGCGGGCACCGACGACTACGCCTCCCTGGCCGAGACATTGAGCCGCCGGGCCGGGGAATACCAGACCCGCACCGGGGCAGGGGAGAGCACCGGCTTTGCCGAGAAGCCCGACCTGCTGCTGATGGACGGCGGCCGGGGCCAGGTGAACGCCGCCCGGGCGGCCCTGGCCGGCACCGCGCTGGCCGATGTACCCCTCTACGGCATGGTCAAGGATGACCACCACCGCACCCGGGCCATCGTGGACGGGGATGGCCGGGAGATCGCCATCCAGATGAACCGGGGGACCTTCACCTTCATCACCTCCATCCAGGACGAGACCCACCGCTTTGCCAACGCCTACCGCAAGCAGCAGATGCGCCAAAAGAGCTACTCCTCCACCCTGGTGCAGATCCCGGGGGTGGGGCCCAAGCTGGCCAAGGCGCTGATGACGCAGTTCGGCAGCGTGGGGGCGGTGCGCCAGGCCAGCTGCGAGGCCCTGGCCCAGACCCCCGGCGTAGGCCCCAGGCTGGCCGGGGAGATCTACGCCTGGTTCCGCCGGGAAGAAACCTGACAAACAAAAACCGCCCGGACGCATTGGCATCCGGGCGGGATCTTTTTGCGGGGTCAGTCGAACAGCTTGGACAGGGCGTCCTCCTCTTCCTCCAGGCCGCCGGCCAGGTCGGGCAGGGTGAGGGTCTCGTCCGAGTGGGGGCCGGCCTTGGCCTTTTGGGGGGCCTGCTGGGCCTTGCGGGTCAGCTCGCACACCTCGTCGCAGAGGGTGTAAATGGCCCCGCAGTCCCCGGGCATATCGGTCAGGTTGCGCCCGTAGTGGGTGAACAGGATGGCCCCTTCCTCCCCCAGCACCAGGGTCAGCGGGAGCAGCTGGGGGGCCTTGTGGTTGTAGCGCATCCCCTTGGCCTGGGCGCTGCGCAGGATGCGCTGGGCCTCAAAGCTCCAGTTCAGCAGGCCGGCGGTCTCCACCCCCATAAAGTTGTACAGCACCCCCGGCTGGTCGCAGATGAGGTCGAAGGGCAGCTGCCGGCCCTCCAGGGCCTGGGCCACCTGACGGGGCCCGCTGCGCACCACGCAGGCCAGCTTGACCCCTTTCAGGTCGTCCAGGGTCTTGAGGTAGCGGGAGATGTAGGTGCGGGTGATGGGATGGTCGAATGCGGGCAGGAAGATCATGGCCAGGGGCTTGTCCCCGGCGCACAGCCGGTAAAAGTCGTTGCCGGGGGACGAGGGGGTGTCGTAGGTGAAACGTGGGATGGAAGTCCCCACCAGGTGGTCTTCGGTCCGCATACTGCACACATCCTTTCCGGTTTTCGGGCCAGGATGCATCTGAAAACGACCGCCGTTCGGCAGATCTTCCCCCTATGCTGCATTTTCAGATACACCCCGGCAAGGGGGTAAACAAAAAAGCCGGACCAAAAGTCCGGCTGTTATCATAAAAAAGATCCCGCCCGGTCGTCTGCGGATGAATCAAACCTACCCTTACGGACAGGTGGGTGCCCTGCCAATGGTTTCATGCTCCCGCATCGATCCTCCAGGGTGGACCCTGACGGGGCGGTCTGCAATCCCCCACCGGACTCCAGGCTCCCGATGGATGATTAGTAGGATCATATATTCCGCAACAAATCGTGCCGGGCAGGATACTGCCGGTTTGGGGGCCGGCCCGCAAAGGGTCAGCCGATGTCGAAGTTGTCGCTCAGCCGCTTTTCGAACAGAGCGCCCACTTCCATCAAGGTCTCGTCGTCATCGACCACGTCCAGGTACTCGCCTTCGGCGTCCTTGCCAACGCTCAGGATCACCAGCTGGGCGTCCTCGTCCAGGTCTTCTTCGTCCTCGACGTATTCGACGACGGCCAGATAATGCACGCCCTTGTGGTCCAGCGCGTCGATCACCTCAAAGGTGATCTCGTTGCCGTCCTCGTCCTGCAGTGTCATCAGGTCGGGCTGGTATGCATTTTCTTCCTGAGGGATCTTGTTTTCGTCTGCCATCGGTATAACTCCAGTCTGTTTCACATCTGGGGGCCGGTGCAGGCCCTCGTCTTGCCTATAGTGTAGCGTTTTTTTGCCGCCTCGTCAAGATGCTAAATCAGGAAAAAGCGTTTTTTGCAGTTTTCACTTCTCTTCCCTCGCCTGGCAGGCGGTTCTGTGGTATACTGAACGATGAACCCCATGCCCGCCCGGCGGGTATGGTATAGGATATGATACAAGGAGAAGCAATATGTCTGGTAAATTCAAACGGGCCGCGCTGGTCCTGGCGGCGGCCCTGGCCCTTGCGCTGGCCGGATGCCTGGGGGGCGGCGCGCCCTCCGGCGGCAGTGTCAGCCGCCCCGAAGCGGTCCAGTCGGCCGAACTGCAGTTCACCCACCCTGCGGCGGGGGATACGGTGGCTGTGTTCGATACGTCGGCGGGGGTGTTCCGGGCGGTGCTGTTTCCCCAGCAGGCGCCCCAGGCCTGCGCCAACTTTGTGGGTCTGGCGCAGGCGGGCTATTACAACGGTCTGACCTTTACCCGGGTGGAACAGGGCTTTGTGGTGGAGGCCGGCCAGGCCGCCGACGGCAGCGCCGCCACCATCTGGAACGGCAGCGGCTATCCCGCCGAGTATACCGACCAGCTGCACCACTATTCGGGCGCCCTGTGCGCCGCCATGAGCGAGGAGGGCCAGGGGGCCAGCGTCTTTTACGTCATGCAGACCGCCCCGGGCCTGGAACAGGAGCTGGCCGATCGGATGGCGGCCCAGGGCTGGCGGCAGGAGATCATCGACGCCTACGCCGCTGCCGGGGGCGCGCCTTATCTGGACTACACCGACACCGTCTTTGGCCAGGTGTACGAGGGGATGGACGTGGTGGACGCCATCGGCGCCGCCCAGGTGGACGAGGCCCTGGCGCCTGTGGAAGCCATCACCATCCACAGCGTCACCATCGAGACCTATCCGTGAGGGCCGCTCACCGTTCGCCGGGATGGTTTTTGCGCCAGGCCAGGTAATTTTCCAGGATCACCGAGGCGCTCACCGCATCCAGCACAGCTTTGCGCTTTTTGCCGAAGGTGCCGCTCTCGCTCAGAAAGCCTGCGGCGGTGATGGTGGTCTGCCGCTCGTCCCACATACGGACGGGCAGGCCGCTGGCCTGCTCCACCAGGGCGGCCAGCTTGCGGCTTTTCTGGGCGCGGGCCCCCTCGGTGCCGTCCATGTTCCGGGGCAGCCCCACCACGATCAGTTCGGCGCGGTTGTCCCGGGCGGCCTGGCAGATCCGGTCGGCCACCTTGGCCATGGCCTTTTCCTCGATCTGGGGCTTGAGAGGTGTGGCCAGGATCTCGCCGGGGTCGCACACCGCAAGACCGGTGCGGCTGTCGCCGTAATCCACTGCTAAGATTTTCATACAAACGCTCCTTTGCTTTTGCTTTACAGGCTCATTCTACCATATTCCCGGTCCAGAGCGCAATGGGGCGTATTTTTTCTGCACAAAGGAGGGAGTCGATCCATGCTGAAACTGGTCCTGGGAGGCTCCGGCAGCGGCAAGACCAGCTGGCTGTACGATCAGCTGGCCCAGCGGGCGGCCCAGGGGCAGCCCAGCATCCTGCTGGTGCCGGAGCAGTTCACCTCGTCCACCGAAGGGCGCATCTACCGCCAGCTGAGGGATCGGGGCTCGGGCTGGGTGGAGAGTTTTTCCTTCACCAGCCTGGCCGAACGGATCCTCTCGGAGGAGGGGGGCGCGGCCATCCAGACCCTCACCGACGCGGGGCGGGTGGCCCTGGTGCGCCGTGCCCTGGAGGAGCTGCAGGACAACGTCCGTTTTTATTACCGCCACCGGCATTCGGCCGCCTTCTGCCAGCTGGCCGCCGAGACCATCGACGAGCTCAAGAGCGCCGGCGTGACGTGGGAGGAGCTGGCCCGGCTGGCCGGAGGCTGCGGCCCCGAGAGCGGCCGCCTGTCCGAGCTGGCCATGATCTACCAGGGCTATGAGACCCTGCTGGCCCAGACCGGCATGGACCCCTCCGACCGGATCAAGCTGGCCGCCCAGCGGCTGGAAGCCGCCCTGGCCCAGGGGCGGGTGCCCGCTTTCCTGGAGGGCCGGGCGGTCTTTATCGACGAGTTCGATACCTTCAACGCCCCCAAACAGCAGCTGATGGGGGCCATGCTGGCCGCCCTGCCCCAGGTGACGGTGGCCCTGTGCGACGACGGCGCGCCCGCCCGGCCGGGGGATCTGGGGCTGTTCGCAGGGGCCAAGGCGGTGGGCGCCCAGCTGCGCCGTCTGGCCCGGAAAAACGGGGCCGAGGTGGCGGCGCCCCTGCTGCTGCGCCGGGACCTGCGCCATCGGGACGCCCCCGGGCTGGCCCGGCTGGAACAGCTTTTGGCCGCCGGCAGCTGTGACCCCGGCCCGGCGGCGGAGATCCGGCTGTACGCCGCCCCCAGCCGGGAGGAGGAAGCCCGGGCCGCCGCGGGCGCCATCCGCCGGCTGATGGCCCAGGGGGTGCGCTGCGGCAAGATCGCGGTGGTCTGCCGGGACCTGGACCACTACCGGGCCGCCGTCCGGTACGAGTTCCGGATGGCGGAGATCCCCCTCTGGTGCGATGAGTCCACCACCCCGGCGTTCAGCGCCCCGGCAGCGGCGGTCACCGCCCTGCTGGAACTGGTCCGGGGCGCGGACTACACCGAACAGCTGTCCGCCCTGGTCAAGACCGGCCTGACCGGCCTGACCGAGGCCCAGGTGTGCGCGCTGGAGAACTACGCCTATACCTGGTCCCCCCGGGCCGCCGAGTGGCGGCAGCCCTTCACCAAGAGCCCCCGGGGCTTTGGGGGCGGCGAGCTGACCGAAGAAGAACGGCAGGCCCTGCACGACGCCGAGGAGGCCCGCGCTTTCCTGATGGGGCCGCTGGAGACCCTGCGCAGCCGCTGCCGGGAGGCCGGCGCGGAACAGATCAGCCGGGCGCTGTGGTTCTGCCTGGACGGGCTGGGGGCCGAACAGGCCCAGCAGGAGCAGGTGGAAGCCCTGCGCGCCGCCCGCGGCATCCCCGCCGCCGAGGAGGCCGCCCGGGAGTGGAACGTGGTGATGGACCTGCTGGACCAGATGGCCCGGCTGCTGGGGGACGAGACGGTCCCGCCCGCCGAATACGCCGAACTGTTCGGCCTGCTGCTGCGCTCGTCCGATCTGGGACACATCCCCCAGACCCTGGACGCAGTGATGCTGGCCCCGGCAGGCAAGATGCGGCTGGACCAGCCCGACTACGTCTTTGTGCTGGGGGTGGCGGAAGGGGAATTCCCTGCCGCGCCGGGCCAGGCCGGCCTGCTGACCCATGCCGACCGGGACGCCCTAATGCGCCAGCAGGTGGACCTGCCCGACTGCTTTGAGAACCGGGTGGTCCGGGAACAGGTCTGCTTTTACAAGGCCATGACCGCCCCCGCCAAAGGGCTGTGGATTAGCTGGCCCGCAGGGGCCGGGCTGACGCTGTCGGCGGCGGCCCAGCCCATCGCCGACCTGCTGGCCCCGCCCCCGCCCGACCTGACGCTGCTGGATATGGCGGCCACCCCGGGCAGCGCGCTGGACTGTCTGGGGGGCGGCTGGACCCTCACCGGGACCCAGCGCTCCAGCCTGACCCGGGCTCTGGAGGGGGAGGGCGGACCGGGCCTGGCCCTGCTGGACCGGATGGCCCAAAACCCGCCCCACCATCTGGAGGACCTGGAGGCCCTGGGCAGCCTGCTGGGGCGGCAGCTGTGGATCTCGCCCAGCCAGATGGAAGCCTACGCCAACTGCCCGTATGGATATTTTCTGCGGTATGTGCTGGGGCTGCGGCCCCGCAAAAAGGCCCGTCTCACGGCGGACCAGAGCGGCACGCTGATGCACTGGGTGCTCCAGATGGCCCTGGACCCCGATCCCGGCCCCGACAACCCCTGCAAAGGGGTCATGCCGGCCCCCTTTGCCCGGCTGACCGACAGCCAGCTGGCCGCCCTGGCGGCCGGCCTGGTGGACGAGTACGCCCGGCGCTTCCTGCCCGAGAACACCGCCCGGCTGCGGTATCTGCTGTCCCGGCTGAAAAAGAGCATGGCCGCCCTGCTGTGCTATCTGCGGGACGAGCAGGCCCAGAGCAGCTTTGCCCCCGCCGCCTGTGAGCTGAAGATCGGCCCGGAGCCCGACGCAGTCCGGCCGCAGGTCTACCGCCTGTCGGATGGGCGCACCGTCCGGCTGGTCGGCACGGTGGACCGGGCCGACGAGTGGGTGGAGGACGACGGCACCCGCTGGGTGCGGGTGGTGGACTACAAGACCGGGACCAAAAAGCTGGACCTGAAAGAAGTCTATTGCGGGCTGGACTGCCAGATGCTGCTGTATCTGTTCAGCCTGACCCGGGACAGCAAAGGCCGCTTTGCCGGGGCGGAGCCGGCGGGGGTGCTGTACCTGCTGGCCGATCCCAACCCCGCCACCACCGCCCGGGCGGCGGCCGGGCAGGCGGCGCCCTGCCAGCTGGACGGCCTGGTGCGGGACGACGAAAAGCTCTTTGAGGCGATGGACCCGGGCAAGACCGGGCGGTATCTGCCCTTTGGCTGGGTGAACGGCAAGCCCAGCCCCTATCAGAAAAACCGCCGGGCCGACGCGGACAAGCTGGGCCGCATCCAGGCCCATCTGGACGGTCTGGTGACCGGCATGGGGGAGCGGCTGTGCCACGGCGCGATCGAGGCCGCTCCCCTCATCTCGGGGCGCACCCCCTGCCAGTGGTGCGACTACGGCTTTATCTGCTGCCACGAGGCGGGCAGCGGGGAGCGTCTGGTCCGGGAGCTGGCCCCCGAACGCCCCTTTGAGGCGGAACCGGAGACCGGCGGGAAGGAGGAACAGCCATGAGTACGACCAACTGGACCCCGGCCCAGCGGGCCGCCATCGAGGACCGGGGCGGGGGATTGCTGGTCAGCGCGGCGGCGGGCAGCGGCAAGACCGCCGTCCTCACCGAGCGGGCGGTGCAGCTCATCACCGACCCGGCAAAGCCGGTGGACGCCGACCGTCTGCTGATCGTTACCTTTACCAATGCGGCCGCCGCCGAACTGCGGGCCCGCATCGGGGAAAAACTGCTGCGCCTGAGCCGGGAGGACCCGTCCAACGGCTGGCTGCGCCGCCAGCGGGTGCTGTTGCAGCGCGCCCCCATCTGCACCATCGACGCATTCTGTCTGGACCTGCTGCGGCGCCACTTTGAAGCTCTGGACATCCCCCCCGACTTCATCCCGGCCGACGCGGGCAGCGTCCAGATGCTGCGGGAGGCCGCCCTGGCCGACACCCTGGAGTGCGCCTGCCAGGACCCGGACTTCTGCGCCTTTGCGGACCTGTACGGCAAGGGCCGCAGCGACGACGCGGCGGGCCGGGCCATCCTGCAGGTCTACGATTTCCTGCGGGCCCTGCCCGACTACGACCGGGAGATCGACCGGATGCTGGAGCCCTGGCAGCGGGAAAACAGTTTCCCCGCATCCCGGTGGCACGATCTGCTGCTGGAACAGGCGGCCCGGCGGGCGAAGGCAGCCTGCGGATTGCTGGATGCCGCCAGGACCGACTGCCAGCTGGATCTCGCGGAGGAGCGGGCCCGGGCGGAAGAAAGCAAAAAGACCGCCGCCGCACGGGCCGCGGCGGCAGCCAAGGTGAACGACCGGTTTGCCGAGCCTCTGGAGCGGCTGGAGACCGCCCTGACGCTGCTGCGGCGGGTGGAAGCGCTGGCCCGGGAAAGGGCCTGGGAGCCTCTGTACGACCTGCTGACCCCCTATGTGCTGGGGGCGGAGCCGATGCCCGGGTTCAAGGGGATGAAGGCGAGGCTGGCCGGCCCCCGTAAGTCGGCGGTCAGGACCCGGGCGGGGGAGGCTGCCGGCCTGTTTGAGGAGATCCTGGACCTGATCCCCTGCAGCGAGGCGGAAGCGGAGGCGGACCGGGCCCTGGCGGCCCCCCGGCTGGCCGCCCTCTTTCGGGCGGTGCGGGATTTCGACGCCCGCTTTGCCGCCAAAAAGAAGGAGCGCAAGCTGCTGGAGTTCAGCGATTTCGAGCACCTGGCCCTCAAGCTGCTGCGCGGGGCCGACGGCCGGCCCACCGCCCTGTGCCAGGGACTGCGGGCCGGCTTTGGGGCGGTGATGGTGGACGAATACCAGGACACCAACGCCTTGCAGGACGCCCTGTACGCCTGCCTGGCCGCCCCCGGCGGCAGCAACCTGTTCCTGGTGGGGGACCTCAAACAGAGCATCTACCGGTTCCGCCAGGCCGACCCGGCCATCTTCCGGGAAAAGCTGGAGAGCTGGCCCCCGCTGCCCGGCGGGCAGGCCCGGCCCGCGCTGCCGGACCAAAGCGCCGGGCAAAACGCCATGCTGGCTCTGGACGCCAACTTCCGCTCGGCTCCGGCGGTGGTGGAGGGGGTCAACTTCTTCTTTGAACAGCTGATGAGCCCCGATCTGGGGGACACCGCCTATGGACCGGGCCAGCGGCTGGTCTGCGGGGCCCCGGGTCAGTACCAGGGGGCGGTGGAAGCCTGCCTTCTGCCCGACGACGAGCAGGAGACGGACGCCGCCTGGATCGCCGCCCGGATCCAAGCTCTGGTGGCCGAAAAGGCCCCGGTGCGGGACAAGGACGGCACGCGCCCGGTGCAGTACGAGGACTGCTGCATCCTGCTGGCGGCCCGCACCAGCTTCCCGGTGTACACCCGGGCGCTGGCCCAGCGGGGCATCCCGGTGTACGCCGATGCCCGGGAGAACCTGTTTGAAGCGCCCCACATCCGGCCCCTGGTGGCGCTGCTCAAGATCATCGACAACCCTGCCCAGGACATCTGCCTGGCGGCGGCCATGCTGGGGCCGGTGTTTGGCTTCACCGACGACGAGCTGGTGCGGCTGCGGGCCCGCAGGAAAGGGGGCAGCCTGTACGGCGCGGTGGTGGCTGCCGCGTCGGAGCCGGGAGACGACCCCTTCACCGGCCGGGTGAAGCGGTTTTACGCCCATCTGACCGAGCTGCGGCGGCTGGCCCGCAGCCTGCCCGCCGAGCGTCTGCTGGAGGAGATCTTTGCGTCCACCGGCTATCTGGCGGCCCTGGGCGCGATGGAAAACGGCCAGCGCCGCCGGGAGGATGCCCGCCGGTTTGCCATCTTCTGCGCCGGGGCGGGGGCCGGGGGCATCTCGGCCCTGGTGCGGGCCATCGACGCGGCCAGCGCCGCCGGAGGCGAGACAGGGGACACCACCCCCGGCGGGGCCCGGCCGGGGTGCGTCACCATCATGACCATCCACCGCTCCAAGGGCCTGCAGTTCCCGGTGGTGTTCCTGGCGGATACGGCACGCCGCTTCAATGCCGCCGACCTGCGGGAGCCGGTGCTGCTGCACCGGGTATGGGGCGCCGGGCTGCGGCTGCGCCAGGAAGGGGGAGAGCTGTACAAGACCGCCCCCTATACCGCCCTGGCCGCCGTCCATGAGCGGGAGATGCGCAGCGAGCAGATGCGCCTTTTGTATGTGGCCCTGACCCGGGCCCAGGACCGTCTGATCCTCACCATGCCGCTGGGCGTCAGCCGCACTTCCAACCCGCTGGAAAAGGCTGCGGCCTTTTTGGCGGCCGGGGCGGGGCAGGTGCTGTACAGCCAGTGCAATTCCTTCGGGGCGTGGCTGCGGGCGGCGCTGCTGGTCCATCCCAACGGCGGCCCGCTGCGGCGGCTGGCGGGGGACCTCCAGCTGCCCTTTGTCCGCACCGGGAGCACCCTGACCCTCTGTCTGCCCGACGCGGCCCAGCCGCCCGAAGCGATCGAACCGCCCGCTGCGGCCCCCGCCGACCCGGCGCTGGTGGAAGCCCTGCGGGCAAACTTTGCCTGGCAGTACCCGGCGGCGGGACTGGCGGAGGTGCCGGCCAAGGTCAGCGTCACCAGCATCGTTCACAAGGCGGGGGACGTCACCCTGGAGCGGCCCGCCTTCCTGTCCAGGGACGGCCTGTCCGCCGCCGAGATGGGATCTGCCCTGCACGCCTTTCTGGAGCACGCCGATTTTGCCGCACTGGCCGCCCCGGCCCGGCAGGGCGGCGCTGCCCTGGAACAGGCCTTGGCCGACGAACGGGACCGCCAGGCTGCCGCCCGCCTGACCACCCCCCAGATCGCCCAGAAGCTGGATCTGGGCCGGCTGGCCCGGTTCTTTGGAGGAGAGGCGTTCCGGCGGGTGCTGGGGGCCCGGCAGGTGCTGCGGGAATACGATTTCATCACGGCGCTGCCCGCCGCCGCTGTGCTGGCGGCCCAGGGGCAAAGCCCCGAAGAAATGCCCCCCGCCGCCAAAGGGGAGCAGGTGCTGGTGCAGGGCATCGCCGATATCCTGCTGGTGTTTGAGGACCATCTGGAGCTGCTGGACTACAAGACCGACCGGGGCAAGACCGAGGCGGACTTCCTGGCGGCCTACCGGCCCCAGCTCAACCTCTATGCGCTGGCCATCGAAAAGCGCTTTGCCCCCAAAAAGGTCACCTACAAGGGGATCTATTCCTTCAGCCTGGGCAGGCTGATCGACGCGAACTGAAACAAAAAAGCCGCCCGCGGAGTGTTCCGCCGGCGGTTTTCTTTAAGACAGATACAAAAAACTTCAGCTCTGGTGGGGCTGGGGGCGGAAGGTGATCTGGCCGGTGGCGGCGTCCATCGAATCCACGATGGCCAAAGATTCCAGCTGGATGCCCCGGGCGCGCACCAGGTCGCCGCCGTGCTGGAAGCCTTTTTCCACCGCGATGCCGATGCCCTCCACCGTGGCGCCGGCCCGGTCGGCCAGCTCCAGCAGGCCCATCAGGGCGCAGCCGTTGGCCAGGAAGTCGTCGATGATCAGCAGGTGGTCCTCAGGGCCGAGGAACTTCTTGGAGACGATGACGTTGTAGATCTTTTTGTGGGTGAAGGACTGGATCTGGGTCTCGTAGTTGTCGTAGTCCAGGTTGATGCTCATGGCCTTTTTGGCAAACACCACCGGCACGTCCCACTCGCTGGCCACGATGGCCGCAATGCCGATGCCGCTGGCCTCGATGGTCAGCACCTTGTTGATGGGCTTGCCTGCAAACAGGCGCTTCCACTCCCGGGCCATCTGACGGAACAGGGGGATGTCCATCTGGTGGTTGATAAAGCTGTCTACCTTCAGCACGCCGCCCTCGCGCACGATGCCGTCCTTGCGGATGCGATCTTCCAAAAGTTTCATGGCTGATTCCTTCCTCCGCCCTGGGGCGGCT
Organism: Faecalibacterium sp. An121; assembly: GCF_002160915.1. Lineage (GTDB taxonomy): Bacteria > Bacillota > Clostridia > Oscillospirales > Ruminococcaceae > Faecalibacterium > Faecalibacterium avium. Next base: position 49,275 of record NZ_NFLM01000003.1, read on the forward strand.
CACAGATGTTATTATCAAACAGTATAGCGGCAGGGGCCGCCGTTGGCAATATCTTTGGGTCAAAAATTGTAAAAAGAAGGGGGAAGGAGACCGGGGCCGCGGACAGGTTTTTTCCTGTTTCCCCTTGTGCTTTTGCCGTTTTTTGATTATACTTTGTGGTACGGGGCCCGCAGGGGCGGGCAGCCACACCAGCCGCCGGGCGTGCCGGGCGGCCGTATACGAGCCGGCGGGCAGCACCGCCGCGACCGAGGGGGAGGGCAGATCATGAAAACCGGATTGATTTTGGAAGGCGGCGCCATGCGCGGGATGTTCACTGCGGGCGTCACCGACGTACTGATGGAACAGGGCGTGACCTTTGACGGTGCGGTGGGGGTCTCGGCAGGGGCCGTGTTTGGCTGCAATTACAAGTCCCACCAGCCGGGCCGGGCCATCCGCTACAACCTGGCGTACTGCAGCGACAAGCGGTATGCCAGCTTTCACAACCTGGTGCACACCGGCGATTTGTATGGCGAGCAGTTCTGCTACCACGACATCCCGGAAAAGCTGGACCCCTTCGACGCGGAGACTTTTGCGGCTTCGCCCATGGAGTTTTTTGTGGTCTGCACCGAGCTGCGCACCGGGGACCCGGTCTACCACAAGTGCCGCACCGGCGGCCCCGAAGACCTGAAATGGATGCAGGCTTCGGCCTCCATGCCCCTGGCAGCCAAGACCGTGCGGATCGGTCCCCACAGGCTGCTGGACGGAGGCATCGCGGACTCGATCCCGGTGCGCTTTCTGGAGTCCATCGGCTATAAGCGCAACCTGCTGATCCTGACCCAGCCCAGGGACTACCAGAAAAAGAAAAACAAGCTGCTGCCCCTCATCCGGGCCCGCTATGCCCGCTATCCCGCCTTTGTGGCGGCGGTGGCCGACCGGCATGAGCGGTACAACGAGACCCTGGCGTATATCTCGATGCTGGAGGAAGCGGGGGAAGCCTATGTGATCCGCCCGCCCATCCCCCTGGAGATCGGCGCCATGGAGCGGGACCCCCGGGAACTGCAGCGGGTATACGACACCGGCCGTGCGGTGGCGGAAAAGCAGCTGGACCAGATCCAGCGCTTTCTGGCCCAGGCGAAGGCCGAGGTCTGAACGACAGCCGGAACTATAAAAAGCCGGCCTGTGCATGGAGCACGGGCCGGTTTTGTTTTGGTCAGAAGATGGTTCAGCGGTTGTTGGTCATCTTGCTCAGCAGCATGACCACCAGGATGATGACCGCGATGACCAGGAAGATGCCCACCATGCCGATCAGCATGATCGGCAGAGTCTGGGCCAGAGAAGCGATGTTCATAGCAAAGCCCTTTCTACACAGCAGTAAGGGTCCCATGGGGCGTTGTGCCCGCAGGAGGGACCGTTTGAAATAACGTCCAAAAGCAGGCCAGGCCGTGCGCTCAGGCGCCCATCAGGGTCAGCAGCAGGCCGCCCGCGATGACCGAGGCGATCTGGCCCGAGACGTTGACGCTGATGGAGTACATCAGCAGGAAGTTCTGGTTGTCCTCTGCCAGGCCCATCTGGTTGACCACGCGGCCGCTCATGGGGAAGGCCGAGATGCCGGCGGCGCCGATCATGGGGTTGAGCTTCTTGCCCTCGGGCAGGAACAGGTTGAGCAGCTTGGCAAACAGGACGCCGCCTGCGGTGTCGAACACGAAAGCGAACAGGCCCAGAGCCAGGATCAGGATGGTGTCGGGACGGACGAATTTGTCTGCGGTCATCTGGCTGGCGACGGTCATGCCCAGCATGATGGTGATCAGGTTGGCCAGGACGTTCTGGGCCGTCTCGCTCAGGGAGTTCAGCACGCCGCACTCACGCAGCAGGTTGCCGAACATCAGGAAACCGACCAGGGCCACGCTGGCAGGGGCCACCAGGCCCGCCACGATGGTGACCACGATGGGGAACAGGATGCGGGTGGTCTGGGTGACGCTGCCCTTCTGGTAGGCCATCCGGATCCGCCGCTCCTTCTTGGTGGTGATGGCGCGGATGACGGGGGGCTGCACGATGGGGACCAGGGCCATATAGCTGTAAGCCGCCACCATGATGGCGCCCAGATACTGGGAACCCAGGGTGTTGGCCACGAAGATGGCGGTGGGGCCGTCGGCGGCGCCGATGATGCCGATCGAAACGGCGTCGTTCAGGTCAAAGAAGATGCCCGCCAGGCAGACCGTGAAGAAGATGCCGAACTGGGCGGCTGCGCCGAACAGCATCAGCCAGGGCTTTTCCAGCAGGGGGCCAAAGTCGATCATGGCGCCGATGCCGATGAACAGCAGCAAGGGGAACAGCTCATTGGACATACCTGCCGCAAACAGTACGGACAGGGGCCCTTCGGTGTCCCCTTGGGTGATGGCGCCCGACAGGGGCAGGTTGACAAGGATGGCGCCGAAGCCCATGGGCAGCAGCAGGCTGGGCTCCATTTTCTTGGCGATGGCCAGATAGATCAGCAGTCCGCCTACGATCCACATGACCAGCATCTGCCAGGTCAGGTTCCCGAAGTTCGAGAACAGACTTGTAAATTGTCCGATGATATCCATGATTTGTAAAATACCTCCTTCACAGGTTTGGCCGGACCGCGGCCCGCAGATCCTGCCCGAAAGGTCCGCTGCGCTGTTGTCTGTGCCGCAAAGCAGCCGCTTTGGGACAAAAAGTCCAGCCGGACGGGTCGGATGGATCGGCCAGAGGCCGCTTGGCGAAGGCCGGGCCGGCGCACAAAAGCCCCTTGCCCCACCCGTGCCAATGTCACTATTATAAAATACAGCCTGAAAAAAGACAAGAGGAATAAAAAAATTTGTCACAGAACCACACTCTTGGCCGCAAAGCGAAAAGAATGGAAATTGGCCGTTGACAAAACCCCATCGGGATGATACAATAAGCAGGCGGTCGAGGCCAGGAGCCCGGCGGCACACAGCAGCCAGGCGGTGGCCGGCGGAAAAAAGCTTCCAAAAAATCCGAAAAACCGGTTGACAAACCCCGGACGCTGTGGTAAAATAAACAAGTCGCCAGCCGATACGGCCGGATGACAAAAACAAAATAAGGGCGTGTTCCCGAGTGGCCAATGGGGACAGACTGTAAATCTGCTGCTTAATGCTTCGGTGGTTCGAATCCACCCGCGCCCACCAAAAGGACCGGATCTTCCCAGTGGAAGGTCCGGTCCTTTTTTGTCTGCAAAAAGTGCGGCGCGCGGCACGAAGAAAACCGGACTTGCCCTGCGGCAGGTCCGGTTTTTGCAGGGGAGCGGCGGGGATCAGGCGCCGAAATAATCTGCGATCTGGCGCATCCGGGCCATCTGGTCCACATGGAAAGGAGGCGGCGGGGCCGCAAATACCTGTTTGGTATGCGGCTGCATACGTTTTTTCTATGGGCCGCCGGTCACAGGGTGTGCAGATGCTCCGGGGCCAGGCGGCGCTGCAGCATGGCCCACAGGGCGTCGGCGCCCTCCCGCACCTGGCTGTGGGGCAGCAGGTAGGCATGGTCCCCTACATAGAGATAGGTGATATCGCTGCGGCGGTAGACTTCGGTCACGTCGGTCCAGGGCACCAGGGTCGAGGTCTTGCCCAGGTCCTGGCTGACCTGGATGCCGTCCTCCTGAAAGACCAGGGTATAGACCCGGCGCGGGCTGCGCAGCAGCCCCATCCGTTTGGCCTGGGTGTGCAGGCTGTGCTCGTAGCTCAGATACCACACCAGCGGCATACCCAGACCCAGCACCACCAGGACGGTGCCCAGCAGCAGCGCCCCCTCCTGGGGATAGCGGGAATAACACAGCACCGAGGAAAGGGTGAGGATGGCGGCGAACAGGATGGGCCGGCGCCACAGCTTCTGGCGCCGGAAGGTGTCAAACAGGGCAAAGCTGCGGAATGCGGCCCCGTCCAGCTGCACCGGAACATAGATGGAAGCTTGTTTCATGGGGGTTCTCCTTACAGGCTGCGGCCCGCCGGCGCGCAGCGCAAGATGTATCTTTTTAAGAGTAAACGCAAACGGAAGAATTTGCAAGTCCGTTCCGGGAGAATTAGGGATGTATACAAAAATTGGCCATAAAATTGGTGAAAAAACTCAATAGTTTTGAACAAAGAAATGTGATATATTACTAGCAGAACACAGGGGCGGCAGTGCGGCCGCCTGCCTGAAAGGAAAAAAGTCCACTTTGTTGGAAAGAGAAGGAGGAACTTATCCTATGAAAAAGATCTCTCGTCGTTCGTTCCTGGCAGTTTCTGCAGCCCTGGGCGCAGCCGGCGTCCTGACTGCCTGCGGCGGCGGCACCTCGTCCAGCACCGCAGCCAGCACAGCCACCAGCACCGCTGGCAGTGCAGCCGCCGGCGACGCTGCATCCGACCCCAAGGTCACCCTAGTCTATGCGGAGGTCAACCCTCTGGACACCATCGTGGGCCAGACCGCCTCTTACTTTAAGGAGCAGGTGGAATCCCTGTCCGGCGGTTCGATCCTGATCGACCTGCAGGCTTCCGGCGTCCTGGGCTCCGAGAACGACGTCCTGGACAACATCCTGGCGGGCGGCGACACCATCGACCTGTCCCGTATCTCCGCATTCGCTCTGACCAGCTATGGCTGCAAGAAGTCCATGCTGCTGAGCCTGCCCTACACCTTCGTCACCCGTGAGCACTGGTGGAACTTCGCCAACAGCGACCTGGCCCCCGACTTCCTGAACGAGCCCCAGGAGCTGGGCCTGCCCGTCCGCGGCATCTTCTACGGCGAGGAGGGCTTCCGCCACTTCTTCACCGTTGAGCCGGTGTCCGGCATCGAGGACCTGGCCGGCATGAAGCTGCGCGTGTCCAACGACCCCGTCATGAACGGCCTGGTGGAAGGCCTGGGCGCCACCCCCACCGTCGTCTCGTTCAATGAGCTGTACAGCGCGCTGCAGACCGGCGTCGTGGACGGCGCCGAGCAGCCCATCGCCAACTACGCATCCAACGCCTTCCCCGAAGTGGCCAACAACCTGATCCTGGACGGCCACACCCTGGGCGCCGTGCAGGTGGTCATCACCGACAACGCATGGGCCAAGCTGACCGCCAACCAGCAGAACGTCATCCTGGAGGCCGGCAAGGCCGCCCAGGAGTTCAACGCGGGCCTGTCGGAGGACGAGGAGAACCGCGTGCTGGAGGAGCTGAAGGCCGAGGGCTGCAACGTGGTGGATGTGCCCGACAAGACCGCATGGCAGGAAGCCTGCGCCCAGGTCATCACCGACAACACCGCCGGCCTGGAGGACCTGTACCAGCAGCTGGTGGATATGGCCTGAGGACCAGCCTGACGATCCGATGAGTGGGGCGGGGCAGCCCGCGGCGCTGCCCCGCCCATTTTGATAAAGGGGGGAATCCTGCATGAAAAACTTTTTTGCTACCATGGATAAGCTCCGCCCCATCTACGACGTGACGGATAAGATCGTGATGACCATCTGCAAGCTGCTGCTGATCGCGGATATCATCATCACCGGTTATTCGGTGCTGGGGCGCTATATCCCGTTCATCACCTCCCCGTCCTGGACGGAAGAAGTGGTGCTGACCCTGATGAGCTACATGGCCGTGCTTTCGGCGGCCATCGCCATCCGCCACAAGGAACATATCCGGATGGACGCCTTTGACCGCTACATCCCCAAGCCCATGCTCCATTTCCTGAACCTGCTGTCGAATGTGGCAGTGCTGGCTCTGGGTGTGGTCATGCTGGTGATCGGCCTGCAGTACGCCACCACCATCGGCGCGCGCGGCACCTACGTTTCGATGCCCAACGTCTCCCGTTTCTGGATGTACTTCCCGGTGCCTCTGGCCGGCCTGGCCATGATCGTCTTCGAGCTGGAGTGCATCTACGAGGAGATCCGTGATATTCTGTTGAAGGAGGATGTGTGATATGGTCATCAATACGCCTGCGATCCTGATCCTTCTGCTGTCGTTCCTGGCGATGATCCTTCTGCGCTTCCCCATCGCCTATTCGGTGGCCCTGTCCTCCATCTTCTGCCTGATGTACCAGGGCCTGAGCCTGGCGACCGTCTGCCAGCAGATGGTCAAAGGCATCAGCTCTTACAGCCTGATGGCCGTGCCCTTCTTCATCACCATGGGTATGCTGATGGGTTCGGGCGGCCTGTCTGACAAGCTGGTCGCCCTGGCCAACGCCTGCGTCGGCTGGATGCGGGGCGGCCTGGGCATGGTCAACGTGCTGGATTCCTACTTCTTCGGCGGCATTTCCGGTTCCGCCGCCGCCGACACCGCTTCGCTGGGCGCCATCCTGATCCCCATGATGGTGGACCAGGGCTACGACGCCGACTTCTCCACCGCCATCACCATCACCTCCTCGGTGGAGGGCATCCTGGTGCCCCCCAGCCACAACATGGTCATCTACGCCACCACAGCCGGCGGCATCTCGGTGGGCAGCCTGTTCCTGGCTGGCTACATCCCCGGCGGCGTCCTGGCGGTCAGCCTGATGGTGGGCGTGTACATCCTGTCCGTGAAAAACAACTATCCCCGCGGCGACAAGTTCAGCATCAAGAACCTGATCCGTCAGCTGGGCCAGTCCATCTGGGCCGCAGGCGCCATCATCATCGTGGTGGTGGGCGTGGCCGCCGGCTGGTTCACCGCGACCGAGTCGGCCGCCATCGCCGTCTTCTACTCCCTGTTCGTGGCACTGTTCGTCTACAAGGGCCTGGACCTGAAGGGCGTCTGGAAAGAGCTGGACAGCGCGGTCCACACCCTGTCCATCGTCCTGATCCTGATCGCCACCTCCAACGTGTTCGGCTACTGCATGACCGCCCTGCACGTGCCGGATCTGGCGGCCAACGCCATCACCAGCGTCACCGATAACCCCATCCTGCTGGCGCTGCTGATCAACCTGATCCTGCTGTTCCTGGGCTGCATCATGGATATGGCCCCCATCATCCTGATCGCCACCCCCATCCTGCTGCCCATCGCCACCTCCATCGGCATCGATCCCATCCAGTTCGGTATCATCGTCATGCTGAACTGCGGTATCGGCCTGCTGACCCCTCCGGTCGGCTCGGTGCTATTCATCGGCGCTGCCGTTGCCAAGCGTCCCATGGGTTCCGTGGTCAAGGCTACCATGCCGTTCTATCTGTGCATGGTGCTGGCCCTGCTGCTCATCACCTTCATCCCGGATATCAGCCTGTTCATCCCCAAGATGTTCGGCTATGTCCCCCAGGTCACACCGGCATGGTTCTGACGTCATAACCCGCAGTCACACGACGCGGACGGGCAGGTCCCGTCCGCGTTTTTTAGTTCAGGAGGCATGATACAATGAAACCGACCGAGAAAAAACAGCGCTGGGTCCCCCACCAGGAGGTCCAGCCCCAGAGCGGCGGCCCCGGCGTGACCCGGCGGGTGCTGGCCTACAACGACGGGCTGATGTGTGTGGAGAACACCTTTGAAAAGGGCGCGGTGGGCGCGCTGCACAGCCACCCCCATACCCAGATCACCTATGTGGTGTCGGGGGTGTTCCGCTTCACCATCGACGGCGAGACCCACACCGTCCGGGCAGGGGACACCATGCTCAAAGAAGACGGCGTGGTCCATGGATGCACCTGCCTGGAGGCCGGGGTGCTTCTGGATATCTTCACCCCCATGCGGGAGGATTTTGTGTAAAGTCCGGCCTGTTTAAAAGGTTTGCGCGGCGCGCCGAACGGCGTGCCGCGTTTTGCGTTCTTGGGCAGACGGTTGCAGAAGCGAAAAAACAACGCACGATTTGCACAAAGGAAGGGCCGAAATAACAAAAAATTCATCGGATGTACAAAAATTGTACATGATTTTGGTGAAGGTTTGCCTCTGGTTTTTGCGATATAAATGTGATATGTTACTTTTATAACATATGCGGCGGAAGGCAGGGCCGCCCGCATCCGGAAAATAAGGAGGAGAGAATGCTTATGAAGAAAATATCCCGCCGTTCGTTCCTGGCGGCAATGGCCGTGCTGGCAGCGGGCGGGCTGGCCGGCTGCGGCGCTGCGGACAACGGCTTGCAGATCATCCGCATCGGCCACAACCAGTCCACCAACCACCCCACCCACACCGGCCTGACGGCTTTTGAGACGTACATCGAGGAGCAGCTGGGGGACAAGTACGATGTCCAGATCTTCCCCAGCGAGCTGCTGGGCTCCCAGAATGAGATGGTGCAGCTGACCCAGACCGGCGCCATCACCTTCTGTGTGGCGTCCAACTCCCTGCTGGAGACGTTCTCTGAGAACTACACCCTGTTCAACCTGCCCTATCTGTTCTCCAGCGCCGAGGCCTACCATGCCTCGATGGACGACCCCGCCATCGTGGGCCCCATCTTTGAGTCCACCAAGCAGGCCGGTTTTGAGGCGGTCACCTGGCTGGACGCCGGCACCCGCAATTTCTATACGGTCAAGACCCCCATCAACACCCCCGCCGACCTGCGCGGCCTCAAGATCCGTGTGCAGCAGTCTCCCACCAATGTGCGGATGATGGAGCTGCTGGGCGGCTCGGCCACCCCCATGGGCTTCGGCGATGTGTATACCGCCCTCCAGGCCCAGATGCTGGACGGCGCCGAGAACAATGAGCTGGCCCTGACCGACAACGGCCACGGCGACGTGTGCAAATACTACTCCTATACCATGCACCAGATGATCCCCGATATCCTGATCGGCAATCTGGGCTTTATGGATGGGCTGAGCGAGGAAGAGCGGGCCATCTTTGACGAGGGCTTCCAGATCCTGAACCAGACCCAGCGGGAAGCCTGGGGCACGGCGGTGGAGGAGGCCAAGGACTATGCCCAGAACGTCCAGGGCGTCAACTTCATCTATCCCGATATCGCCCCCTTCCAGGAGGCAGTGGCCCCCATGCACGAGGAGATGCTGGAGGATTACCCCGACCTGGCCCCCATCTATGAGCTGATCCAGGCGCACAATGCCGAGTATGCAGCCCAAGCGTGAGAAAGGAAGTGTGCAACGTTATGCAGTCCATCCGTAAGGTGCTTAACCATATCATGAACGTGCTGGCCGGTGTCAGCCTGATCGCCATGACGGCGCTGACGGTGTGGCAGGTCTTTACCCGGTACGTCCTCAACAACCCCTCCACCTGGTCGGAGGAGCTGGTGGGCTATCTGTTTGCCTGGGCCAGCCTGTTCGGGGCCTCCCTCATCACCGGCGAGCGGGGGCACATGAACATCCCCGTGGTGGTGGAGATGATGCCCGCCGCCGCCCAGAAATTCTTTGCCATCTTTGGCGAGCTGATCGCCATGGCCTTCTCGGCCATCATCCTGGTGTATGGCGGCTATGAGATCACCCAGCTGGCCATGGGCCAGATGACCTCCTCCCTGGGGGTGGCCGTGGGCGTGTTCTATGTCACCATGCCTGTGTGCGGCATCATCAATATCCTGTACACCGCGTTGAATATCTACGATATCTGCAAAGAAAAGAAGGAGGCAGCGTAAGTTATGGCCATGCAATCTCTCGGGATGATCATTGTCATCCTTGCGGTCCTGCTGGTGGTGGGGGTGCCTATTTCCTATTCCATCGGCATTGCCTCACTGTTCACCATCCTGCAGACCGTTCCCCTGGACATCTCGGTGGTCACCGGCGCCCAGCGCATCTTCGTGGGCATGAGCAAGTTCAGCCTGACCGCCATACCGTTCTTCATCCTGGCAGGCAACCTGATGAACCAGGGCGGCATCGCCAAGCGCCTGGTCAACTTCGTCATGGCCATCCTGGGCAAGCTGCCCGGCGCCCTGCTGGTCACCAACGTGGGCGCCAACGCCCTGTTCGGCGCCATCTCCGGCTCGGCCTCCGCTGCGGCGGCCGCCGTCGGCTCGATGGTGCGGGAAGGCGAGGAGGAGCAGGGCTATGACGAGGCCCTGTGCGCTGCCACCAATGGCGCGTCGGCTCCCTCCGGCCTGCTGATCCCTCCCTCCAACGCATTGATCACCTACTCGCTGGCAGCGGGCGGCACCTCGGTGGCGGCCCTGTTTATGGCGGGTTACCTGCCCGGCATCATCTGGGCTGTCTGCTGCATGGCGGTGGCCATCCTCATCGCCAGGAAAAAGGGCTATAAGGGTACCCCGGGCAAGTTCAGCTGGGCCAATCTGGGCAAAGCCACCCTGCAGGCCCTTCCTTCCCTGTCCCTGATCATTGTGGTCATCGGCGGCATCATCGCCGGCGTGTTCAGCGCCACCGAGGGCTCGGCCATCGCTGTGGTCTATGCTCTGATATTGGGCATCTGCTACCGCAACATCACCTGGAAGAGCTTCTGGAACATCGTGGTGGACAGCGCAAAAATGAGCGGCATGGTGGTCTTTTTGATCGGCGTGTCCAACATCCTGGGCTGGGTCATGGCCTTTTTGCAGATCCCCCAGGCGGTGTCCGCTGTGCTGCTGGGCATCACCGACAACCCCGTCATCATCCTGCTGATCATGAACATCATCCTGCTGATCGCAGGCACCTTCATGGACGTCACCCCCGCGATCCTGATCTTCACCCCGCTGTTTTTGCCCATCGTCCAGACCTTTGGCATGGACCCCATCCACTTCGGTCTGGTGCTGGTGTATAATCTGTGCATCGGCAACATCACCCCGCCGGTGGGCAACACCCTGTTTGTGGCCATCAAGGTGGGCCGCACCACCCTGGCCAAGACCATGCCCTATATGCTGGCCTACTACGCAGCCATTCTGGTGGGCCTGCTGCTGGTCACTTACATCCCGGCCATCAGTATGATCCTGCCTCAGCTGGCTGGCCTGGCCTGACCTGTCCCGAACATAGAAAGAGCGGCGCGCCGTTTGGCGCGCCGCTTGCTTTTTGCAGATACGGTCAGGTGTGCACCACCACTTCGCACCGCTGCTGGATCGGAAAAGCCTCAAAATACCGTTCCTCCAGGGGGATCCAGCGGGTGCGGAAATTCTCAAGGTTGGCGCCGGTCCGCCGGGCCAGCCGTTCCAGCCGGGTGTCCAGGGAAGCGGTGACAAAAATATGCAGGCCGTACCGGTCCCACAGGTCGGGGTGGCAGCTGTACGAACCCTCCACCAGAACCACCGGCCGGCAGGGCGCAGTCACCGGCTGCCGCATCTGGAAGGTATGGCAGTCAAAGGGGCGGTAGACGGCATCCCGGCCGGCCAGCAGGGGGGAGAGGACCTCGGACAGAAACCGCTCCCGGTCCACATTGCCCCCGGGCTGGGCCAGACGCTGGGGGGTGCGCTGCTGGGGCTGCAAAAAGAAGTCGTCCATGTGCACAAGGGTGCAGGGCAGCCGCTGGGCCAGCTGTCCGGCCAGGGTGGTTTTGCCGCTGGCGCACCGGCCGTCGATGGCCAAAAAGGCCCTGCCGTCCCGTTCCAGCAGCGCCGAAGTCTGGCGGAGAATGGCCTCCAGGGCACAGTCCAGATCGTTATATTCCATATCTGATTTCCTTTCTGTGATAGGGCGAAATGACCCTCCTACCTTATTATATAGGGCGGTATCAAAACTGCAAGGGGATCGGTCGCTTTTGCAGCAGAAGATGGCGAAAAAGAAATTGATTTTCACCCCGCCATCGTGTATCTTTATAGCAGATACACCCTAAGGAAGGAGCGCATCCCATGAGCGCAACCATTATGAAGCAGTACAATCCCGGCTTGACCGACCCGCAGTTAAAACAGCTTGTCGCCGCCCATATTGACGATGACAGCTTTTGCCGCTATGTGATACAGCAGGACATAAACAAGATAGCCTTTGACCTGCGGGAAGCGCATAAGAACGATTTTTTCAGCGTTCCGGAGGACAACCCGCTGGAAGATTTCTTGCAGACCGCCGAGGAAACCGCCAGAGAGGACAGCGACCCGGAGCAAGCGGCTTTGGCGTTTATCTGTAAGCGGCTTAAACTGAATTACAAGAAGCTGTCCGAGGAAGAAAGGAAGGGGCTGAAAAAGATTGCACAGAAGTCGGACTTGCTGAAAAATCCAAAGCCCCAGCGGGGTAGAAAGTAAGGGAGCGACAAAATCCTACTTGACAAAGGAGTACGATGATATGAAAAAAGCGATAGGTTTGATAGCCTTGCTGATTTTAATAATGGGGCTGGTCGGCTGTAACGGAGAAACGGTTAATATTGACTTTCCCTTTGAGGTTGGAGATGTTGAGAATATTGAAATGTACCACTATGCGGGAGTACCTGTATCAGCGGAAAAGAAAGTAGTCGTTGCAGAAAGTGATATAACGGGCTTGTATGATATGTTTGAGGACTTATCGTTGAAAGACAAACAAGTTGAGGAAACCACAGGGGCAGATGTGACCAGCTTTCGATTTAACCTTTCAGATGGAACAAACTACGAACTGATTTATGTCAGTAATGGAGTCAAGAGCGGAAAGCTGAAATCCTCCACGGGCAATTTTGAATATTTTACAAGTTCAGATATTGGCTCTTATTGGTCTAATATTGACCTTGAAGCAGTTCCAGTTGAAGAAAGCGAATTGCCGAAGTAGCCCGACTAATTCCCATTTATCGGGAAGATGGCAAGGCCAGCCGAGCCAGTCAACGGTTAAGATGAACGGTGCATTTTATGCGCCGCCGTTGACAGTCCCGCCTGTCTTTGCTGATGGGCAATCAAGGCGGGAAAGCCCTAAAATGGCTTCCCGCCCATTTTAATTTTTACATCTTTAAACACTCCAAAATCAGAAAGAGAGCGGCCAAGCACTTTGAGGGATTGGCCGCCTTGTCCACCCATCCAGCGGGGCGGCAGGCTGTTGCAGCCGTGAAACGGTTCCCGCGGCGGGACCGATGGACAAACCGGGAGACATATGGTATTCTTATATACAAGAGGGCCCGGATCTTGGCAGGCTGCCGCAAGCCGGAGACGGGCTTTTTTCGAGCGCCCGGTCTTTGCGCATGGGGCGGGCGCTGCAAGAAGGAAATTGTTTGGCATTGAGAGAAAGGAAAAGGATCGAAAATGAAAAAGATTTCCCGCAAAGGTTTCCTGAAGATCGCCGCTGCGGCCGCCATGAGCGGCGTCACCGCCGGTGCGCTGGCTGCCTGTGAGTCGGCCAGCTCGGCTGTGTCGGGGGCGGCTTCGGGGGCAGGATCGGCGGCGTCGGGCGCTGCCTACATCCCCGGCACCTATGAGGGCACGGCCCAGGGCATCTCCTCCACCGTCAAGGTCACCATGACCTTCTCGGAGACCGCCGTCACCGATGTGGTGGTGGATACTTCGGGCGAGACGGCTTCCTACGGCGCAGCCGCTGCCGAGGAGCTGCAGAAGCAGCTGCTGGAGGCCGGCTCCGCCGAGATCGACGGGGTGTCCGGCTCCACCATCACCTCGGATGCGGTCATGAAGGCGGCCCAGAGCTGCTATGCCCAGGCCCGGGGCGAGGCTGTGGTCACCTCGGTGCAGCTGCCCACCGGCGACGAGAACGACTGGCTGGGCACCGAGCCCGACATCGACGAGGCCGCCATCACCGACACCTGGGATACCGATATCCTGATCGTGGGCGCGGGCAACGGCGGCATGATGGCTGCGGCCTACGCCGCCAAAAACGGCCTGAACTTCCGGGTCATCGAGCAGAACGCCGGCGTGCAGGACACCCGCCACTGGGTGGGCGCCGTGGACGGCTTCGGCGCGCAGGAAAACGGCGTGGTCACCGACAAGAAGAAGCTGCTGAGCGAGATCTCCCGCTATGCTTCGGGCAAGTGCGACCAGCGTGTGGTCAAGGTCTGGCTGGATGAGTCGGCCGAGGCCATCGGCTTCATCCGGGAGGTCATGGAGGACGAGTTCGGCGTCCCGATGGTCTACACCCACGGCGAGGAGGCCCGCTGGCCCGCCGAGAACGCCGAGGAGAACACCGATTACATCTACCCCGAGATCGAGTACACCTACGACCGCAGCACCGGCGCGGAGCGCAACAAGCTGTTCCAGGAGTACATCGAGAACCTGGGCTATTCCATCGACTTCAACACCGCCCTGGCCAAGCTGGAAAAGGACGATACCGGCCGCATCACCGGCGTCATCGCCCAGAGCAACGACGACGGCCACTTCATCCGGATCAATGCGGCCCAGGGCGTGCTGCTGGCCTGCGGCGGCTACCCCGGCAACCCCTACATGATGGAGCAGCTGGACCCCCTGGGCACCAGCGTCACCACCGCCTGCTCCTACTCTCCCGCAGACCGGGGCTATGGCATCCGCGCCGCCATCTGGGCGGGCGCCAACTTTGACAAGGAAGCCGCCCCCATGCTGTTTGACCGCGGCGTGGTGCCTCCGGGACAGGACGCCGGCTATGTGGACAGCCCCAGCGCCTTCGGCGGCAAGGCGTTCCCCGGCCCCATCCGCCAGTACAACCCCGGCACCCAGCCCTTCCTGAAGGTCAACCGCCACGGCCAGCGCTTTGCAAACGAGAGCTGCCCCTACAACGACATCGTCTATGCCGCTGCCCATCAGCCGGGTCGGGTCTACGCCCAGATCCACGATGACAACTGGTATGAGGACGTGCAGCGCTTCCACACCATCGGCTGCTCGGCCCAGACCCGTGCGGGCGGCCCCGACTATGTGCTGCCCAAGATGGAGGAGGCCGAGGCCGCAGGCTGCTTCTTCCGGGCGGATACCCTGGACGAGCTGGCCGACAAGCTGGGCTTCACCGGGACCGACAAGGAAAACTTCCTGGCCACGGTGGAGCGCTACAACGAGCTGTACGACGCCCAGGAGGATGTGGATTTCGGCAAGCCGGCCTACCGCCTGAGCGCCATCCGCCAGCCGCCCTTCTACGGCTGCTGGCTGGGCGCCTCCCTGCTGACCACCGAACAGGGCATCCCCATCAACGAAAAGGGCCAGGCTCTGGACACCAACAACGAGCCGATGCCCGGCCTGTATGTCACCGGCGATATGGCGGGCAGCTTCTTTGCCAACAACTATCCCTGCCTGATGGCCGGCGTGGCCATGGGCCGCACCGTCACCTTCGCCATGAAGGCCGTCAAGCAGATGGCCGGCCTGGAGTAAGGCGCGGCCGCCCCGGCACAGGGGCAGCCGGCCGCAGAAGATAAAACGTCCTGTCCGGCCGGCATACGCAGATGGACAGGACAGGGAAAAGAGCCGTGGAGCGCAAAGCCCCACGGCTCTTTTGTGCGTCAGCGGATCTGGCCGTCCCCGCGGACGATGTATTTGTAGGTGCACAGCTCGGCCAGGCCCATGGGGCCCCGGGCATGGAGCTTCTGGGTGGAGATGCCCATTTCGCAGCCCAGCCCGAACTCGCCCCCGTCGGTGAAGCGGGTGGAACAGTTGACGTACACCGCCGCGCTGTCCACCGCCGCACAGAACCGGTCGATGTGGGCCTGGGTCTGGCTGAGGATGGCGTCGCTGTGGCCGGTGGAATGCGCAGCGATGTGGGCGATGGCCTGCTGCACATCGTCCACCACCCCCACCGCCAGGATGTAATCCAGAAACTCGGTGTCAAAGTCCCGGGGCCCGGCGGGGGTGCCGGGGATGAGGGCGGCGGCCCGCTCGTCCAGACGCAGTTCCACCGGGTGCAGGCCGCGGGCGGCGCGGTCGGGGCCCAGGCACTGGGCCAGCCGGGGCAGGAAAGCCGCCGCAATGTCCTTGTGGACCAGGCAGACTTCCTCGGCGTTGCACACGCTGGGACGGCTGGCCTTGGCGTTCTCGATGATGCGCAGGGCCTTGTCCTGGTCGGCGGTGTCGTCCACATAGATGTGGCAGATGCCGGTACCGGTCTGGATGCAGGGGACCTTGGCGTTTTCCACGCAGGCCCGGATCAGGCCGGCGCCGCCCCGGGGGATCAGCAGGTCCACATAGCCCACGGCGGTCATCAGCTGGTTGGCCGAGGCGTGGGTGGTGTCCTCGATCAGGTTGACGGCGGTCACCGGCAGGCCGGCGCCGGCCACGCCCCGGCGCAGGGCCTCCACAATGGCCCGGCTGGAGCGCCAGGCTTCCTTGCCGCAGCGCAGAACGCAGACGTTGCCGCTTTTCAGGGCCAGGGCGGCGGCGTCGCTGGTGACGTTGGGGCGGCTCTCGTAGATGATGGCGATGACGCCCATGGGTACGGCGGTCTTTTCGATCACAAGGCCGTTGGGCCGCTCGATCCGGCGCAGCACTGCGCCCACCGGGTCGGGCAGGGCGGCCACCTCCCGGATGCCCTGGGCCATCCCTGCCAGCCGCGCCTCATTCAGGGCCAGACGGTCCAGCATCACGTCCGAGATATGCCCCCGGGCGGCCTCCAGGTCCTGGGCGTTGGCGGCCAGGATGACCTGCTGGCCGGCGGGGTCCTCCAGAGCGGCGGCCATGCCCAGCAGGGCGCTGTTGCGCTGGCTGGCGGTGGCCAGGGCCAGGGCGCCTTTGGCGTCCCGGGCGGCGGTAAGGATCTCCTGTGTGGTCATGGTGCAAGCCTCCTTTTCATCCGTGGCGCCGGGGCTTGGCCGCAAAGCGGGTGCCTGCGGGCTGGCCCTCGGCGATTTGATACAGCAGTTCGGGGTGGGCGCCGTTGGCGATCACCATTTCCACCCCGTCGGCGGTGACCATCTGGGCCGCCCGCAGTTTGGTCGCCATGCCGCCGGTGCCCAGAGCCGACCCCGCGCCGTCGGACAGGCGCAGGATATCGGGGGTGACGTCCTCCACCAGGGGGATCAGCCTGGCGTCGGGATGGGTGCGGGGGTTGGCGGTGTACAGCCCGTCGATGTCGCTGAGCAGCACCAGCAGGTCGGCCCGGGCACAGCAGGCCACGATAGCCGCCAGGGTGTCGTTGTCCCCGATAGAGGCGATCTCCATGGTGGAGACGGTGTCGTTTTCGTTGATGATGGGCAGGGCCCCCAGCTCCAGCAGACGGTACAGGGTGTTCTCAAAATTCTGGCGGCGCTCGGTGTGCTCTACGTCCACCCCGGTGAGCAGGATCTGCGCCACGGTGTGGTTGTAATCGGCAAAGAGGCGGTCGTAGGTGTACATCAGCTCGCACTGGCCCACGGCGGCGCAGGCCTGTTTGCCGGCCATATCGGCGGGGCGGGCGGACAGGGACAGCTTGCCCACCCCCATGCCGATGGCCCCCGAGGACACCAGCACCATCTCGTGGCCCGCGTTTTTCAGGTCGCTGAGCACCTTCACCAGTTCTTCGGCCCGGCGGATGTTCAGCCGCCCGGTGGGATAGGTGAGGGTGGAGGTGCCCACCTTGACAACGATGCGCATACCCTCAGCCCTCCCGGAGCTTGCAGGTCTTTTCGTAGGCGGCGATGACCGCGTCGGTCACAGCCCCCCGGAAGCCCCGCTCCTCCAACACGCGGACGCCCTGGATGGTGGTGCCTCCGGGGCTGCACACGGCGTCTTTCAGGGCGCCGGGATGCCGGCCGGTGTCCAGCAGCATCTTGGCGCTGCCCAGCAGCATCTGGGCCGCATACTCGGTGGCCTTGGCCCGGGGCAGCCCGCAGGCTACGCCGCCGTCGGCCAGGGCCTCGATGAACTGGTACGCCCAGGCGGGGCCGCAGCCCGACACGCAGCTGGCCGCGTCGATCAGGCTTTCGGGGATGCTGTCCACCCGGCCCGCGCCCGACAGGATGCGGACGCACTCGGCCTCCTCCTCGGGGGTGAGGCCGGCGGCGCAATAGGGGATCATCCCCTCGCCGGTGGAGGAGGGGATATTGGGGTTGATGCGGAACACCGGGTAATCCCCGCCGGCCATCTGGCGGATCTGGGCCATGCTCAGGCCCGCCGCCATGGTGCACAGGATAAAGCGGTCCTTCCGGGCGGCCAGCAGCGGCTGCAAGGGCGCCAGCATCGATGCCATCATCTGCGGCTTGACCGCCAGCATCACCAGATCGCAGAGGGCGGCGTTCTCATTCGAGCCGGTGCGGCAGCCCAGCTCGGCCGCCAGCGCCTCGGCCTTGGCAGGGGTGCGGTTGGCCAGCACCATATCCTGCGGGGACACCGTGCGGCACAGAGCCCGCGCCATGGCGCCGCCCATATTGCCGCAGCCAATAAATCCAACTGTTTTCATCCGGATTGCCTCCTTATTGATCCATAAACTCAGGATACCACCATATTACCCGGATTGGCCGGCAAAATCAAGCCCCAGAAGCCATCACAAGAGGGTGGGATGCAGGTTGACAAAACCTGCCTGGACGGTGTACAATAGACATGAAAATGGGTTCGTGCGCAGCATGGGCCTGGAAAGGGGGTATCATCAGTGCGCAAAAGAGGATATTGGCTTGTGATGCTTGCAGCAGGGCTGCTGCTTTTGCTTCTGAGCGGCTGCTCGCCGCAGCAGGTGCAGGCGAAGCAGCAGCAGGCCAGAACGCGGGAAATGTCCAGTACTGCTCAGCTGATCGCCTCGATTACCCCGGAGGTGGAAGTCAACACCGGAGACAGCGAGATCAGCAGCGGCACCGCAGCGGCGGCCAACAGTCTGATCTGGGGCAGCAAGCCAAACCTGGGACCCAACAGTGAGGACCTGGGCAAGCTGGCCGAGGAGCTGCGCCAGGTCTCGGACACCGAGCGTTACCGCCCCACCAGCGCACCCACCGTGCCGGGTGTCACCCGGATGGGCCGGCTGTACATCTACACCGGCGACTGTTCCGAGGACTTTGTGGCCCGGTGCGTGTCGGAACAGATCGCGCAGATGGATTCGGAGCTCAGCGCCAAGTCCCGCCAGGTGGTCATCGACAGCTACTACACCTATACATACACCTATTCGGTCAGCGTCCGCCAGGCATACAGCGGCGACGATATGGTGTGGCTGGTGGGCGTCGGGGTGGATCAGACCGCCAAGGAAGAGCACAAGACGTGACCGAAACAAAAATTTTACAAGTAAAATGCGCAGGATTTTGCGGTTTTTTCTGCAAAAAGGGACCAAATTTCGCACTCCGGCGGGCCTTTTACTTTGGAAACAAAAGTCAAAACCAAACAAAGCGCACCTGCCGAAAGGCAAGGGCGCTTGTTTTTATGAAATGTAAATTTTTTGAGAATATGGCCTGCCGAAAAATGGTGTGATTGACAAATCGCGGAAGTTGTACTATTATATCCATAGACGGGGTAGGGGACGTCCTTATCCCGCAAAGGTCCAAGACTCGAAACAGGTAACCCCAAGGCAAATTTACTTCTAAAGGAGGTAATAGGTCCAAATGAAACTCAAGCGTATCCTTGCGTTGGCACTGTCTGGAGTTATGGCGGTTGGTGTTCTGACTGCTTGTAACTTTGGCGGTGGCAGCAGTGGCGGGAACAAAGTCTCGGATAGCACAAATGCTGTCCGTTCGGCTTTGAATTCGCAGCTCGATACACTGGGACAGGACACTGTTGACTTTACAGGCAATGGTGGGCTGGCCAGTGCAACACGGACTGTGGCCCGCGGTGTGACGGAGAATGATTTTACCGGGCTCAATTTTAGCGGTACGACAAATGGTGCTGTTGTACCGGAGAATAGTGCTCTGGCCGACTTCATGAGCCGTTACATCAACTATGACCACTGGACTGGCGGCTTTACTTCCTACACTCCGACCGGTAATTTCACTGGTGACAAGACTTTTGTTACCTTGATGCTGTTCGATGGCGCGATGAGTGCCACGGGCGTCGGCCAGGCTGTAGCCAATAATGTTGCCGTTTGGAATCTGAAGAATGTTTCTTCGAAGGACTATACCTTTGAAGGACATGTCGCTGCATATCAGGTAACTATTCCTGCAACTACAGCGGGTAGCAGCTCCTCGTCTTCGGGTAGCGATACCTCTGTATGGGTTGTTGGTCTGATGCTTGAGCAGACTCAGGTCCAGAGTACCAGCTCTAGTACTGCACCGTAACCCTCATTGACCCTAGTTCCTTTTCGTGAGGAGAAAGCCCCTGACGGTGCGACGTTGGGGGCTTTTTGGTGTCAGGGATAGGGAGAAAAAGCGACTTGGTTTCATAGCCTAACAAAAACCCGCCGCACGGGGAAGCCTGTGCGGCGGGTTTTTGCTTTGGCCGCGCCGCACCCCCTCAGCGGCGCGCAAAGGGGTGCTGGTTTGCTTTTTGGCCGGACCGGGTAAACTTTTGCCCGCGGCCCGCGGAAGGCGATCTGGGCCGCTCTGCGGGCGCGTTTGGCGTTTTCCACACAAGACGCCCCGCCCGGTGGAAAGCCGGCAAGGTCCCGTCCGGTGCGCCCGCAAAGGGCATTCTAGACCTTATTACACAGAATCTTCACAAACGTCCAAAGTTTATCTGCGGTGGTACGTTTTATTTTTCTAAAATTTTTCTTTTTCCTCACGATTTGCCTGTTCTGCCTTGACAAAGGAAATGCTGTTGTGATAAACTATGCACAAGGAACGGGGATGGTGACCTGTTCCCCAAAAATGTTTTGGTGCGAGTTACAAACAACAACAAGGAGGAAATTTCCAAATGAAACTGAATAAGGTTATGGCTCTGGCTCTGTCCGGCCTGATGGCCGTCAGCATGCTGGCTGGCTGCGCTGGTGATCCCTCGAATGGTGACGGGGGCAACACTGAGGTTACGCCTCCTGCTAGCGATGCTGTTAGCATCATGAATGAGGCTCAGAGCCTGGTTAAGTTCGAGGCCAACACTGATTTTGATGCAGCTCTTGCAGCAGCAGCTAAGAAGGGCGCTCATAAAGAAGTTAAGGGGCTGAGCTTCAAAGTTAAAGCTGTTACCAATACTGATAAGGATCCCATTTATAGTGAATTGGATGACAAGCTCACTGTAAATGATCATTTGGATTCTAACGACTGGTTCTTCGAGGATACCACAAATTCGAAAGCAGGTATGTCCTATACCAAGACTGCTCTGTATAAAGTGAATGCTGATGGTTTGACTGAGAAGGCGGCTCTCGAGCAGATTGCTGCTATTATGAAGAAAGACGAGGCTAACTATCCTGAACTTGTCTGGATTGGTAATCCGACTCCTAATACAAACCATGAGGCTTCTTACACTGGCCGTGTAAGTGTTGTTACTGTCAACACTGCTGATAGTGGTGAGACTGCAACTGCTTACTACATTGCAATTTCTGTTACCCAGAGTGTTGCACGTGATGGCTTGAATGTTGCTGACTAATCTAGCTATCTAAGCTAAAATTTTTGTACGTAACCGTTTTATTCACAAATTTGATCGTATGATGTAGCACTGCGCGGGGCAGTGGGTGGCAGGCCATTCTTCATCATCTACTGTACATCCGCAAACCTGCGCATATACTAAGCGCTTAGTATAGCACCAAAGGTTTATTACAATTATTTGTAGTTTGCCGCACCAAAAAAGAACCAGCTGGGTGCAAACCCAGTTTCCGGGGCGGGCCGAAAGGCCCGTCCTTTTTTTCTGCGTGTCGCAAAAGCGACACGCTCCAGGGGGAACCCATTTCTGCCCGCAGTCGCGGGACAGAAATTCCTTCCCCCTGGTATCCCCCTGGGGACAAAATTCAGCGCTGAACCGCGCACTCGCCGCAAAGCGGCTCGCACACTCTCAGCGCTGAATTTCCCTGTATGTGTCCCGCCCATCCGCACATGTCGGCTGGGCGGGACTTTTTTGGCCGTGCGGCCCCTAAAATAGTTGCCCCGAACCCGCCGCCGGCGCGCCGCATAGAATGATTCAGATGCCCGGCCCCGCCAGCTTGCGATTGATTTTTTTGGCCGGAAATGGTACACTTCCTCTATGTACGAAAGGATTGGTAAAAGCAGGGGGGCGGCTTCCGGGCGCGTCTCCCCAGAAATGAGGAAGCAATCATGGTTTCAATTTTGTTGTCGATCATAGGCCAGCGCGGGGTGGATGCGCTGGCGTTCCTGCTGGCGTTCGTGCTTACGGGGCTGCTTACCGGCCTGTTCCGCAGCCGCCTGCCCCAAGACCATGGCCGGGCCTACGCGGTGGACGGCGCCCTGTCCAAGGGCAAAGCCCGGGGCGCGGGCCTGATCTTCGTGCTGTGCATCGTGCTGGTTTCCCTGGCCTTTGTGCCGTTCCATCTGGAATACTGCATCTATATGGTGCTGCTCATTGCGTCCATGCTGTCGGGCTACCTGGACGACGCCTCCGACACCGCCTGGAACGAATACAAAAAGGGCCTGATCGATTTCATCATCGCAGCGGTGGCCGGCGTCACCTATCTGAATTTCAACGGCTGCGGCGTGCAGCTGCTGGGCTGGTATTTCCAGATCCCGTACCCCTTGTACCTGCTGCTCATCATCATTCTGATCTGGGCCAGCATCAATGTGGTCAACTGCACCGACGGTGTGGACGGCCTGTCGGCCAGCGTGGCGGTGGTCAGCATGGGCACCTTTGCGCTGCTGTACGGCCAGTACATGGGAGCTTATGTCACCGCCACGGCGGTGTTTGTGGGCGCGCTGCTGGCTTATCTGTGGGGCAATGCCAAGCCCTCCAGCGTCCTGATGGGGGATGCGGGCAGCCGCGCCATGGGCTTTTTCCTGGCCCTGCTGGCGCTGAAATCGGGGCATCCCTTCGCGTTCCTGCTGGCTGCGCTGGTGTTCATCGCGGACGGCAGCCTGGGGATCCTGAAGATCAGCTTCAAGCGCTTTCTGCACATCAGCATCCTGAAAAACACCCTGACCCCCCTCCACGACCACGCCCGCAAGCGTCTGGGCTGGAGCGACGAGCAGGTGGTGATCCGCTGGGTGGTGATGCAATGCGTGGCATCGGCGATCCTGGCGGCTCTGGCCGGCTTTGGTGCCTGACCGGTACGGCTCCCGTCTCCTTTGGGGGACGGGGGCTTTTTTGCGCCTCTGTGTTGACAAGTATACTTGTCCATGCTATACTGAAACTGTAAATAAAACTTGTCAGCCCCGGGAGGTGCGCACCATGAAAAAAGAGGATATCCTGCAAAAAGCCCGCAGCGAGGGCAACGGCGAATATGAGGAGCGGGTCCAGGGCCGCATCATGACCCGCAGCGCCCTGGCGGTGGTGGCGCTGTGCGCCTTCTTCTGGCTGGCGAGGGTGTTCCAGGCCGACCGGCTGGGCCTGGCTGAGGTGGGCGCCTGGGAGCTGCCCGCCATCGCCACCGGTTACGCCGCGTTTGTCCACCTGTGGATGTATGCGCGGTTGAAGACCCGGGCCAATCTGGTGGGCGGCCTGTGCTGTCTGGTGGGATTTCTGGCTTTTACCGTGCGGTTTTTGGTCGGGTTGTGAGGAGGTTACCATGAAGGAAGAGCTTGTGCTCAAAAACCGCCTGAAAGAGACGCGCATGGCGGCGGGGCTGTCCCAGGCACAGCTTGCGGCGATGGTGGGCGTGTCCCGCAACACCATCAGCTCGATCGAGACGGGGCAGTTCAACCCCACCGCCAAGCTGGCCCTCATCCTCTGCATTGCGCTGGACAAAAAATTCGAGGAGCTGTTCTACTTTGACGACTGAAGAAAACCTCGCCTGCGCCAAGGCCGCCCAGCGGCGGCAGGGCATCGCGGCGCGGCGGGCGCTCTCGCCCGAAGCCCGGCAGGCGGCCGATGCGGCCATCTGCGCCCGGGCGGCAGCCCTGCCCCAGTGGCAGAAGGCGGGCCGGGTGCTGGCCTACGCTGCCTTTGGCGGGGAACCGGACCTGTCCGCCCTGCTGGCGGGCTGCGGCAAGCAGGTGGCCTACCCCATCTGCGGGGAGGAATGCTCCATGCGGGCGGCTTGTCCCGCCCCGGTGGACGGCTGGACGCGGGGCGCCTATGGCATCCGGACGCCGGTGGAGGCCCGGGCCCGGATCCTGCCGCCCGAGGCCCTGGACCTGGTGCTGGTGCCCTGCACTGCCTTTGACGCGGACTGCCGCCGCGTGGGGATGGGCAAAGGCTATTATGACCGGTATCTGCCGCGGTGTACCGGCGCGGCCTGGTTTGGCGTCGCCTATGAGGCGCAGAAGGTGGACGCCGCCGCGGCCGGGCCGCTGGACGTGCGGCTGGATGGTGTGATCACAGAAAGGGGGATCTATTTATGGAAATGATGCAGAAAAGCTGTGGGCTGTTTGTGGACGAGCTTGCCTCCAAGGCGGCGGTGCCGGGGGGCGGGGGCGCGTCGGCTCTGGTAGGGGCTGTCGGGATCGCCTTAGGCAATATGGTGGGCTGCCTGACCCTGGGCAAAGCCAAATATGCGGCGGTGGAGCCGGATATTTTGGCCCTGAACGAAAAAGCCAGCGCCCTGCGGGCCCGCCTGAAAAGCCTGGTGGAGGCGGACGCGGTGGCTTTTGCACCCCTGGCCAAGGCGTATTCCATCCCCAAAGATGACCCGGCCCGGGCCGCCGTCATGGAGAGCGCTCTGGACGCCGCGGCCGCCGTCCCGCTGGAGATCATGGCCTGCTGCTGCCGGGCCGTTGCCCTGCTGGAGGAGTATGCGGCCAAGGGCAGCGTGCTGGCGCTGTCGGACGCGGGCTGCGGGGCCCTGTTCTGCGCGGCCGCCTTGCAGGCCGCCGGCCTGAACGTGACCGTCAATACCCGTCTGATGGCCGACCGGGCCAAGGCCGCCCGCCTGGACGCCCAGGTGGAGGAGATGCTGCGGGAATACCCGGCCCGCGCCAACGCTGTGTATGAGCGGGTCAGGGCCCGCCTGGGAGGGAAATGAAAATGGCAATGCTGCTGAAAGGCGCGCAGGCTGCTGCCGCCATGAACGAAAAGACCGCCGCCCGTGTCGCCCGGCTGGAAGCGGCCGGGGTCCGGCCCACCCTGGCCGTGGTGCGGGTGGGGGAGCGCCCCGATGACCTCTCCTATGAAAAAGGCGTGATGAACCGCTGTTCAAAGCTGGGCATCCAAGTGCAGCTCGATGCGCTGCCCGCCGATGCGGCTCAGGAGGAGCTGCTGGCCGTGCTGGACCGGATCAACCGGGACGCGGCAGTCCATGGCTGCCTGCTGTTCCGGCCTCTGCCGCCCCAGATGGAGGATGGCGCCATCCGTGCGGCCCTGGCCCCCGAAAAGGACGTGGACGGCATCACCGATGCGTCGCTGGCGGGTGTGTTTACCGGCAGCGGGGTGGGGTATCCGCCCTGCACCGCACAGGCCTGTGTAGAGATCCTGGAGCACTACGGCATCCCGCTGGAGGGCAGGCGGGTGACGGTGGTGGGCCGCAGTCTGGTGGTGGGCAAGCCCGCGGCCATGCTGCTGGACCGCAAAAACGCCACCGTGACCATCTGCAATTCCCGCACGCAGGGTCTGGAGCAGCTGTGCCGTCAGGCCGATGTGCTGGTGGTGGCCATGGGCCGGCGCGGGGCCATTGGTTCCGGCTGCTTTGCCCCGGGGCAGGCGGTGGTGGATGTGGGCATCCACACCGACGAGACCGGCAAACTCTGCGGCGACGTCCGTTTTGACGAGGCTGAGCCGGTGGTGGCTGCCATCACCCCGGTGCCGGGCGGTGTGGGCGCCATGACTACTTCGGTGCTGGCCGCCCATGTAGTGGAGGCCGCTGTCCGGGCTGCTGGCCTGTAAAGCACACATTTTCGCATAAAAATGCAAAGCCCCCGGCCTATCAAAAAAGTCCCGTCCAGCCGACATGTGCGGATGGACGGGACACATACAGGGAAATTGAGCGCTGAGAGTGTGCGAGGCCGCAAGGCCGAGTGCGCGGTTCAGCGCTCAATTTTGTCCCCAGGGGGATACCAGGGGGAAGGAATTTCTGACGCGCGGCTGCGCGCAGAAATGGGTTCCCCCTGGAGCGTGGCGCTTTTGCGACACGCTAACCCCTCGGTCAGTGACCGGGGGCGCGTCCAAACCACAAAGAGCCGCTGGCATAACCAGCGGCTCTCTGTGTTAGGAGAAGCTTACGTCTCTATGATGAGGGGATCTATGACGGTGAGCCCTCCCGGCGTACCAGAGAAATTGGGGGGCAAGCTCGCAGCACGCCGGACAGGCCCATAGGTCAACACATTAGTTGAGGACAGTCAGCTCGGTGTCGATGTCGAAGACATGGACCTTGTGGGGATCGAAGGCAACGCGGACGGTATCGCCATGACGAGCCTTGGAGGTGGGAGAAACGCGGGCGGTCATCTTGTTGCCCTTGTAATCCAGGTACAGGTAGATCTCGGCGCCCATCATTTCGGAAACCTCGACCTGAGCGTCCAGCTGGCAGTCGGGGTGCTTTGCCATGAACTCGGGCTCGTCGTCGATGTCCTCGGGACGGATGCCCATCTTGACCTTCTTGCCGACATAAGCGTCCAGCTTGCCGTCAGCGGTCTTTTCCTTGGGCAGGGGGATCATGTCGCCGCCCAGATCGATGGCGTACTGGTCGCCCTTCTTGGCCACGGTGCCGTCCAGGAAGTTCATCTGGGGGCTGCCGATGAAGCCTGCAACGAACATATTGCAGGGATAATCGTACAGGTTCTGCGGGGTATCGACCTGCTGGATGATGCCATCCTTCATGACGACGATGCGGTCGCCCATGGTCATGGCCTCGGTCTGGTCGTGGGTAACGTAGATGAAGGTGGTAGCCAGCTTCTTGTGCAGCTTGATGATCTCAGTGCGCATGCTGGTACGCAGCTTGGCGTCCAGGTTGGACAGAGGCTCGTCCAGCAGGAAGACGGCCGGGTTACGGACCATGGCGCGGCCCAGGGCAACACGCTGACGCTGGCCGCCCGACAGAGCCTTGGGCTTGCGGTCCAGCAGGTGCTCGATCTCCAGGATCTTGGCAGCCTCATGCACGCGCTTGTCGATCTCGTCCTTGGGAGTCTTGCGCAGCTCCAGGCCGAAAGCGATGTTCTTGTAAACGGTCATGTGGGGGTACAGAGCGTAGCTCTGGAAGACCATGGCGATATCACGATCTTTGGGGGGGACGTCGTTGATCAGACGGCCGCCGATGTACATCTCGCCCTTGGAGATCTCCTCCAGACCGGCGATCATGCGCAGGGTGGTGGACTTACCGCAGCCGGAGGGGCCGACGAAGATGATGAACTCTTTGTCCTTGATCTCCAGGTTGAAGTCGGTAACGGACGGAGCGGTAGCGCCCGGATAGATCTTGTAAATGTGCTGGCAGCTAATCGAAGCCATGTGTGTGCCTCCTACTATGTGTTGTGTGGTGTATGTGCGGGGATTTTGCTGACCCTTGACGGGTCCCTCACTTGCTGGTACTATAATAGCAGATATTTTTGTGTTATGGAATAGCATTTTATTGATTAGAGGTGTCGGATATTGATTTATAATTGGGAGGCCACCGCCGCGCTGGCGTCGGTGCGGGACGAGCAGACCGCTCAGCCTTTCACGCTGACGGGAGAGGGGCTGTGGGTGTGCCTGCTTTCCAGCGGCAGCTGTACCGCCGCACTGGGGGACGCCCCGGGCGCCCTGCCATCCCTGCCGCCCAAGGAAGTGGAGGCCGGCGGGCTGATCCTCAGCCGCAGCCCCCTGCAGCTGACCCCCGCGGGGGAGAGCCATATCCTGTGCCTGCTGCTCACCGGTTCGGCTCCGGCCCAGCTGCTGGCGGGGCTGCCCATCCAGCCGTTCCCTGCGCGGGGCGAGAGCTGCCCCGGCGCCGCCGAGCTGATGGACCGTCTGGCCGGCGGGGAGTTCAACGGCGGCCGGGCCCGCAGTCAGATGGTGTTTGCCCTGCTGTGCGAACTGGCCAACGCCGACAGCGCCGCCCCGCCCCTGCCGCCCCTGGCCGCCGCAGCCATTGAAGATATCCGGGCCAACTACGCCGGCCTGTATGGCGTGGAGGAGCTGAGCGAGCGTCTGGGGGTGTCCAAAAGCCACCTAATCCGTGTGTTTACGGCGGCGGTGGGGGTGCCCCCGGGGCGCTATTTGACCAGCGTGCGGATCGAGGCGGCCATGAAGCTGCTGCTCCACCGGGAGTACAGCTTGGATGTGGTGGCCAGCCTGTGCGGCTTCTCGGGGGCCAACTACCTGTGCCGGGTATTCAAAAAGGAGACGGGCCAGACCCCCGCCCAGTGGCGCGCCGCGGCCGCCCGCACCGCCATGGCGGACCTGTCTGCCGACGAGCGTACCCGGGAGCAGGCGATGTATATATAAACCCCGCCTGCAGCTTGCAGGCGGGGCGATGTGCGGTGTTTGGAAATCTATACCCAAATAAACCTTCGATTTGCCACTTTATGCAATTTTAGTATACCGTAAATAAGGCTGTCAATCAAGCATTTTTCCGCAAAAGGGACGATTTGACCGCAAACCGGAAAGGTATACTTTTTTGTGCAAAGGAGGTCAAGTCATGCGTATCAGACGGCCCATCGCTCTTATCCTGTCGGCGGCGCTGGCCGCCGGCGCTCTCACCGGGTGCAGCTGGGAGGAATTTTTGGAGTGGCTCAACAGCTCCTCCAGCAGTTCTTCTTCCAGCTCCTCCAGCCAGGCCAGCAGGCCCAATCACGACGACAACGACAGCAGCGCCCCTTCCTCCAGCAGCTCTCCCTCCAGCCAGCCGGACAGCTCCTCCAGCCAGGTCGTTACGGACGATCCCAGCACATGGCCGCATGGTGATAATGGACAGTTGGTCGCACCGGATACATTAGAGGAGTTGCCAAGTAGTATTAAGAACTATATTACGGGTGACATTACCGGCATCGACCTGAGTGCCACCGAAATAACCACCATTGGCGACGATGCGTTTAATAGTTGCAATACCCTGACAGAAATTATCCTGCCCGAGACATTGACGACTATTAAAGCCGGTGCGTTTCAGAGCTGCTCTAATCTCACCTCGATCAACCTGAAGGATACCAAGGTAACAACCATTGAAAACAATGCATTTACCGGCTGCACCAGTCTGGCAACCGTCAACCTGCCCAGTACCGTGACAAAGATTGCCAATAGTGCATTTTGGGGCTGCACCAACCTCACCTCGATCAACCTGGAGGATACCGGGATAGAGACCATTGGAGTCAATACATTTAACGAATGCACCAGTCTGGCAAACGTCATCCTGCCCGACACGGTGGAAAAGATTGAAACGGCCGCATTCCAGAGCTGCACCGGCCTGACCGATCTATTTTTTACGAGTGCGACTGTTCCTGAAATTGTAGAAAAAAGTGATACTTTTCCCGTTGCCGCTGGCGCATTTCTGGGCGTCGATGCGGCCAAGCTTACCATTTATTACCCCAGCACATGGAATGATACTAAGATTCAAGAGCTCAAGGATGCAATACTAGCCAGCGGCATGAAAGGAACCCCAAACTATTCAGCTGGCTCTCCCCCCGCGACCTTATCGCTGCTGGACGCCGCGCGGCTCTTTGGGCTGTGACCCACCCTCAGAACAATACCCCCGCCTCTGCAATGAGGCGGGGGCGTTTTTGTGCCTTTTTACAGTCGCTGCACGCCGTCCTGGGTGACGATGGCGTAGATCAGGGGCAGCTCCGCGGGCTGGTCGGGACCGATGCGCAGCCCGGACCGGTAGCAGGCTTCGGCGGCGGCAAAGCGGCTGGCCTGGCCGCAGAAGGTGGCCAGGCTCTCGCCCCTGCGCACATAGTCCCCGCGCTTTTTGTGCAGGATGATGCCGGCTGCATAGTCGATGGGGTCGCCCTTCTTCTCCCGGCCGGCCCCCAGCAGAACGCTGGCGGTGCCGATCTTTTCGGCGTCGTTCTCCACAATGTAGCCCTCGGCGTCGGCCAGAAGCTCATAGCGGGCGGCGGGCTGGGCGAACAGGCTGTAATCCTCCAGGACCCGCACGTCGCCTCTCTGGGCGGCAAACATCTCCCTGCACTTGGCAAAGGCGCTGCCGTCCTGGATGGCCTGCTGGGCCATGGCGCGGCAGGCGCTGGGACTGCCCTTGCCCGCCAGCACCAGCATATAGCTTGCCAGCTGCAAACATACCTCGGTCAGGTCGGCGGGGCCGCGGCCTTTCAGCACCTCCATGCTCTCGATCACTTCCAGGCTGTTGCCGATGTTGTGGCCCAGGGGGGTGTCCATGTCGGTGATCATGGCGGCCACCTGGCGTCCGTGGTGGGCCCCGATGGACACCATCAGCCGGGCCAGCTGGATGCTCTCCTCCATCGTTTTCATAAAGGCGCCGGTGCCGGTGGTGACGTCCAGCAAAATGGCGTCCGAGCCCGAGGCCAGCTTTTTGGACATGATGCTGGAGGCGATGAGGGGGATGCAGCTGACGGTGGCGGTGACGTCCCGCAGGGCGTACATCTTTTTGTCCGCCACCGCGATGTTTTCACTTTGGCCGATCACCGAAATGCCGATGCGGTTCACCTGTGCGAAAAATTCTTCCTGGCTGAGGGCGGTGCGGGTGCCGGGCACGCTCTCCATCTTATCGATGGTGCCGCCGGTGTGGCCCAGGCCGCGGCCGCTCATCTTGGCGATCTTGACCCCGCAGGCGGCTGCGATGGGCGCGATGACCAGGGTGGTCTTGTCGCCCACCCCGCCGGTGGAATGCTTGTCCACCTTGATGCCCTGGATGGGGGACAGGTCCACCATCTCGCCGCTGTGGGCCATGATGTCGGTCAGGATGGCGGTCTCCTGGTCGGTCATCCCCCGCAGATAGACTGCCATCATCCAGGCGGCCATCTGGTAATCGGGCACCTGGCCCGCTACATAGCCGTTGATGAGGGTCTCCAGCTCGGCGCGGGTGTGGGTGCCGCCGTCCCGCTTTTTGGCGATGAGATCGTAGATACGCATATGGGTTCACTCCTGTCTGTGCGGTAGGTTTGGATGGTTCCAGTATAGTATGACTTTTGCCGAAAGGCAAGGCCCCGGCCCGAAAGTTGGCAGAAACTTCACAAATCTGCGCTTTTTTCCATTGCATAGTTGGCCAGGCGCACCCCCCGGCGCTCCACCTGCTGTGCCCGCAGCACCCGGTAGCCGCGCCTTGCAAAGAAGGGCCGCGCCGTCACGGATGCGTGGGTGGTGACCGGGCCGGCCGCCGCCTGTTCCAGCGCGCCGCAAAGGGCGGTGGCAACGCCCCGGCCCTGGAAGTCCTTATGGACGTACAGCCGGTCCAGGTAGCCGCAGGCGGTGTCGATGTCCCCAAAGCCGGCCAGCTTCCCGTCCAGCTCGGCTACAAGGGTCAGGTGCGCCCGGAAGCTCTCGTCCCAGGCGGCGAGGTCGGGGCCGCAGGCGGGGGCCCAGGCGTCCAGCTGGGCGGGGGAGTAGTGGGCCGCGTTGACAGTGTGGACCGTCTCGTAAAACAGGTGGGCGAGGGCGGGACAGTCCTCGGGCCGGTAGGGCCGAAGGGTCACGGCCAGCGCGTTCAGATAGTTGTCCGCCTCGGCGCGGCTATGGAAAGTGATGATCTTTCGGCGCCCCCGGTAGCGTTCCAGCAGGGCGGTGACGATGGGGAGCTGATCCCGGCCAAAGTCCAGGATGTATTGCAGGAACTCCGCGTTCAGCTCCGTTTCGACCCAGGGCATATCGGGGCGGAGCGAGTTGCGGCGGTTTTCCACCCCTGCCAGGCAGGCTTCCAGCGGATAGTCCAGGAAAAAGACCGTATCGCAGGCTTCCAGCCGGACCTGCAGGGTGCGGCTGTAGTCGCCGTCGATGATCCAGGCCGGCCGGGCCAGCCATTCGGCCAGGGTCCGATCGAATTCCTCCCGGGTGATGTGGGTGCGGTCGGGCCTGTGCCACAGCCGGTCCAGGTAGTACAGGGGCAGGCCGGTAAGGGACTGCAGGCGGCGGGCAAAGGTGCTCTTGCCCGCCCCCGAACAGCCAATGATCAGAATTTTCTGCATGGGTGACCTCCTTGGGAACAAAAACGGCGGCAAGCCGTATGCCTGCCGCCGCCTGTCGGGTACGATCAACGGGAACCCTTGTCGTAGGGGATGCCCTCGGCCTTGGGCGCCATGCTGTTCTTGGACGTGAAAGCCAGAATGATCATGGACGCGATAAAGGGCATCATGTTGTAGATGTTGCTGGACCAGCCCAGGTTCGCCAGGAAGGTGGAGTCCGCGATGTTGGCCAGGCTTTTGAAGACGGCAAAGAACATGGCCGCCCCAAAGATGTGGAAAGGCTTCCACTGACCAAAGATCATGACGGCCAGGGCCAAAAAGCCGGCGCCTGCCACGCCCACCTCAAAGTTCCAGGTCTGGACGGGGGGCACGATATAGGCCATGCCGCCGATGGCGCCCAGCGCGCCCGAGATCAGCACGCCGGCGTAGCGCATCTTGTAGACGTTGATGCCCACCGAGTCGGCCGCCTGGGGATGCTCGCCGCAGGAGCGCAGCCGCAGGCCAAAGCGGGTCTTGTACATAACGATATAGCTGATGATCAGCAGGGCGATGCCCAGCGGCACAAAGACGCTCATTTCCAGCCCGCCGATGGAAAACAGGAAGGGGCGGTTGGAGTAGTTCAGCTTGGCGCTGCCGCTCTCGCTGAAGTATTTGGCAAGCACCACCGCCACCGCTGTGGCCAGCAGGTTGAGGGCGGTGCCGCCGATGGTCTGGTCGGCCTTGAGGTTGATGGAGGCAAAAGCCAGCAGCAGGGAATAGACCATGCCCGCCACGGCCGCGGCCAGGATCGAGATGACCACGATCATCCAGGCCGGGGTGCTGGCCGGCAGCAGGGTCAGGGTCAGGACGCCCGCCACGCCGCCGATGACCATGATGCCCTCCAGGGCGATGTTGATGATGCCCGAGTGCTCGCTGAACATACCGCCCAGGGCCACCAGCATCAGGACGATGCCATAAAGCAGGGTGTATTTGATCAGTAACAGCATAGCTTAGCCCTCCTTTTTGCTCTCGGCCGCGGCCTTTTCGGCGCGCTTGCCGCCGGCCAGCAGCTTGGCGATCCTGCCCCGGAACAGCATCGAGAAGGCGCACAGGTAGATGATGATGCCGCTGATCAGGTCGGCCACCTCAGTGGGGTAGTACCGGGTGGACAGGAACGAGCCGCCCACCGTGATGTGGGAGATGAACAGCGCCGAAAAGATGGTGCCGATGGGGTTGGAGCTGGCCAGCAGGGCCACCGAGATGCCGTTGAAGCCCATGGCCGGCAGGGTGGTGGAGTTCAGGGGGTTCCACTCCGACACGCCGGACAGGTAGTACAGGCCGGCGCCGAAGCCGGCCAGGGCGCCTGCGATGACCATGGACAGGACCAGGTTCTTTTTCTCGTTGATGCCGGCGTAGCGGGCCGCGTTCTTGTTCAGGCCCACCGCTTTCAGCTCGTAGCCAAAGGTGGTCTTGTCCAGGACGACCCAGATCACGATGGCCACCACGATGGCCAGGAAGATGGCGATGGTGGTGCTGTTGGTCTGGAACATATCGTTCAGGCCAAAGTCAGGGATGATGGTGCCTTCGGCGCCTTCCAGGCGGCGCAGGTTCCAGGTGCGGGTGTTGCGGGAATCGTACATGACGCCGGTGCCGTTGCCATAGATGATCTCGTTGACCAGGTACAGGCCGATCCAGTTGAACATGATGGAGGTGATGACCTCATTGATGTTCAGGTAGGCCTTGAACAGGCCGGGGATGGCGCCCCACAGCCCGCCCAGGATGGCGGAAGCCACCAGGCCCACATACCAGGGCAGATGCAGCACGATGGCGCAGTACAGCGCGCCGTAGGCGCCCAGGGTGTACTGCCCGGCGGCGCCGATGTTGAACAGGCCGGTCTTGAAGGCAAAGGCCACCGAAAGGCCGGTCATCACCAGGGGGGCGGCGTTGGCCAGGGTGCGGCCCACGCCGTAGGGGGCGTCATAGAAGCCGCCCTTCAAGATGCGGACGAAGCCGTCGGCCCAGGCGTGCTCGGCGTTGATGGCCAGCAGCACCAGGTAGCCGCACACCAGGCCGATCAGGATGCACAGCAGCGCCGCCAGCACGCTGACAAAGGCTGACCGGCCCTTGCCGCTGTGGGAAAGCATCTTTTTCTTGGAATCCATAAAGCCGATCATTCTCCTTTCCCTTGCTTGCGGGCGCCGGCCATATAGAGGCCCAGCTCCTGAACGGTGGTGGTCTTGGGATCGAATTCGCCCACGACCTCACCCTCGTACATGACCAGGATGCGGTCGGATAGGTTCATCACTTCGTCCAGCTCCAGGCTGACCAGCAGCACGGCCTTGCCGGCATCCCGCTGGGCCACGATCTGGCGGTGGATATACTCGATGGCGCCCACGTCCAGGCCGCGGGTGGGCTGCACAGCCACCAGCAGCTTGGGGTCGCGGTCGATCTCACGGGCGATGATGGCCTTCTGCTGGTTGCCGCCCGACATACTGCGGACGATGGTGGAGCTGCCCTGGCCGCTGCGCACGTCGTACTGCTCGATCAGCCGGTCCGAGTATTCCCGGACCTTGTCCTTGCGGATGAAGCCGTGGCTTTGGAAGTCGGGCTGCCAGTACCGCTGCAGGACCATGTTGTTCTCCAGGGTGTAGTCCAGCACCAGGCCATGCTTGTGGCGGTCCTCCGGGATGTGGCTCATGCCCTCCTTGGAGCGCTCGCGGATGGAGGCGTGGGTGATGTCCTTGCCGCAGAAAGAGATGGAGCCGCTGCTCACCTTTTCCAGGCCGGTCAGGCCATAGACGAACTCGGTCTGGCCGTTGCCTTCGATGCCGGCCAGGCAGACGATCTCGCCCGCCCGCACCTGGAAGGACACGTCCTTGACGGCGTTCTTCTTGTGGGTGGAGCTGGGGATGGTGACGCCCTTCACGTCCAGGATCACCTCGCCGGGTTTGGCGGGGGCCTTCTCGATCTCCAGCTGGACATCGCGGCCCACCATCATGCGGGAGAGCTCTTCCTTGGTGGTGTGGGCGATGTCGGTGACGCCGACGTATTTGCCCTTGCGCAGGACGGTGCAGCGGTCTGCGACGGCCATGATCTCGTTGAGCTTGTGGGTGATGAACAGGATGCTCTTGCCCTCTTTCTTGAAGCCCCGCATGATCTCCATCAGCTCGTCGATCTCCTGGGGGGTCAGCACGGCGGTGGGCTCGTCAAAGATCAGGATCTCGTTGTCGCGGTACAGCATCTTGAGGATCTCCACACGCTGCTGCATACCCACCGAGATATCGCTGACCAGGGCGTCCGGGTCCACCCGCAGGCCGTACTTCTCACTGAGGGCCATGACCTTTTTGCGGGCTTCCGCTTTCTGCAAAAAGCCCAGTTTGTTGGGCTCCACACCCAGGATGATATTGTCCAGCACGGTGAAGCATTCCACCAGCTTGAAGTGCTGATGGACCATGCCGATCCCCAGCGCATTGGCATCGTTGGGGTTGCGGATCTGGACTTCCTTTCCGTTTTTGAGGATCTTGCCCTGCTCCGGCTGGTACAGGCCGAACAGCACGCTCATCAGCGTGCTCTTGCCGGCGCCGTTCTCACCCAGAAGCGCGTGGACCTCACCTCTGCGCAGTTGGAGGGTAATATCATCGTTTGCCTTGATCCCAGGGAATTCCTTGGTAATGTGGAGCATCTCGATCACATAATCCTCGGCCAATCTGCTCACTCTCCTTTCAGACGGTGGTGACGCATTCTTCTAACTCTACCCATTATAACGTATTTTGGTGATACTTTGCAAGGAAAAAAGGTCTAAAAATCCGGCATTTTGCAAAAAAGAAAAGGAATGTGCAGCGAATGCGCCCTGTGTGGGACGCACCATCGAAAAAATGTATTTTTACACAAAAAAGCAGGGTGCCTTTTGGGCACCCTGCCGGACGATATGGGATAATGCAGCAGACCGCAGTTTACTGGACGTAGGTGACAGTGACCAGGTCGCTGGTGGTGGGCTTGACGCTGTCCTCGCTGGAGTTGTCCACGACGATCTCGCCGGAAGCGATCTTCTCCTTGACCGCCTCGTACTCCTCCACGGTGAAGGTGCGGAAGTTCCAGCTGCCCTCAGCGGTGGGCAGGCCGACGTAGTCGCCCTCCTGCAGGCCGAAGTTGCCGTTGGTCGCAGCGATGTTGGCCCACTCGCCGCCGTCGATGTCGCCCAGGGCGGACTCAACGGCCACAGTCAGCTGCTTCATGGCAGAGGTGATGAAGGGGTTGTAGCTGTAAGTGCCGTCGGCCACGCCGTTGGCGCCGATGTAGTTCTGGTCCACGTCCACGCCGATGATGTAGCCGTTGGACTTGATGGCAGCCTCCAGAGCGGAGGTGTAGATGCCGCCGCCGCAGGCAAAGACCACTTCGGTGCCGCTGGTGTACCAGCCCTCCATACGGGAGGTGATGTTGGCGTCGCCGTAGAACTGGCCGCCGTAGAAGTAGTTGACCTCGACCGCATTGCCGGTCTCCTGGGCAGCTGCGTCGATGCCCTGGATGTAGCCGTAGCCGTAGCGGATGACGGCGGGAACAGCCATGCCGCCCAGGAAGCCCAGCTTGGTGAAGCCGTCCTTGGCGATGGCGTAGCCTGCCAGATAGCCTGCCTGCTCCTCCTTGAAGGTGATGCAGTAGCAGTTGGAGGGGATGGCGTCGGTGCCGATGTCGGCCTGGGTCACGTCGATGGCGATGAAGCGGATGTCGGGGTACTGCTCGGCAGCCCAGGCCAGGGAAGCGCCGTACAGGTAGCCCACGCAGACCACGGTGTCAGCGCCGTCGTTGACAGCCTGGCGGATCATGGTCTCGCGGTCCTCATCGGAAGCGTCTGCCTCGGGGATGTAGTACTGGCAGTTGTCGCCCATGTAGTTCTGGACGGCGGTCCAGCAGGCCTGGTTGAAGCTCTCGTCATCGATGGTGCCGGTGTCGCAGCACAGGGCCACATACGAGACGGCAGCGCCCTCGGCAGCCTCGGAAGCGGCGCTGGAAGCGCTGGAGGCAACGGAAGAAGCGGTGCTGGTGGCGGTGCTGCTGGAAGAGCTGCCGCCGCAGGCGGACAGAACAGAAACGGCAGCGGCTGCGCCAGCCACGGCCATGAACTTACGACGGGAAATCATATTCATAAGAATTCTCTCCTTTTTCACAGTTGTCTGCAACCATTCACGGACAGATCGGGGACGCGGACACATAGGTCCGCATTCTCTACCCTTTCAGTATAGCTGCAAATTGTGTACGGCGCAAGCGGGATAACATTACAAATTCTTTACAATATTTCCGTTAAATTGTCAAAAACCGACACAAGGCATCCACCTTGCGCCGGTTTTTTGGGCGGTTTTATCCTGCGCGGGGCAGGCTGTGTCACTCGATGTTGGCGGCGCCGAAGCCCAGCGGCAGCAGCTCGCCCAGGCTCATCTCGATGTAATCCTCGGGCGTTTTGGCCATGATGACGTTGAGGCCGGGCCCGCAGAACTCATACAGGGCCTGGCGGCATACGCCGCAGGGGGCGGTGACCAGCTTGTTCACCTCGCCCATCTTGGCGCCCACCACCGCAATGTCGGTGAAGCGGGTGACCCCCTGGCTGACAGCCGTAAAGAGGGCGGTGCGCTCGGCGCAGCTGGTGGGGGTGAAGGCGGCGTTCTCGATGTTGCAGCCGGTGAACACCTGGCCGTCGATGCTGCGCAGGGCCGCCCCCACCGCAAAGCGGCTGTACGGGGCCACGGCCCGGGTGCGGGCATCCAGGGCGGCGCGGATCAGGGCCTGCTTTTCCGCCTGCGAAAGGTCAGACATGGGGCGTCCTCCTCAGTAGTCGGCGCCCAGGGCAACCTTCATCATGTCGGTAAAGCTCTTCTGGCGCTGTTCGGCGGTGGTGATCTCGGGGGAGACGAAGCTGTCCGAGATGGTCAGCAGGCAGGCGGCGTGCTTGCCCAGCACCTGGGCGTTGGCAAACAGAGCGAAGCTCTCCATCTCCACGCAGACGCAGCCCTGCTCGTCCCGCAGCTTTTCCCAGTAGGTGGGCTTGGCGTCGGAGGGCTGGCGGTAGAACACGTCGGAGGAGTGGATGTTGCCCTCGATCAGGGGGATGCCCAGCTTCTGGGCCGAGGCGCGCAGCTTCTCGTTCAGTTCGCGGCTGGGGAAGGTGATGTGGCCCTCAAAGCCGCTCTGGGTCCTGGCGTAGCTGGACTCGCTGACGGCGCCGGCGGCCAGCACCACGTCGAACAGCTTGGCCTTGTCGGTGTAGCTGCCGGCCGAGCCGATGCGCACGATGTTTTCCACGCCGTAGAACTTGAACAGCTCGTAGGAATAGATGCCGATGGAGGGCATCCCCATGCCGCTGCCCATCACGCTGATGGGCCGGCCCTCATAGGTGCCGGTGAAGCCCAGCATCCCGCGGACGGCGGTCACCTGCCGGACATCCTGCAAAAAGGTGTCTGCGATGAACTGGGCCCGCAGGGGATCCCCGGGCATCAGGACGGTTTTGGCGAAATCGCCCGGCTGGGCGGCAATGTGCGGGGTGGACATGGTAAAAACCTCCTTCTGATGTGGATGCAAAAGGGCAGCGGGCGGCTGCCCGGGTCACCGGTTGAAGTAGTTCTGGGGGGGCAGGTAACGGCCGTTCTGGCGGATCTCGAAGTGGCAGTGGTTGCCGCTGGAGCGTCCGGTGGAGCCCACATAGCCGATCAGCTGACCCTGGCTGACGGCTTGTCCGGCGCTGACGGTCAGGGACAGGCAGTGGGCGTACAGGGTGCTGTAACCGTTGCCGTGGTTGATGATGAGGGAGTTGCCGTAGCCGCTGCCCGCGCCCGCCCGTTCATAGCCGGCCTTGGACACCACGCCGCTGGCCGACGCATAGATGGGGGTGCCGGCGGGGGCGCAGATGTCTACGCCCTTGTGGCTGCTGGAATACCAGCGGGAGCAGTAAGTATACTGGGGCACCGGCCAGATGAAGGTGCCGTTGCCCACCTGGGCCACGCTGCCGCTGGGCAGCCTGGTGCCCACCACGATCTCCCGGTCCACCGGCTCCTTGGTGATCTCGCTGCTCAGGATGGTCTGGTTGAGCAGGTTGCCGTCGGTGTCGTAGAGGTTCTGGGCGGTGATGGTACGCACGCCGTTCTCGCCCTCCTGGACGGTGCGGGTGGTGCCGAAGGCATACTCGCTGGACTGGGTCTGTTTGGTGGAGAAGGGGATCTCCTCGGTCCAGCTGACGGTGCGGGTGATCTGCACCTCCAGCATGGCCTCCTCCCGGGTGACGATCAGCTCGTCCCCGGGGAAGATGGCCGCATCGGGGGTGATGTTGTTCAGCTCGCACAGCTCGGCGGTGGTCAGGTTGTTCTTGGTGGCGATCAGGCTGATGCTGTCGCCGGCCACGACGGTGTACACCCGCTCCGCCTGGCGCACGCCGGACAAAAGGGACACGATATCGGCATAATCCTTGAAACTGTCGGTGAAGTAGAGGCCGTCCTCCAGGGTGACCTCCCGGCTGAAGCTGACCGAAACATTGGGGTCGCCGGGGTCCTCGTAGGGCTCCAGCAGGCCGCTCAGGTAGAGCTGCAGCTGGTCGCCGTCGGCGCATACCGCCGTCAATTCCCCGTCCAGATAGAGGGCGGTGCCCTCGGAGATCTCGTCGCTGACCGCCGACAGGATGGCGTCGGCCATTTCGCTCTCGTTCAGCACGTCGCTGGAGATGGCCAGCCGGTAGGTGGGCTGGATGGACAGCTCGGTCTCCCCGGTGGTGCCCGCATAGCTGACGCGCTGCAGCACATCTTCCCGGGCCGAGTCGAACACGTCCTCGTTGGCCACGCACCCCACCGTCATGCCGTTGACCTCCACGGCCAGGGTATAGGGGTTGCCCATCATGGTCTGGACCACCGCCAGCAGGATGGCCAGCGCGCCCAGGGGCATCAGGTAGACCGCCATCCGGGGCAGCAGCCCCATATAGCGCACCACGCCCCGGCCTAAGTACTGCAGGTCGGCCACGATGCCGGCCCAGAAGCCCCTTTCCCGGCGCACCTGGCCGCCGTGGACCCAGATGTTCCGCACGCCGCGGCAGAATACGTACAGGGGACCGAAGAATTCCCGCAGCACCACCCGCGCCTCGGGGAAGGCGATGTCTGCGATGCTGTGCCATGCCCCCAGAAAGGCGGCTGCCAGCCAGAGGGCTGCCGACCGGACGGCGCGCCCGGCGCGGATCAGGGCGTATTCGCTCGAAAAGCCAAGGGAGTACAGCCAGTCGCCCACCTGTCCGACCAGGGGCAGGGTGCACACAAGGGCGCCCAGGCTGTCCATATGACGGCGGGTACGGCGCTGGAACCGGTGCCGGCGCAGCAGGCTGCTGCACTGGACGTGGGCCCAGGCGGCCCGCATCCGGCCTTTTATTGTCAGGGGAGGCGGGGCGGGGGAAAGCTCGTCCTGCGGCTCCTGGATCTTCTCGTCAATCAAAAGCGTGGTTCTCCTTCCGATAGAGTGTGGGTAGGTCTATCCAAAAAGCAGAGATGCTTGCAGGCATAAAAGAACGGCCCGGCCAGACCAGCGGCTGCCAGGCCCTTTGCATTCTCTTTAAATTATACACTCCCTGGGCCATGAGGCAAGGTTTTGCACAGAATTTGGATGAACCTTTCACCGACTTTTCACGAAAATAACGCAATCATGTCGGCGGGCAGGGGGCTTTCCACCGTCACCGGGACCAGCCGGAGAGGGGTGTCGAACCAGAAGCCGTCCGCGGCGGCCCGGCCTGCGGGGACCTGGAACTGCTGGCGCGCGCAGTGCAGCGCCTGCCGGCCGATCCGGTCCCGGTGCCCGCCGTAGAGGTCGTCCCCGGCCAGGGGGCAGCCGATGGAGGCAAAGTGCACCCGGATCTGGTGGGTGCGCCCGGTGACCGGCACGCAGGCCGCCAGACTGAGGCCGTCCTGCGCCTTTATAATGGTATACTCGGTGCGGCTGGGCTTGCCCTCCGGGGTGACGCACCGGCCGATGATGCTGTCGGGCCGGCGGCCGATGGGGGCGTCGATGACGCCGGGGCCCAAAGGCAGCTCCCTCTCCACCACCGCGTAGTAGAGCTTTTCCACGTGCTGGGCCAGCAGGGGGGCGGCGTAGGGGTGCTGGGCCGCCAGCACCAGGCCGCTGGTGTCCTTGTCGATGCGGTTGACCGGGCGGAAAACGGTGCTGGCGCCGGAAGCCTGCCGCCAGGCCGCGTAGCCGTTGGCCAGGGTGCCCCCGGGATAGTTGAGGGTGGGGTGGACCGCAATGCCCGCCGGCTTGTCCAGCACCAGGGCAAAAAAGTCCTGATAGGCCACCCGGAAGGGGATGCCCTGCTGGGGCAGACAGCCCTCCCCTTCGGGGGGCAGGTCAAAGGAGACCACCTGACCGGGCATGACCCGGCGGTCGGCCAGGATGGGGGCGCCGTCGGCGAAAAAGCCCCCGCCCTGGAACTTGACCGCCCGCATCAGGTCGGTGGAAAGCCGGCAGCTGCGCAAAAAGCTGCGCAGCACGACGCCCTCTGGCCCCGCCTGGGCCGGCACCGGGAAATACAGCCGCACGGCATGGCCCCCTTTCATCGGATCGTAGTAACCAAATAAGTATACCAGAAAAGAGCCGCGCTTGCAAATTGTTTGCGGTTATGGTATCATGGACTGCGGAAAACGAGTGGAACATACGGCGGCGGGGCGGCCTGGTCCGTCCTGAGGAAAGTCCGGGCTTCACAGAGCACGGTAACTGCTAACGGCAGCCGGGGGTGACCCCAGGGAAAGTGCAACAGAAAGGAAACCGCTGCGCCCACGGCGCGGTAAGGATGAAAGGGCGAGGTAAGAGCTCACCAGCGGATGGGTGACCATCCGGCTTTGTAAACCCTACCGGAAGCAACGCCTATATGGGACATACAAACGCTGCTCGCGTGTCCTGAAGGCGGCACGAGCCCGTCAGCAATGGCGGGCCTAGACAGATCGTCGTTTAATACAGAACCCGGCTTACGGTCTATCTCGTTTTCCTCTTTTTGCAAAAACGCCGGCCGCGGCTTTGCCGGCCGGTATCTGTCCCGTCTGTGCGCGTATGCCGCCCGGCCGGGGCTTTTTTGTGTCCCGACCCGGGGGTAAATGTGCGGTTTTTACAAATTGTTTCTTTTCGTTTTGGGCACTCTGTGGTATACTGAAAAAGCTCTGACCGGCTCTGTATGCCCGCCCCATCGACAAAAAACGGGCCGGAGCCCGGGTTTAACCACTTTTTTGCTGAAATTGGACAGGATGTGTCTTGTATGAAGGATGGCTTTCTGAAAGCGGC
Source organism: Faecalibacterium sp. An121 (assembly GCF_002160915.1). GTDB lineage: Bacteria > Bacillota > Clostridia > Oscillospirales > Ruminococcaceae > Faecalibacterium > Faecalibacterium avium. The sequence continues at coordinate 91,019 of NZ_NFLM01000003.1, forward strand.
CGCCCTGTCGCCCGCGCTGCGGGTGGCGGACTGTGCCTATAACGCCGGGCAGATGGTCTCGGCCCTCAACGACTGCGCCGCCCGGGGCGTCAAGCTGGCCGTGTTCCCCGAGCTGGCCCTGACCGGCTACACCTGCGGGGACCTGTTTTTCCAGCAGGCTTTGCAGCAGGCTGCCCTGGACGGCCTTGCGCAGATGCTGGCCGCCAGCGCCCCGCTGGATCTGGTGGGCCTGGTGGGTCTGCCGCTGCAGGTGGACGGCAAGCTGTACAACTGTGCCGCCGTATTCTGCCGGGGACGGCTGCTGGGCGTGGTGCCCAAGACCTTCCTGCCCAACTACGGCGAGTTCTACGAAAAACGGCACTTCACCCCCGGGCCCGGGGGCGCGCGTACCATCCGCCTGTGCGGGCAGGAGACCCTGTTCGGCACCGGGCTGCTGTTCAGCTGCCGGGAGATGCCCTCCTTCGTGCTGGGGGTGGAGCTGTGCGAGGACCTGTGGAGCGCCCTGCCGCCTTCCACCTTCCATGCCCTGGCGGGGGCCACGGTGATCGCCAACCTGTCGGCCAGCGATGAGACGGTGGGCAAGGCGGAGTACCGCCGGGCCCTGGTGGAAAACCAGTCGGCCCGTCTGCTGTGCGGCTATCTGTACGCCTCGGCCGGCCATGGGGAGAGCACCCAGGACATGGTCTTTTCGGGCCACGACCTCATTGCGGAGAACGGCGCTTTGCTGGCCGAGGCCAAACCCTTTGCAGGGGGCAACGCCGAGACCGAGCTGGACTGCGCCCGGATGCAGGCCGAGCGGGCCCGCAACACCAGCTTTGTGCCCCGGGAGGAGGGATACCGGAGGGTGGAGTTCAGCCTGGAACTGACCGTCACTCCGCTGACCCGCCGGGTGGACCCGGCTCCCTTTGTGCCGGGGGACCCCCGCCGCCGCGCCCAGCGGTGCGAGCTGATCCTGCGGATGCAGGCGGACGGCCTGGCCAAGCGCCTGGAGCACACCCACGCCAAAACGGCGGTGATCGGCATTTCGGGCGGGCTGGACAGCTGTCTGGCCCTGCTGGTGACAGCGCGGGCCATGGCCCAGCTGGGCCGCCCCGCTTCGGATGTGCTGGCGGTGACCATGCCCTGCTTCGGCACCACCCGGCGCACCCGCAGCAATGCCGAGATCCTCTGCCAGGAGCTGGGGGTCACCTTCCGGGAAGTGAACATCACCAACACGGTCCGCAGCCATTTTGCGGACATCGGCCACGATGGCCAGACCCCCGACGTCACCTTTGAGAACAGCCAGGCCCGGGTGCGCACCCTGGAGCTGATGGACATTGCCAACCTCCAGGGGGGCTTTGTGGTGGGCACCGGCGACCTGTCCGAGCTGGCGCTGGGCTGGGCCACCTACAACGGGGACCACATGAGCATGTACGGGGTCAATGCCGGTGTGCCCAAGACCCTGGTGCGCCATCTGGTGCGCTACGAGGCCGACACCGCCCCAAGGGACGCTTTGCGCCGGGTGCTGCTGGATATTTTGGATACCCCCGTCTCGCCTGAGCTGCTGCCCGCCAAGGACGGGGAGATCGCCCAGCGCACCGAGGAGCTGGTAGGCCCCTACGAGCTGCACGATTTTTACCTGTACTATGTGCTGCGGTTCGGCTTCGGGCCCCGCAAGATCTTCCGCCTGGCACAGGCCGCTTTTGCGGGCCGGCCCGAATACCCCGACGAGGTGCTGTACCGGTGGCTGCGCAGCTTCTACTGGCGGTTCTTTGCCCAGCAGTTCAAGCGCAGCTGCCTGCCCGACGGCCCCAAGGTGGGCAGCGTCACCCTGTCCCCCCGCGGAGACTGGCGTATGCCCAGCGACGCGGCGGCGGCAGCCTGGCTGGCAGAACTGGAGACCCTGAACGATGCGTGAGAAACGACCTGAAAGCCGCCGGAAATGGCTGGCCAACGTCCTGTTTGCGGCGGTGATCCTGGCGGCGGCGGGGGTGCTGGTGCTGCTGCGCGGCGCCGGCCGGGACGCTGAGGCCCCCCTGAAGGCCCAGCTGATCTACGGCGACCAGAACACCGTGCTGGACCTGCCCCTGGACGTCGACCGGACCTATGATGTGGATACCGGTTACCTGACCGTCCACATCCAGGTGGAGGACGGGGCGGTCCGCTTTGTGGATTCCCCCTGTCCCGACCATGTGTGCGAGAGCTTTGGCTGGCTGCGCATCGAGGACCAGACCGCCACCTGTCTGCCCGCCCGGGCCGTGCTGACCATCGCGCCCGACCAGTAACAGAGGAGATTGTCCTATGGATTTTGACTTTGAACCGGAGGAGCAGGCCCCGGCAGGGCATAAGCCCCAGCGGCCCCGGAAGATCCGGCGCAGCGACGATGCGCCGCCTGCCGGACCGGTGCCGGTGGACGGGGCGGATTTTTTCCGGCCCAGCCATCAGGAACCGCCCCCTCCCCCTGCGCCGCCCCGCCATGAGGAGCCGGGGCGGCCCCAACATCCCATCCAACGAGGCTTGTTTATGCTGATCCTGCTTGTGCAGGCGGCTCTGAGCGCAGCGGCTGTCATCCAGCTGTACCGCACCCGGATGCTGCCCAACTATTACCTGGCCATCCTGGGGGCGCTGCTGGCCCTGGTGTGGCTGTTGTTCTTCAAATGCCAGCGGTATAAGGTGCGGGGCGCCTTGACCCGGCTGCTGTCCCTTGCGCTCAGCGCCGCCATGGCGGTGGGCTGCGTCTGGGCCCAGCAGGGCCTGGACGCCCTGGACAAGGTGACGATGGGGGACGAGGAGACCGACTACGAGGCCCAGGCCATCACCACCCAGCCCTTTGTGGTCTACCTCAGCGGGGTGGACAACCGGGGCGAGCTGACCGAGGATGCCCGCAGCGATGTGAACATCCTGGCGGTGGTCAACCCGGTGACCAAACGGGTGGCCCTGGTCAACACCCCCCGGGACTACTACGTGGACCTGGCCGGCACCGACAGCAAGGACAAGCTGACCCATGCCGGCCTGTATGGGGTGGAGACTTCCATGCAGACGCTGGGTGACCTCTACGGCATCCAGGTGGACGAGTATGTCCGGATCAACTTTGCGGGCTTCATCGACATCGTGGACGCTTTGGGCGGCATCGACGTCTACTCCGATACGGCCTTCACCTCGGTGGGCAGCCCCGGCTACTATGACCCCACCGACTTTGTGGAAGGGTGGAACCACCTGGACGGCGCGGCCGCCCTGGCCTTTGCCCGGGAACGGCACGCCTTTGCCACCGGCGATATCCAGCGGGGCATCAACCAGATGAAGGTGATCGACGCCATGCTGGAGAAGATCAAGAGCCCCGCCCTGCTGACCAATTACAGCCGGCTGCTGGAGGCGGTGTCCGACAACTTTGTCACCAGCCTGTCCTCGGGACAGATCGCGGCGCTGGTGCGGATGCAGCTGTCGGACTTCGCCGCCTGGGACATCGAGAACTGCAGCGTCACCGGCACCAGTTCTTCCAGTACCCACTGCTATTCGGCCCAGGGCCAGAAACTGTATGTCATGATGCCCGACGAGGCGTCGGTGGCCGCGGCCCAGGCGGTGATCCAGTCGGTGCTCAGCGGGGAGCCGGCCCCCGCCCCGGAGGACGCCGGCGCCTCCAGCGCCGGGAGCGGGTCCTCCCAGCCGGCCGCCTGACTTCTGAAAACCATGCGGATACCCAGGGCAGCGCCTGAAGCGCTGCCCTGTTTTTGTGCCTTTTGCCGGTTTTAAGCCCCTAATCTTGTTGCATATTATAGAATTGACAGACCTGTCCCCAGAGCATAAACTATAAATAGAGTTTTGTAATATCCAAGGGGGGAATCTGCCCTCCCGCATATGAAAGCAAAGGTAAGGTGTTCACAATGTATCTGGATGAATACAAGCGCTGGATGGCGGCCGATCTGGAGGACGCCGATCTCAAGCCCGAGCTGGCAAAGATCGAGGGGAACGATGCGGAGATCAAGGACCGCTTTGCTGTTGCACTGAAGTTCGGCACCGCCGGCCTGCGGGGCGTGCTGGGTGCCGGCACCAACCGGATGAATATTTATGTGGTGCGTCAGGCCACCCAGGGCCTGGCCAACTGGGTCAAGACCCAGGGCGGCACCCAGACCGTGGCCATCAGTTACGACAGCCGCATCAAGAGCGACGTCTTTGCCAAGACGGCTGCCGGCGTCCTGGCGGCCAACGGCATCCAGGTGCGGATCTACGACGCCCTGATGCCCGTGCCGGCTCTGAGCTTCGCCACCCGGTACTATAACTGCAATGCGGGCATCATGGTGACCGCTTCCCACAACCCCGCCAAGTACAACGGCTACAAGGCCTACGGTCCCGACGGCTGCCAGATGACCGATGACGCCGCCGCCATCGTCTACGACGAGATCCAGAAGACCGACGTGCTCACCGGCGCCAAGTACATCTCCTTTGCCCAGGGCGTGGAGCAGGGTCTGATCCGCTTTGTGGGGGATGACTGCAAGCAGGCCCTCTACGAGGCCATCGAGGCCCGCCAGGTGCGTCCCGGCCTGTGCAAGACCGCCGGCCTCAAGCTGGTGTACAGCCCGCTGAACGGTTCCGGCCTGGTGCCCGTCACCCATGTGCTGAACGACATCGGCATCACCGATATCACCATCGTGCCCGAGCAGGAGTACCCCAACGGTTACTTCACCACCTGCTCCTACCCCAACCCCGAGATCTTCGAGGCCCTCAAGCTGGGCCTGGAGCTGGCCGAGAAGTCGGACGCAGACCTGATGCTGGCCACCGACCCCGACGCCGACCGCGTGGGCATCGCCATGAAGTGCCCCGACGGCAGCTATGAGCTGGTGACCGGCAACGAGATGGGCGCTCTGCTGCTGGATTATATCTGCGCGGGCCGCATCGAGAAGGGCACCATGCCCAAGAACCCGGTGGCGGTCAAGTCCATCGTCTCCACCCCCCTGGCGGACGCCATTGCCGCCCACTACGGCGTGGAGATGCGCAGCGTGCTGACCGGCTTCAAGTGGATCGGCGACCAGATCGCCGGCCTGGAGGCCGCCGGTGAAGTGGACCGCTTCATCTTTGGCTTTGAGGAGAGCTACGGCTATCTGGCCGGCCCCTATGTGCGGGACAAGGATGCGGTCATCGGCTCGATGCTGATCTGTGAGATGGCTGCCTACTACCGCAGCATCGGTTCTTCCATCAAGCAGCGCCTGGAGGAGATCTACGCCCAGTACGGCCGTTACCTGAACAAGGTGGACAGCTACGAATTCCCCGGCCTGACCGGCATGGACAAGATGGCCGGCATCATGAAGAGCCTGCGGGAGAATCCCCCGACAGACTTTGCAGGCCACAAGGTGGTCAAGGTGACCGACTACGAGAAGCCCGAGGAGACCGGCCTGCCCGCAGCCAACGTGCTGATCTACACCCTGGAAGGCGGCGCCACCGTGGTGGTGCGTCCCTCCGGCACCGAGCCCAAGATCAAGACCTATTTCACCACGCTGGGCAAGGATCTGGCCGAAGCCCAGGCCCAGAAGGACGCCCTGGCGGCAGCCCTGAAACCCCTGCTGGCCTGAGAGAAACGAGCCAACAAATGACCCCAAACTGAATTTGTTGCAGCGCCCCCGCAGCCGCGGGGGCGTTTTTCTTGTGTGGATGCGGTGAAATGGTTGCAGTTTACAGGGCGATGCGCTATAATAATAATCGGATTTTTGTAAGATATGCTGGGCCTTTGCCGCTTTGGGGCGGGGCAGGCGCAAAGATAGGAACAAGCAGATGAAAAAGAGAGCATCGGCAGTCATACTGGCGGCAGGCACATCCAGCCGGATGGGCTTTGATAAACTGGCCTTTGACCTGGGCGGGGAGACCGTGCTGGGCCGCAGCATCCGGGCCTTTGATACATGTCCCAAGATCGGGGAGATCATCCTGGTGACCGGGGAGGACTGTGCCCTGGCCCAAAAGGAAGCGGCCCGCTGCCGCAAGCCGGTCCATCTGGTGACGGGAGGCGCCACCCGCGCAGAGAGCGCCCGCAGGGGAGTGGCTGCGGCGTCGGGGCAGATGGTGGCCATCCACGACGGGGCCCGGCCGTTTGTCAGCCATGCCGTCATCCAGGAGGCCCTTGCCGGGGCGGAGGAGTGGGGCGCGGCGATTCCGGCCGTGCCGGTCAAGGATACGGTCAAACTCGGCGCCGCGGGGGATGGCCGGTCCGTCCCGCCCCAGTGCCTGGTCCACTATACCCCCAACCGCAGCACCCTGTACGCGGTGCAGACCCCCCAGTGCTTTGACCGTGACACGTATCTGCGGGTGTCGCAGCAGCTGGAGGAAGAGGAGGCCAGCCAGGTCACCGACGACGCCAGCCTGTTTGAGCTGGCGGGGCTGCCGGTGCTGCTGACCCAGGGGGACTACGCCAACTACAAGATCACCACCCGGGAGGACCTGCCCGCTTCGGCCCGCCCCAGACAAGGAGGAAACACCATGCGCATCGGTCACGGTTATGACGTCCACCGCCTGGTGGAGGGCCGGCCCCTGATTTTGGGCGGGGTGACGGTCCCGTTTGAGAAGGGCCTGCTGGGCCATTCGGACGCCGACGTGCTGACCCACGCGGTGATGGACGCGGTGCTGGGCGCCGCGGCCCTGGGGGACATCGGCCGGCACTTCCCCGACACCGATCCCGCCTATGCGGGGGCGGACAGCCTGGCGCTGGCCCGGCAGGTCCGCCGCATCCTGGCTCAGGCGGGCTGGCAGGTGGTCAACATCGACGCCACCATCCTCTGCCAGCGGCCCAAACTGGCCCCCTATATCCTCACCATGGGCCAGAACCTGGCCGACGCCTTTGGCCTGCCCGCAGGGGCGGTCAGCGTCAAGGCCACCACGGAGGAGCATCTGGGCTTTACGGGGGAGGGACTGGGCATTGCCGCTCACGCCGTCGCCCTGATCCAGCCCTATGGACAGGAGTGATATCCCATGAACTGGAGTTCCATCATAGCCAATTTTCAGACCTTCAATCTGGCAGACCTGCTGGATGTGCTGGTGGTGACCTTTGTGATCTACCAGATCTTCGGCATCGTCAGCCGCACCCGGGCGGGACAGGTGGCCCGGGGCGCGCTGGTGGTGGCCCTGATCTATTTGATCGCCACCACCGCCCATATGCGCACCGTCACCTGGATCATGAACTCGCTGCTGCAAGTGGGCCTGCTGACCCTGGTGGTCATCTTCCAGCCTGAGATCCGCCGGGCCCTGGAGCGGATGGGCCAGACCGACAAATGGTTTTTGAAGCTGTTCCGCGTGCGCCATGTGGACCCTGCCACGCGGGGCAGCTGGCGCAGCGCCATCATTGCCATCTGCGACGCGGCCGAGCGCTTTTCGGAGACCAAGACCGGCGCGCTGATCGTGCTGGAACGGCGCACCGACCTGTCCGAGATCGAGCGCACCGGCACTCCGGTGGACTGTGAGGTCAATCCCGAGGTGCTGGGCACCATCTTCTATGAGGGCACCCCCCTGCATGACGGCGCGGCCATCATCGAGGACGGCCGCATCAAGGCGGCGGGGTGCGTGCTGCCCTTGTCCAACAACCTGGACCTGGGCAAGGATATGGGCACCCGGCACCGGGCCTGCCTGGGCATTGCGGAAAATTCGGACGCCATCGCCATCGTGGTCAGCGAGGAGACCGGCATCATCTCGATGGCCAAAAACGGCGTGCTGATCCGCCACTTTGACCGTCAGACCCTGTACACCCGCCTGGTGGATGAGATGATCCCCAAGGAAGCCGCCTCGGACAAGGGACGCAGCTTCGATACCTTCAAGGGCCAGGTGCTGTCCCTGATGGATTGGCGGAAAAAGGAGGGTGAAGGCAAATGAATCCCATCAAGAAAAAGACCTCCCGGCTGGAGAGCCTGCTCCAGAACCGCTCGATCCTGGAGGACCGCCGCGTGCGGCTGGTCCTGTCGGCTCTGCTGGCAGTGGCGCTGTGGGTGGTCATCACCACGGTGGTCCAGCCCGGCACCGCCATCACCCTCAGCGGGGTGCCGGTGGACTACGATTACGACGCCAGCGTCTACACATCCCGGGGCCTGAGCATCGTCCAGGCCCCCAGCAAGACGGTGAACCTGACCGTCTCGGGGGACGGCTATACCATCGGCCAGCTGCGGGCCGAGGACTTTGTGGTCTATCCCGACTGCTCGTCGGTGCGCTCCAGCGGCACCAAGACCCTGCAGCTGCGGGTCCGCTGCATCAACAGCGCGGTGGCGGGGAATATTTCGGTCTCGATCGCCAATACCGATAGTACGGTGGACATCGTTTTTGACGTTGTGGAGGAAAAGACCCTCCCGGTCCAGGTGAACACCCGCTATCTGACCATCGAGGATGGCTACATCCTGTACAGCACCGCGGCCTCCAATGAGACGGTCACCCTGACCGGCCCCTCCAGCGAACTGGCCGATGTGGCTTCCTGCACCGCGGAGGTCAGTTACAACGACCCGCTGAACGACAGCGTGACGGTGGATACCCACCTGCGCTTCTACAACGAGAGCGGCCATGAGCTCACCTTTGACTATGTCACCCTGGACCATGATACGGTGGAAGTCACCCTGACTGTATACAAAACGGCACAGCTGCCTGTCAATGTACGATTTGTAAACACACCTCCCAACTTTGATGACTCGGTGCTGATCTACAGCCTGAGCCAGACCGAGCTGCGGGTGGCCGGCCCGGCGGATGTGGTGGACAACCTCTCGGAGCTGGCAGTGGGCACCATCGACCTGTCCACCTTTGCGCTGGACAAGGTGTATGAAATGCCCATCACCCTGCCTTCGGGCCTGGTGTCTTTGGACAATGTGGACACGGTGACGGTCAGCTTCAACTGCAGCGCCATGGCCACCAAGACCCTGAACATCCCGGCCGAGAACATCGAGGTGATCAACCTGCCCTCCACCTACCAGCTGACGGTGGAGAGCGACCGGCTGATGAACGTGACCCTCTGCGGCCCCGCCTCGGTGCTGGAGAGCCTGACCGCCGACCAGGTGGTGGCCCAGATCGACGCCGATGACTTCGCTGTGTCCCTGGGTCAGCAGAACATTGCGTGCAGCATCTATGTGCCCGCGGACGGGCGGATCTTTGTGCTGGGCAGCTACACGGTCCCCTGCCGGATCGAGAGCAACTGACGCCCCGTCCATCCATCACGACAGAAACGGAAAAAGAAAGAATGATCCTGGTCAGAGATATCCGTCTGCCCCTCTCCGCCGGGGAGGAGCAGGCTTTCGGGCAGGCTCTGCGCATCCTGCGCCTGCCCCTGGGCAAGGTCCGGCAGATGGGGGTGTCCCGCCTGTCGGTGGACGCCCGCCACGGCCGGCCCAAGCTGGTCTATACCATTGCGGTAACGCTGAAAAATGAGGGTGAGGAACCTGCTTTTGCGGGGGCCTCGCCCTGCGTTGCTCTACGTCAGGAGCCGCAGTTCTGCATCACGCCGGGCATCCGGCCCCTGGAAGGGCGCCCTGTGGTGTGCGGCCTGGGCCCTGCGGGCCTGTTCGCAGCCCTGACTCTGGCCCAGCAGGGGTTTGCCCCCATCGTGCTGGAGCGCGGCCCCGCCCTGGAGGACCGGGTGCGGGCGGTGGAACACTTTTCCGCCACGGGAGAGCTGGACGAAAACGCCAACATCCAGTTTGGCGAGGGAGGCGCGGGCACCTTCTCGGACGGCAAGCTCACCACCCGGATCGGAGACTCCCTGTGCGGCTATGTGACCCGGGTGTTTTTGGCCCACGGGGCTCCGCCCGAGATCGCCTGGCAGCAAAAGCCCCATGTGGGCACCGACCTGCTGCGGGGCGTGATCACCTCCATCCGGAAAGAGATCGAGGCGCTGGGGGGCCAGGTGCGGTTCAACACCGCTCTCACCGGCCTCAAGGTGCAAAACGGCGCCCTGGCCGGCGTCAGCACCACCGCAGGGGACATCCCCTGCAAGGCTCTGGTGCTGGCGGTGGGTCATTCGGCGCGGGATACCTTCGAGGCCCTGATGGACGGGGGGCTGGCTTTCAGCTGCAAGCCCTTCAGCGTGGGATTCCGGGCCGAGCACCTGCAAAGCGAGATCGAAAAGAGCCTGTATCACGAAGCCGCCGGCCATCCGGCCCTGCCCCGGGGGGAGTATCAGCTCTCCCAGCAGGTGGATGGGCGGGGGGTGTATACCTTCTGTATGTGTCCGGGAGGCCAGGTGGTGGCAGCGGCCAGCGAAGCGGGCCGGGTGGTCACCAACGGCATGAGCTACCACGCCCGGGATGGCAGAAACGCCAACGCCGCCGTGGTGGTAGGGGTGGGTTCCGAGGACTTCGGGGGCGACCCGCGGCGGGCCATCGCCTTCCAGCGGGAGCTGGAGGCCCGGGCGTTCCGGGCCGGGCGGGCCGGCGGGCTTTATGCGGCGCCGGCTGAAAATGTGACCAGCTTCCTGGAGGGAGAGGGCCGGCTCAGGATCGGCCGGGTGGAACCCACCTACGACCGCGGCGTGGTGCCTGCCGATCTGGGCAGCCTGCTGCCGGCCGGGCTGGCCGGAGCGCTGCGGGCCGGGCTGCGGGCCTTCGACCGCAAGCTGGCGGGATACGCTTCTCCCGAGGCCATCCTCACCGGCCTTGAGACCCGGACTTCCAGCCCGGTGCGGCTGGCCCGGGGAGAGACCTACGAGTGTACCCAGCTGCCCGGCCTTTACCCCTGCGGCGAGGGGGCGGGCTACGCGGGCGGCATCATGAGCGCCGCCGTGGATGGTCTGCGGGTGGCAGCAGCGATAGCAAGCCGGTATTGCCCGGCGGGAGATTGAGGGGAAAAGGCATGGACGAACAGGATAAGAAGGACAAGCAGAATCAGAAAAGGGACACGGCTGCCGTCCAGGAGGAACTGGAGCAGCAGCTGCGGGACCTGGGAGTGGGCGTGAACGAGCTGAAGGACGCCGTCAACGACGCCTTTCGCCACGGCTTTGAGGGCCGGGGAGACGAACTGGGCCGCCATGTGAACCATGTGGCCAGCGATGTCACCGCCGTGCTGAACAGCGTGGTGGGGGAGGTGGCCGGCGCCTTTCAGGATGCCATGGACCTGGAGAGCGGAGCCGACAAGGAAGAACGGGCCGAACGCCGCCGCCAGCGGGAACACCGCCGGTGGCAGCAGCGGGAAGCCCGCCGCGCCGCCCGCCGGGACAACCCGGAGAGTCAGGCCTACGACTATGCCCAGGACTGGCAGACCGGCCCCGGCAAGATCAGCTGGGGGCGCTACCGCTCGGACGGAAAGCGCGGGCAGAGCCCCGACCCCGGGGACAACTACGACCGCGCCATCCGCTGGAGCGCCAGAAAGCGCTGCGGCATCGGCCTGGCGCTGTCCATCACCTTCGGCATTCTGGCTTTCAGCTTTTTTGTGGGAGCGATCGCCTGCTTCATCAGCACCGAAGCGCTGGTGGTGAGCAGCATCCCCGTGGCGGAGGCGGCCCTGGCCTGGACCGGCATCGGCCTGATGGTGGGCGGCGGCCTGTGCACCGGCGGGGCCCTGTACGGGTGCGAACAGCTGGAAGCCTCCAGGCTGCTCAACCGCTGCGCCGACGCCTTTGCGGGGCTGGATGTGTCGGAGGGGGTGGACCTGGACGACCTGGCCGGCCTGCTGCAAATGAAAAAGAAAAAGCTGCGCAAGCAGCTGCGGGAACTGATCAACCGGGGCTGGCTGACCGGCTGGATGGATGAGCGCAGCAACCTGCTGTTTTTGAGCGCCGCCGACTACCGTGCAGCCCACAACATTGCGGCTCCCCAGCCCGCGCCGGAGCAGCCCAAGCCCCAGGAGGAAGAGGAGGCAAAGCCCCTCCATCTGGAGACGGCCCGGCGGTTTGCCCAGGTGCTGGCCAAGGAGCGCCGGCTGATGACCGACCCCACCGCGGCCGACGAACTGGAAAAGATGCAAAAGACCACCGAGGCCATCTGCGCCTGGCTGGAGAGCCACCCCGAGAGCGCGCCCCGGGCCCGGCGGTTTGCGGAATATTATATCCCCACCACCCTCAAGCTGCTGCACACCTACAACGATGTGCAGGGCCAGAAGGGGGACAACGCCGAGGCCATCCGGCGGGATATCGGCGGCATCCTGCACACCCTGAATACCGCCTATGAGAACCTGTACGACAACCTGCTCAGCGATGCGGCCCTGGATGTGTCCAGCGAGATCGCGGCCCTGGAAGGGATGCTGGCCAGCGATGGCCTGACCGGGGAGGGGCTGCTATGACGGGCCGTCCGTGGGAACTGCGCCCGCTGGACCGGGAAGCGGTGGCCGGACTGCAGGAGGCCATTGCCGAGGAGCGCACCGACCAGCTGGAGATGGAGGCCGCCTATGAGGGGAACGAGTGGGACGACGCCAAGCACGACGCCGTCCTGAACGCCCAGCTGAAAGAAGCCTCCCTGCTGGCGGGGCTGCTGGCGGCCCGGGGCCTGACCCAGCCGGAGGAGGCTTTGTCCTTTCTGGCGGGGGAGGATACCCTCAGCGACCCCATGCTGATGCAGGATATGGACAAGGCCTGCGCCCGCATCCGCCAGGCTCTGGATACCGGCGAGACCATCGTGGTGTATGGGGACTACGACGTGGACGGCGTCACCGCCACCTCTCTGCTGTACGAACAACTGAAAGGGCTGGGCGGGACGGTCAAATGTATGCTGCCCAGCCGGGAAGGGGACGGCTACGGCCTGTCCAAGCGGGCCATCGACCGCATCCACAATAAGGGCTATACCCTGATCGTCACGGTGGACAACGGCATCTCGGCGGTGGAGGAGGCGTCCTATGCGGCCTCTCTGGGCATCGACGTGGTGATCACCGACCACCATGTGCCCCCCAGCGTGCTGCCCCAGGCGGTGGCCGTGGTGGATCCCAAGCGCCGGGATGACGAAAGCCCCTTCAAGGACCTGTGCGGCGCAGGAGTGGCCTTCAAGCTGTGCGCCGCTTTGGAGAACTGTATGCCCGAGGAGCTGCTGGAGTTTTGCAGCGACCTGGCCGCCATCGGCACGGTGGCCGATGTGATGCCCCTCACAGGGGAGAACCGCACCATCGTCAAGGCGGGACTGCAAAGCCTGCAGCACACCCAGCGGCCCGGCCTGTGCGCCCTGCTGGAGGAAACGGGGCTGGCGGGCAAGACGGTGAGCGCCGACAACGTCAGCTTTGGCATTGCGCCCCGGCTGAACGCGGCGGGCCGGATGGACAGCGCCGTCACGGCCCTGCAGCTGGTGCTCTGCCAGGACCCCGCCCGCGCCGCCGGCCTGGCCCGCCAGCTGAATGAGGTCAACGCCCAGCGTCAGGAGACCGAACAGAAGATCGAGCACGCGGTGGAGGAGATGCTGGCCGCCGACCCGGCCCGCACCGAGGACCGCATCATGCTGCTGTGGGGCCAGGGCTGGCACCAGGGAGTCATCGGCATCGTGGCGTCCCGGCTGGTGGAAAAATACGGCCGGCCGGTGATGGTGGTGTCGGTGGCCGAAAACGGCGAGGCCAAGGGCAGCGGGCGCAGTGTGCCCGGCTTTGACCTGCACGCCTGCATCACCGCCTGCGCCGACCTGCTGATCCGCTTTGGGGGCCACCCCATGGCGGCGGGGCTTCTGGTGCGGGAGGAAAACCTGCCCGAACTGCGCCGCCGGATGAACGAGTGGGCCGCCCGGGAATGCCCGGTGATCCATGTGCCGCCCCTGATCTGCGATCTGTCCCTCCGGCTTGGCCGGGTGACGGTGGAGGAGGTGCGGGCGGTGGAGCGGATGGCCCCCTTTGGGGCCGACAACCCCGCCCCGGTGTTCCTTTTGGAGAATGCGGTGGTGGAGGGCGTCTACCCCGTGTCCGACGGCAAGCACAGCCGGCTGCGGCTGAACCAGGGGGGCGCAGGGCTGTATGCGGTCTGGTTCGGGATGTCCCCCGAGCGGGTGCCCTACCAGCCGGGGGATGCAGTGGACGCAGCCCTCAGCCTGTCGGTGTACGAAGGGGCCCGCGGGGCCCAGCTGTCCGGGCGGATCATCGACCTGCACCCGGCGGGCCTGGGTCCGGACGCGGCCCGGCAGGCGGCGTTGGTGGAAGCGCTGCGCCGCGGCGCGTCCCTGACGGCGGAGGAGCGGCAGCTGGTCCGCCCCACCCGTGAGGAGACGGCCGCCGTCTATCGTGAGCTGAAGACCCGGCGCTGGCACGCCGAGGATCTGCAGCCTCTGTATGCAAAAATGGGCACCGCCAACACAGGCAAGACCCTGGTGGCCCTCACCGCGCTGATGCAGGTGGGCCTTGTGGAAGTGGTCCACCGGGGGGACGTGCCCTTTCTGGAGCTGGTGCGGGTCAAGGAGAAGAAGAACCTGGCCGACGCGCCCATCCTGAGATGTCTGGAGGATTTGGAGGAGAAGTAATATGCCAGAGGGAAAGAAAACAGCAGTTCCTGCCCCTGCGCAGGATTCCTATACCGCCAAGAGCCATTTGCAGCATCAGGTGCGGGAGATCGGCACGGTGGCGGCCACAGCCCGCCCCGCCGAGGCGGTGGACTATATGGTCCCCTCCGAGGCCCGGCCCGAGATCATCACCTATGACAAGCTGATGGAGGCCATCCAGGCCAGCGGCCGGCCCTACAACATGGAGATGATCGAAAAGGCCTATCACACCGCCGACCAGGCCCATCAGAACGTCCGCCGCCGCAGCGGGGAACCCTATATCTGCCATCCTTTGGCGGTGGCCCGGCTGGTGCTGGATCTGGGCATGGACAGCGAGAGCATCGCCGCCGCCCTGCTGCACGATGTGGTGGAAGATACCCCCATCACGGTGGACGAGATCAAGTCGTCCTTCGGGGCCGATGTGGCCCTTCTGGTGGACGGCGTCACCAAGCTGACCAAGATCCAGTTCTCCAGCATCGAGGAGCAGCAGGCCGAGAACCTGCGCAAAATGCTGTTGGCCATGAGCCAGGATGTGCGGGTCATGATCATCAAACTGTGCGACCGGCTGCACAATATGCGGACCGGGGACGCCTGGCCCGAACAGAAGCGCCGGGACAAGGCCCGGGAGACGATGGAGGTGTATGCCCCCATCGCCAACCGCCTGGGCATCCTGAACATCAAGGAGGAACTGGAGGACCGCAGCCTGCACTACCTGGACCCCGTGGGCTATGAGGAGATCAGCAAGCTGCTGAGCGAGAGAGCGGGGGAGGAGTTTTTGGCCGGGGTGTCCAGCCTGATCGAAAAGCGGCTGGAGGAAAGCGGCATCAAGGGCGCCGCCATGAAGCGCCGGGTCAAGAGCATCTATGGCATCTACCGCAAAATGTTCATCCAGAACAAGTCCTTTGACGAGATCTATGACATCTATGCGGTGCGGATCATCCTGGACACCATCACCGAGTGTTACAGTGCCCTGGGGCTGATCCACGATATGTACCATCCGCTGCCCAACCGGTTCAAGGACTATATCTCCACCCCCAAGCCCAACGGCTACCAGAGCCTGCACACCACCGTCATCGGGCATGAGGGCATCCCCTTTGAGGTGCAGATCCGTACCCGCCAGATGGATGAGCAGGCGGAATACGGCGTGGCGGCCCACTGGAAGTACAAGGAGGGCATCGGCGGCCATGACAAGCTGGACGAACGCCTGGCCTGGGTGCGCCAGCTGCTGGAAAACCAGCGGGTGTCGGAGGATTCGGGCAATTTGCTGCACGACCTCAAGAGCGACCTGCTGCCCGAGGAAGTGTTCGCCTTCACCCCCAAGGGGGATGTGATCAATCTGCCGGCGGGGGCTACCTGCATCGACTTTGCCTACGCCATCCATTCGGCGGTGGGCAACCGGATGGTGGGCTGCAAGGTGAACAACCGGATGGTCCCCATCGACCATGTGGTGGCCACCGGCGAGATCATCGAGGTGATCCTGGGCCCGGCCGACAAGGGCCCCAGCCGGGATTGGCTGAAGATCGTCAAGACCAGCGAGGCCAAGAGCAAGATCCGCAACTGGTTCAAAAAGATGCGCCGGGACGAGAATATCTCGGAGGGCCGGGACGCTTTGGCCAAGGAACTGCGCCGGGAGGGCATCCTGATCCCGGACGACAAGCTGGACGAGTTCGTGGGGGGCTGCTGCCGCCGGATGCGCCAGAACAGCGCCGAGGACCTGTACGCAGCCATCGGCTATGGGGGCATCACCATCGCCAACTGCATCCCCAAGTTCAAAGAGGAATACCAGAAGCTGCGGGCGGCCGAGAACCCGCCGGTGGAACTGCCCAAGGTGGACCTGCGCAAGGTGCATTCCACCGACGGGGTGGTGGTGGAGGGCTTTGACAATACCCCCATCAAATTTGCCAAGTGCTGCAACCCCCTGCCCGGGGACCCCATCGTCGGCTTCCTCACCCGGGGCTTCGGGGTGTCCATCCACAAGGCCAACTGCGTCAACGCGGTGGCCAGCCAGAAGGACCCCGCCAACGCCCCCCGCTGGGTCAAGGCCTACTGGGCCGACAGCGTCAAGGACAGCTATAAGGCGGGACTGGAGATCGTGGCGCTGGACCGCAACGACCTGCTGAAGGACGTGCTGAACGCGCTGTCGGATATGCGGGTGCCCATCTACACCATGAACGCCCGCCAGACAGACAACTATGGCGTCGTCAACCTGACCATCGGCATCAACAACACCGATCATCTGGACCGGGTGGTGGCCAGGCTGGCCAAGATCAAGGACGTGCTGAAGGTGACCAGAGGCTGACAGAAAAAGGAGACAAGATGAGAGCAGTGATTCAGGCCGTATCCTCCGCCAGCGTGCGGGTGAACGGCGGAGACCCCCGGGCCATCGGCCCCGGGCTGGTGATCCTGTTTGGGGTCAAGGACACCGACACCCTGGATATGGTGCCCCGCTTTGCAGAAAAATGCGCCGGCCTGCGCATCTTCCACGATGCGGACGGCAAGCTCAACCGCAGCGCCAGGGACAACGGCTATTCGGCCCTGGTGGTGTCCCAGTTCACCCTGTACGGGGACACCAAGAAGGGGATGCGCCCCAGCTTCATCCGGGCGGCCAAGCCCCCGCTGTCGGTGCAGGCTTACGAGCTGTTTGTGGCCGAGATGGAAAAGCAGGGCCTGAAAGAGGTCAAGCACGGGGAGTTTGGGGCGGATATGCAGGTGGCCCTTGTGAACGAGGGCCCCTGCACCATTGTAATGGATACCGACGAGTGGAAGAAGGGAGACTGAGATGAAGGCATACCATGTTGTGGGGCAGGCCCCCATGTATACCAATACCTTCCTGCTGATCTCGGAGGCGGGCCACGGGGTGGTCATCGACCCGGCGGCGGCCGCAGCCGATTACGGCCAGCTGCTGCGCAAGGAGGGAGCCTCCCTCACCCATATCTTTTGCACCCACGGCCACTTTGACCATGTGGGCAGCGCCGCCGAACTCAAAGAGGAGTGGAACGCAAAGCTCTGGTGCGAGGCCGCCGACCTGGAAGGCGGGCAGTTCTACCCCCTGACCCAGGCCGACAGCGGCTACCAGGAGGGGGGCGTCATCCAGGTGGATGAGATGTCCTTCACGGTGTGGCATACCCCGGGGCACACCCCCGGCAGCGTCTGCCTGCTGTGCGGGGAATACCTGTTCACCGGGGACACCCTGTTTGCGGGCAGTGTGGGCCGCACCGACCTGCCCGGCGGCAGTACCCGCCAGCTGTCGGATTCGCTGCGCAAGCTCGCGGGGCTGCCCATCCCGCCCACGGCTCAGGTCCTGCCCGGCCACGGGGACCTGTCCACCTTTGGGGAAGAGCTGAAGAACAACTGGTATATCCGCAAGAGCGTATCCAGACAGGATTGGTAAACGTATGAAGATCTATATCACAGGGCTGCCCTCGGGCTACGATGTGGAGCATCTGGTCCGGCTGTTCTATCCGATGGCGCCCCTTACCCTGACCCCGCCTGCCGACGGGGAGGACTGCGTCTGGGCCAGCAAAGGGGAAGACGGCCTCTCGGTGCTGGTGCGGGAACAGGGCCGGAGCCGGACTGCCTCTGCCCCTCTGCCCCGGGACGATAGCCCCGAGTTTGCCCTGGCCAGCCTGGCCTATGGGCTGCTGCGCAGCTGGACCGGCCTGCGGCCCCCCTGGGGCAAAATGACCGGGGTACGGCCGGTGCGGCTGATCCATGACAAGCGGGCCGCCGGCTGGACCGCAGAGCAGATCGACCGGTATTTTCTGGAGCGGTTCGACTGTTCCCCCGAAAAATACCAGATGGCCCGGGCCATTGCCGACTTGCAGGGACCCATCCTGCGCCGGGGCGCCGAACCCCGGGCGTACAGCCTCTACATCGGCATCCCCTTCTGCCCTTCCCGGTGCAGCTATTGCAGCTTTGTCAGCTGCAACCTGGACCGGGACCGCAAGCTGGTGCAGCCCTATGTGGACTGCCTGTGCCGGGAACTGGAGGCCATCCGGGCCCAGGCGGACCAGGCCGGATTGCATTTGCAGACCATCTACATCGGCGGAGGCACCCCCACCAGCCTGTCGGCCGGGCAGCTGCGCCAGCTGATGGGCGCCGTGCGGGATCTCTTTCCCCTGGAAGGGCTGGCGGAATACACGGTGGAGGCGGGCCGCCCCGACTGCACCGACGCCGAAAAGCTGGCGGTCATCAAGGAGTACGGGGCCACCCGCATCTCCATCAATCCCCAGACCTTCTCGGACCAGGTGCTGGCCAACATCGGCCGCCGCCACACCGCCCGGGATATCCTGGACTGCTACGCGGCCGCCCGGGCGGCGGGGCACACCGACATCAATATGGACCTGATCGCCGGCCTGCCCGGGGACACGGTGGAGGGCTTTGCGCACAGCCTGCGCACCGCCATCGACCTGGACCCCGAAAACATCACGGTGCACACTTTGACCCTCAAACGGGCTTCCCGCATCGTGATGGAGGACCAGGAGGACAACCGCTACGCCGATGTGGCCGCCATGCTGGAGCGCTGCGGCCTGCTGGCCCAGGCGGGCTATCGGCCCTACTATCTCTACCGGCAGAAGAACACCCTGCAGAACCTGGAGAACGTGGGCTGGTGCAAGCCGGGCCGGGAGGGCTATTACAACATTTATATCATGGAGGAAGTGCAGACCATCCTTTCGGCCGGCGCGGGGGGCAGCACCAAGCTGGTGGATGCCGGCGGCCACAGGATGCAGCGCATCTTCAATTTCAAGTACCCCAATGAATACATCCAGCGCTTTGACCAGGTGTTGGAGCGCAAAAAAGGAGTGTCTGCGTTTTATGATCACGATTTGGGTACCTAAGCGCCTGGTGGAGATCGACCTGCTGAATGTGGCGGCCCGCAGCGGCCCCCAGCTGGTGCAGGTATGCGAGGACAGCTATGCCCGGCGGCTGCAGTATGCCGCCCAGAAAGTGCGCCAGTCGGGGGCCAAGATCATCATGCTGACAGGTCCCTCGGCCAGCGGCAAGACCACCACCGCCCACAAGCTGGCGGCCGCCCTGACCGAGATGGGCACGCCGGCCCAGGTCATCAGCCTGGACAACTTCTTCCGCGGGTCCCAGTATTACCCCCGGATGCCGGACGGCACCCTGGACTACGAGCACCCCGACACTTTGGATATGCCCCTGATCCGCCAGTGCCTGCAGGAGCTGAGCCAGACCGACAAGACGGTGCTGCCCATCTATGACTTTGTGCGGGAAGAGCGGTCGGAGGAGACCGAGGCCATCGACCTGGCGGGAGGCGTCTGCATCGTGGAGGGCATCCACGCCCTCAATCCCATGCTGACCAGCCTGGTGCCCTCGGGCCATGTCTACCGCATCTATGCGGGCCTGCGGGAGGAATACTGCCAGGAGGGCCGCCGCCTGATCAACACCCAGAACATCCGGCTGTGCCGCCGGGTACTGCGGGACGCCGCCGCCCGGGGCCGCAGCCCCGAGCAGACCCTGGCCATGTGGGACCGGGTGCTGGACGGCGAGACCCGATATATCAAGGGCTTCAAAAATACGGCCGACTTTTTGCTGGATACCGCTTTCAGCTACGAGCTGGGGATCATCGCGGGGCTGCTGCCCGAGGTGGGCCGCAGGATGTCCCCCGACAGCCGCTACACCGAAATGTGGGACGAGGCGGCCCGCCGCTTTGAGCATGTGCAGCCTCTGGACCGTCAGCTCATCCCCCCGGGAGCCATGCTGCGGGAGTTCTACGCCGGCGTGGGCGGAGATGGGAGCAAGGTGTAAAAATTTTTGGCTGGAAGGCCCATCAATCTGTAAAAGCTGCGGCCGGATTGTTGCATCATGCTGCAAAGTGCGGTATACTGGATCTATACCGGACCCGCTGCCCGGCGGGCAGAGGGCGCCGGAAACGATGGAGAAGCGAGGTGTCTCAATGATGGATGCAGAGAAATGGAAGGATACCATCCTGGCCAAGAGCCGTGAATACATGGAGATCGGCGTCAGCGTGGCCAGCGACCTGACCGAAAAGGGCAAGACCCAGGCCAGGATCCTGTCCAACCAGGCCAAGATCAGCCGGGCGCAGCGGCAGCTGGGCGCGCTGGTGTACAGCCTGGCCAAGGGCAACGAGGAAAACCAGCCCCTGGTCGATAAGTATATCGATATGATCGACTCGATCGAGCAGGAGAACCGTCAGCTGAAAGCAAAGCTGACCCCCACCGAGGCCGACGAGGTGGAGCACGTGGTCCAGACCGAGGCCGACCTGGCGGACGTCATGGCAGACCCCGCCGGGGAGGAACAGCCCGCCGATGAGCCGGCTGACGTGCAGGACGGCCAGGAGGCCGGACCCGCCAAAAAGTTCTGTCCCCAGTGCGGCGCCGAGGTGGCGCCCGACGCGCTGTTCTGCAACAAGTGCGGCGCGCAGCTGTAACAGGGCACAGGCAAGGGACCACGGGCGCTCCCGCACAGGGGGCGCCTTTTGCATCCCATCCGGCCCGGCGGTGAAAATTGGGGAAAATCGGCGCAAACACTTGAAAATCCGCGCTGTATAAGGTACAATGATTTGGGATTTGCGCCGCGCTGCGGCGGGAAGGAGGGCGCCTGGATGACCGACTGGCCCGAGAAGGAACACTATACGGCAGAGGATCTGGTGCAGATCATCCGCATCCTGCGGGACCCGGAGCAGGGGTGCCCCTGGGATAAGGTGCAGACCCATCGGTCCATCCGCAAAAATTTCCTGGAGGAGACCTGCGAGGTGCTGGAAGCCATCGACGCGGATGACCCCGGGATGCTGCGGGAAGAACTGGGGGATGTGCTGATGCAGGTGGCCTTCCACGCGGTGCTGGAGGAAGAACAGGGCCGCAGTGACTTTTCGGACATCTGCCGGGAAGTGTGCCAAAAGCTCGTGTTCCGCCACCCGCATGTGTTTGCTTCCTCCGCGGCGCAGAATGCCGGAATAAACGGCTGGGACGCGCTCAAAAATAAGGAAAAGGGCCGCCGTACCCTGGCCGACGAGCTGGACACGGTGCCGGCCACCCTGCCGGCGCTGATGCGCGCGCAGAAGATGCAAAAGCGGGCGGCAGCCCACGGCTGCGGCCCCGCAGGCCAGCAGGAAGCCCTGGACGCATTGGCCGGGGCCTGGGAGCGCTGGCAGGATGCCGCCCGTGCCCCCGCCGCAGAGGAGCAGCGGGCCCAGGCAGCGGGACAGCTGCTGTTTGCCGCGGTGGATTCCATCCGGCTGGCGGGCCTGGACGCCGAGGAGGCATTGACATTCACATCCAAAGCGTTCTGCCGCACCCTCGAGCAGGGGCAGGGCGCCGAGAAAGACAAATGAATCATTGGGAGGTACCATTATGACCAAGGCTGATCTGACCGCACAGGTTGCGGCAAATACCGACATGACCAAAAAGGACGCCGACAAGGCGGTCAACGCTGTCTTCGAGGCCCTCAGCCGGGCCCTGGCGAACGGCGAGAAGGTCACCATCTCGGGCTTTGGCACGTTTGAGGTCCGGGAGCGCGCCGAGCGGCAGGGCATCAACCCCCGCACCCAGGAGCCCATCACCATCGCTGCATCCCGCAGCATCGTTTTCAAGCAGGGCAAGGCGCTGAAGGATTCGCTGTGAGCCTGTTCTGACCATCACCGCTGCCGGAAGGGTCCGCCCTGTGCGGATGTGCCGGCAGCTTTTTTGTGCAAAGGAGCAATGTATGCGTCTGGATAAATACCTCAAGGTCTCCCGCCTCATCAAGCGGCGGACGGTGGCAAACGAAGTGGCCGACGCCGGCCGCATCCTGATCAACGGAAAAGTGGCCAAGGCCAGCGCCGCCGTGGCCCCCGGGGATGTGATCGAGATCACCTTCGGCAACCGGCCGGTCAAGGTACGGGTGCTGTCGGATGCCGAGCCCCGCACCAAGGACGTGGCCCGGGAGATGTACGAGATCGTTTCGGAAGGGGAATAAACCCGCCGCCCCGCCGCATACAACATAGCGGAGGGGATCACTATGTCGATGGAAAAACAGGCCGCCCGCCCCGCGGAAGCCGAGCCCCACACCCTGATCCTGGAGCAGCGGTCCAGCCTGACGGTGACGGGGGTGCGCCGGGTGATCCGGTGCGACCCGGACAGCGCGGCCCTAGAGACAGGGGACTGCGTGCTGAACCTTTCGGGGGCGCAGCTCAGCGTCACCGCTCTGGACCTAGACCGGGGCGAGGCCAGGCTTTCGGGGCGGATCGATGCGCTGGAATACACCGAGGCCCGGACCCCAGGCGGCTTTCTGCGCCGCCTGACCCGCTGATGGCCCCGGTCCTGGCCCCCTGGCAGGCCGGGTGGGATCTGGCCTGCTGCCTGTACCTGGGCGGCCTGGTGGGGGCTCTGCGCGCGGTGGCCCCCGGCCGGGGCAGGGGGGCTTTTCTGCCCGATATGGCCCTGGTGGGGATGCTGCTGCTGTTTTTGCAGAGCTATGCCGCCGGTTACAGCCAGGCGGGCAGCCTGCGCTGGTACATGGTGGCCGGAGGGGCTGCGGGAGTCCTGGCCGCCCAAAGCCTGCTGGGGCCTCTGGCTGCAAGGGTTTGGCGTGTGGTGCTGTGGCCCTGGCGGGCTGCGGTGAAGCGGACGCGGCCGGCGCTGCGGGCAGCCCGGGCCGCTCTGGCGGCCCGCCGCAAAACGAAACCGGCCCGCGCAGCAAAAAATCCCAAAAAGAGCTTGCAAAATACCGCGCACCTGTTGTATAATTCAAACGTATAACGAATCGGTTGTACGCGGTTTTATCCATGGAACGGAGGCGGGCGAAATGGCGCGGACCCGTAAAAAGTCAAAGACCCTGTGGTGGGGCGTCACCAGGCTGTTTTTTGTGCTGCTGCTGCTGAGCATGCTGGCGGCTTACATTTCCAATCAGGTGACCATCAGCTCCAAACAGGCCGAGCTGGACGCACTGAACGATCAGATCGCCCAGCAGCAGGCCGAGAACGAGGAGCTGGAGCGGATCCTCAGCGGCGACCCCGACGAGGTGGCCGAGTGGATCGCCCGGGACTCTTACGGCTATGCGGCGCCCAACGAGCGGATCATCGTGGATATATCGGGCAACTGAGGCGACTGTTTGCGGCGGGCCGCTTTTGCGGGTTGCGGGCGGCCCGGAAGATTCCAGGGCAGAAGAAAGGGTATGAGCTTTGATAGAGGTTGGTAATATTTTCGAAGGCCGGGTCACCGGCATCAAGCCGTTTGGCGCTTTTGTGGCCCTTCCGGAAGGACGGGTGGGCATGGTGCACATTTCGGAGGTGTCCAACTCCTTTGTGCAGGATATCGCCGCAGTGCTGCATGAAGGGGAGACCGTCAAGGTCAAGGTGATCAACGTTTCCCCCGAGGGCAAGATCGCCCTGTCCATCAAGCAGCTGCTGCCTGCGCCCGAGCGCCCCGCCCGGGAAGGCGGCCGCGGCGGCCGGCCGGCAGGGTCCAAAGAAGGCCGGGGCGGTGGCCGCGGCCCCCGGCGTCCCAAAGAGGACGGACCCCGGGTATGGCAGCCCAAGCCGCCGGCCAGGAGCGATAACCTCTCCTTTGAGGATATGATGAGCCGCTTCAAGAGCCAGAGCGAGGCCAAGCTGGCCGACCTGGACCATGAGTCGGGCGGACGCCGGGGCGGGTATGCCTCCCGCGGGCGCCGGGGCGGCGGCCGCTGAGCGCCTTTTTGCCAGAACCGAACCAGGAAACACCGGGCCTGCCCCACAGTCAGGGGGCGGGCCTGTTTTGCTGTGATAAAAAGAAAGGATATGAGTATGCCTGCAACCTTTGAATTGATCGCACCCTGCTTTTTCGGCTGCGAATCCACCGCCGGCTTCGAGCTGCGGCGGCTGGGCGCGGAGGACCTGCGGGTCACCGACGGGCGGCTGACCTTCCGGGGCGGCGCCGACCTGATCGCCGCAGCCAACCTCAATCTGCGCACGGTGGAACGGGTGCTGCTGCTGCTGGCCAGCTATCGGGCCGATACCTTTGACGAGCTGTTTGACGGGGTGTACGCCATCCCCTGGGAGGAGCTGCTGCCTGCCGACGCGGCCTTCCCGGTGAAGGGCTCCTCTTTGAACAGCAAGCTGTCCAGCGTGCCCGCCTGCCAGAGCATCATCAAAAAGGCCATCGTCAAGCGGCTGATGCGGGGCCACCGCACCTCGGTGCTGCCCGAGACAGGCAGCGAATACCGGGTGCAGTTTCTGCTGCGGAAGGACCAGTGTGAGATCATGCTGGATACCAGCGGCGAGGGCCTGCACAAGCGCGGTTACCGCCGCAACGCCATGGAGGCCCCGCTGCGGGAAACACTGGCCGCCACCATCGCCGACCTGGGCCGGGTGCGCCGGGACAGCCTGGTGGAGGACCCCTTCTGCGGCAGCGGCACGCTGGTGATCGAAGCGGCCCAGAAGGCGCTGAACATTGCGCCGGGCCTGCACCGCCGGTTTGCGGCAGAGCATTACAGCTTTGTGCCCGCCCAGGTGTGGGCACGGCAGCGGCAGAAAGCCCTGGAGGAGATCAAGCAGGACGCGGCCTTTGAGGGGTACGGTTACGACATCGACCCCGCCGCCATCCAGCTGGCCCAGGCCAATGCCCGTCTGGCCGGCGTGGACAAGCGCTGCCGCTTTGAGGTGGCGGATGTGGCCGGGTTTGCCCCCCGGCCCCAGGCCATCGTGCTGACCAACCCGCCCTATGGGGAGCGGATGAGCACCATCGACGGGGCGGCCCGCCTGGCCAGGACCTTTGGCCGCCAGATGGAAGCGAACCCCTGCGCCGGGGTGTATGTCATCACGGCGGATATGGAGTTCGAGGCCCACTATGGCCGCCGCGCCACCAAGCGCCGCAAGATGTACAACGGCATGATCCCTTGCCAGGTCTATATGTATTACGATGCACCCGCAGCCAAAACGGCCCGTCCCATGCCCAAAGAGGGCTTTGACGGCCGCCGGGCCCGCCCCAAAGGGCAGGAACAGGACCGCTGAGGGTACAGATGGGGGCGCTGCGGGCCGCAGACGCCCCCTTTTCTCACCGCAGGGCGGGCTTTCCGGGTGCGGGCCGTGCCGCTTTTTGGGAGAAAAGGGCCTTCCAGATACCTGTTTGAGAGAAATGATATTGAAAAACGCCTAACAATGAGCCAAGAAACTGATATGCAAGAGAATGACGTCCATACATCAAAAAGCGGGTCGTTTCAGCAGGCGGACGGAATCTTTTCAGGGACAAATGGAAAGAGTTTTCAAATAGGAATTGCATCTGAAGGCAAAATCGATTATACTAGGAACGATAAGCGGCTGCTGCGGCCCGCAGGACGCCGGCCCGGCGCCCGGCGGCCTGTTTTTTGGGAGCTGCAGGGGCACAGCAGACAGACGGGGCAAAGCCCGCCCGGGAAAGAAAGGCGCGGCAGAAGCTTCAAATGCGCCCCGGGCGGGCATATAGTATAATGGAGGCGGTGGGCCATGATAACAGGTAGACTCCACCCATATCTGCCGGAGCTTTCCATCCGGGATTATAATACCTATCTGCGCTATTCGCGCGGCGTGAGCTATCAGCTGTATCTGGATTACGGCCTGTTTTCCTATGGGATACTGCCCCACAAAGGGAGCGGCGCGCTGGCGCTGCTGGCCGACAGCCTGGCGGGCCGGCAGGCCACCTGCCGCACCGTGCGGATGCCTGGCAGCCTGGCCCGGGTGCCGGTGATGTGCCAGACCCGAGGCATCGCTCTGGCGGCCCAGATCGAGGTGCTGATGAGCTGGCACCGGCTGCAGGACCGCCGCAATGAGGAACTGCCCTTCCGTCAGCGGGTGCAGCGGATGGCCCAGAAGGTGATGCTGATCCGGGCTTACCGCAAAGCGGCGCTGGAAGAACCCGCCCTGGAGCGGATCTTCTGCCAGCAGAAAGCCCAGGCGGCCGCCCAGCAGCAGCTGCGGGGCCAGAACTATGCGGTGGCGTCGGAGCCCATGAGCAACGTATATGGCGCGCTGTTCTCGGTGCTGGCCCCCGACGACCCGGTCCAGCGCAAGAATATGCGGTACATCGGCAGCTGCATCGGCAAGGCGTTCTACCTGCTGGATAAGGCGGACCGCCACGACCAGGACCGGAAAGAGGACCGCTACAACGTTTTTCTGGCCAACGGGCTGAGCAGGGAGGCTGCCCAGGAGAATGCCCGCCGCCAGGCCATTGCCTCCATCAACGACCTGTCCCGCGTCTATACTTTAATGGATATCAAACTGAACCGCACCCTGCTGGACAACATCATGATCCTGGGGCTGCGGGACGTGGTAGACCCCCTGGAGCACGGGGCGTGGGACCTGAAATGGGAGCTGCCTTCCTCATGAAACAGAACAAGAATCCAAGCTGGGCGGTGGCTCTGTGCGGGATGGCGGTGGCCTTCTCGGTGGTGCTGATGCTCCTGGGCGCCATCCTGCCGGTGGCTATGTTCATCGCCCCCGCCCTCGGGGGCATTTTGATCGCTGTGGTCCAGGCGGAGTGCGGCGCACGCCCGGCCTGGACGGCCTACGCAGCCGCCAGCGTGCTGGGGGTGCTGCTGGTGCCCGACAAGGAGACGGCCCTGTTCTTTGTGGCTCTGCTGGGCTATTACCCCCTGGTCAAGCCGTGGTTCGACCGGCTGCGGCCCGCCGTGCTGCGGGTGGGGGCCAAACTGCTGCTGTGCAATGGGGCGGTGGCGGTGCTGTATGGGGTGCTGCTGCTGTTGTTCCCCGTGGCGGAGTCGGAGGCGCTGGAGACCGCCGCCCTGGTGCTGGGCGCGGTGACCCTGCTGATCGGCAATGTGGCCTTTTTGCTGCTGGACCGGGCCCTGGCCAACCTGATGCGCGTGTATAAGCTGCTGTGGCAGCCCCGGCTGCACCGGATGCTGGGCCGCCGCTGAGCAGTTCCAAAGATGAGATCGAAAGGTGGGATGCCCGCTATATCGTTGACGCCAAGCGCCGGGCCACACGGGTGACAGCCGTGAGGGTGACGAGGAGAAGGATCATCGAAAGATTCGGCGGATGTTCTTCCGGCTGATGGCTCACCAGCCGATAGAGAAGGGCAAAAAACGGCAGTAATACCGCAACAGATCCCTTTAAAAGGAAGCCATGCTGTAAAAAGAAGTTCACCGGGCGGCCGTCTGTGCCGCCCCGCGAGGCTGAGCGGCCCTGCAAGAAGGCGCTG
This sequence comes from Faecalibacterium sp. An121, assembly GCF_002160915.1. Taxonomy (GTDB): domain Bacteria; phylum Bacillota; class Clostridia; order Oscillospirales; family Ruminococcaceae; genus Faecalibacterium; species Faecalibacterium avium. The sequence goes on from NZ_NFLM01000003.1 coordinate 118,512, forward strand.
CCGGCATGGAGGTATTTTGCTTATGTGTGGAATCGTAGGCTATGTGGGCGCCCGCTGCGCCCAGGATGTGCTGCTGGACGGTCTGACCAAACTGGAGTATCGCGGATACGACTCGGCAGGGGTGGCCCTGGCCGCAGGGGACTCCATCCGGGTCATCAAGACCAAAGGGAGGCTGACCGCCCTCAGGGCCTGCCTGGAGCAGGCCACCGCCCAGGGGTTGCCGGTCTGCCATTGCGGCATCGGGCATACCCGGTGGGCCACCCACGGGGAGCCCAGCGACGTGAACAGCCATCCCCACTCCACCCCCTATGTGAGCATCGTCCACAACGGCATCATTGAGAATTATGGGGCCCTGAAAGAGATGCTGCAGGCCAGGGGATACACCTTTGTCAGCGAGACCGATACCGAGGTGCTGGTCAAGCTGATCGACAGCTGCTACGAAGGGGAGCCCCTCAAGGCGCTGTCCCAGGCTTTGGCCCGGGTGCGGGGCAGCTATGCCCTGGCGGTGCTGTTCAAGGACTGGCCCGACACCCTGTTTGCGGTCCGCCGGGAAAGTCCCCTCATCGTGGGCTATGGGGAGGGGGAGAACTTCCTGGCATCGGATATCCCGGCCATCCTCAAGTATACCCGCAGTTACAGCGTGCTGGAGGAAGGGGACATGGCGGTGTGCCGGGCGGACGGCGTGGCCATCTATGACGAGTTCGGCCAGCCCGTCCAGCGGGAAAAGCTGACCGCCGATTGGGACATCGAGGCCGCAGAGAAGGGCGGCTATCCCCATTTTATGCTCAAGGAGATCCATGAGCAGCCCGCCGCCATCGCCGCCACCGTCAGCCCCCGGGTGGAGGCAGGGATGCCCGACCTGCGCATCCCGGACCTCAGCGACCAAAAGCTGGCCTCCATCCGGCGGGTGCACCTGGTGGGCTGCGGCACCGCCATGCACGCCGGCATGGTGGGGAAGGCCGCCATCGAAAAGCTGGCCCGCCTGCCCGCCGAGGTGGACATCGCCAGCGAGTTCCGCTACCGGGACCCCATCCTGAGCCCGGACGACCTGGTGATCATCATCAGTCAGTCGGGGGAGACCAGTGACACCCTGGCCGCCCTCAAGCTGGCCAGGAGCCGCGGGGTCCCGGTGCTGGCCATCGTCAATGTGGTGGGCAGCTCGATCGCCCGGGCGGCGGACTATGTGCTGTACACCTACGCCGGTCCCGAGATCGCGGTGGCGTCCACCAAGGCGTATATGGTGCAGATGTGCGTGCTGTATCTGTTTGCCCTGCGTCTGGCCTATGCCCGTGGCCGGCTGACCGAGGAACAGACCCGCAGCTACACCGCAAAATTGCAGCAGGCGCCCCAGATGGTGCGGGCCCGCCTGAATGACTGCGAGTATATCAAGTATCTGGCAAGCCTGTTTGTAAACACCCAGAGCTGCTTTTTCATTGGGCGGGGGTTCGACTACGCCCTGTCCCTGGAGGGCAGCCTGAAACTGAAAGAGATCAGCTATGTCCACTCGGACGCCTACGCCGCCGGCGAGCTCAAGCACGGCACCATCAGCCTGGTGACCGACGGCGTGCCGGTCATCGCCCTGGCCACCCAGCGCAGCGTCTACGAAAAGACCCTCTCCAACGCCAAGGAGACCAAGAGCCGCGGGGCAAGGGTGATCCTGTTCACCACAAAGGATGCGGCCGTGCCCGAGGGCATCGCCGACCATGTTGTCCGGCTGGAGGAGTATGAGGATGTCTTCATGCCCCTGCAGCTGATCGTCCCCTTGCAGCTGTTCGCCTACTATATGGCGGTGCTGCGGGGCTGCGACGTGGATAAACCCCGCAACCTGGCCAAGAGCGTGACGGTGGAATAAGCGTCCCGCAAAACGACAGCACAAAGGCCCGCCTCCTGTCAGGGAGACGGGCCTTTATGCGCAAAAGGGAAGGTAAGATTCTTTATTGGATGGCCTGCATCACCAGAACCAGTACCGTTTCTTTACCACGATGTACACCACCACGATGGCGACAAGCGCGGCCCCTGCGGCCAGCAGGGCGTAAACATTCATATGGATGAAGGTGAGGGTATCGTTGGTCAGCAGATAGCGGCCGGCGGTGTCGGTGGTGACCACCTCGCCGCTGTAACTGTTGAGGTACTGCCACTGACCGGTAGCCTCGTTGTAGAGGTACAGCCGGCTGTATCCGGCGTTGTCCCCGGTCAGGGTCAGGTCAACGGTGCAGGGCATGGCCCCGCCCTGGTTCAGGGTGAACTCCACCCCGTTCTCGGTGGCGCTGGGGGTGAAGGTGACCGCCGTATCGATGACGTTCTGGGTGTTGCGGATATCGCTGCCCGCCACCGTCAGGATGTAGCCCTCGCCGGTGACGCTCATGGTCTTGCCGGTGCGGCGCAGGGCGTTGAGCATCTCGGAGGTGATCACCGGGACGTCGGCCTGATGCAGGTTGACAAGCTCTCCCTGGGCGTCATTGATCTGCTGGAGGATGGGGTCACCGGAAGCGTCCGGCTCGGGGGAAGAGCTGCCGGAGCCGCCCTGGGAACTGCTGCCTGAGCTGCTGCCCGAAGCGGAGCCCCGGTTGACGATGACCGTCACCATGCTGGAGGAATCCCCGTTGGAGACGATGATGGAGGTGGAGCCGGTGCCCACCGCCGTGACGGTGCCGCCGCCGCTGACGGTGGCTACACCGGTATCACTGGAGCGGAAAGTAAGGGCCTGGGGCGCCGTGGAAGGGGAGACGCTGCCCCGGATCTGGGCGGTCTCGCCGGGCTTGAGCACCAGGTAATTGGTGTTGAGGTGGATGCCGTCGGTGGGGATATAGACGGTGACGTCCACCGTGCGCACGATATCCCCGCAGGTGACGGTGATGGTGGCGCTGCCCTTGCCCACGGCGGTAACGCGGCCAAAGTTGTTGACGGTGGCCACCGCCTCATTGGAGGAAGTGAAACTGACGGTGGCGCTGGCCGCCGCCGAACTGGGGCTGACCGACACCGAGATGTTGGCCACCTCGCCCACGGCCAGCTCGTTGGAGGAAAGGGCCGCGTCGATATCGGCCACGACGGTGGCCGGGTCGGGGACCACGGTGATGTCATAGTAGATGGTCACATCCCCGGCGGTGGCGGATACCCGGGTGGTGCCCACCGACAGCGCGCCGATCAGGCCGCTCTGGTCCACCTGGACGATGCTGATATCCTCCGAGGCCAGCACGACGGTCTTGTCGCTGGCGTCCTCGGGGAGAACGACGGGCTTGAGCTGCTGGGTGGAACCCACCACCATCTGTGCGTCGTATTCACCAGGCTCGATGCTCTCGACCGCTACCCGGCGAAAGGGCCACTGGATGGAAGGCAGGTTGATGGCGCCGGCAGGCAGGACCGCGCCGACTGTCAGGGCGGCCAGCAGCAAACCTGCCGCCAGCCGTTTTGTAAAAAGCTTCATATTCTAACCTCGCTGTATAGAAACGGAACAGCTGGAGTTTCAAAACCCGTCCCGGCCAGCAGACATCCGTCACGCGGCCGGGACACATACAGGAAAAAGCGGGGGGTCAGCGCGTCAGGACGCCCAGAGCCTCCAGGGCGTACTGGAAGTAGGTCACCTCGTCGTACTGCACCCGGGCGGTGACGCTCATGCCGTTGGCAAGGTCCACCTGGTCGCCGCTCTTGCTGACCAGATAGGTGCTGTCGGGCCGGACGGTCACGCGGTAGAACGCATTGCCGTTGCTGGAGCTGGTCACGTCGCTGTCAATGGCGGTGACGGTGCCGGTCAGGGTGCCGTAGGCGGTCTGCGCCAGGCCGGTGATGGCGATGGTGCAGGGGTCGCCCACATCCAGCAGAGGACGGTCGCTGAGGGAGGCATAGGCCACGATCTCATAATCCGAGTTCTCGCTGGCGACGGTAGCCAGAACCGACCCGGCCGACAGCACCATGCCCACGCTGTAAGGGTTATCCATATGGATGACGCCCGAGGTGGGGGCATAGATGTAGTAGTCGTTGGCGCCGGTCTGCAGGGCGTCCAGCTGGCTTTGCAGGTTTTCGATGTTGGCCTGCACGCTGCTGACGTTCTGGGCGGCCGACTGGAGCGCCGAGTAATAGATCTGCTCCAGCTCGCTCTGGTTCTGCTCCATCATGGACTGGATCTGGGCTTCGCTGTAACCCGCCGCCCGATAGGCCGAGGAATCAAAGGTGTGCTGGGCCACCTGGCTCTGGTAGCTCTCGTACTGGTAATAGTAGGTCTGGTCGGCGGGGTCCGACTCGCTGAAATAGTTGGTGTTGTCCTGGATGGACTGGATCAGCTTATTGTACTGGGACAGCTGGGTCTGGTAGATGGCGAGCTGGTTTTCCAGCTGGCTCTTTTGCAGGTCCAGGTCGGTGCTCTTGATGTGGGCGATCAGGTCGCCTTCCTCCACATAGCTGCCCTCCGAGATGGTCAGTTCGGTGATCTGGCCCGAATAGCTGGACATGATATAGGTCTTGTTGGCAGACTGCACCGTGCCGGTCAGCTGGCTGATGTAGATACGGGGGGTGACGGTGCTCCAGACCACAAGACCGATCATCAGCGCCGCCACGATGAGCAGCAGAGCATACCCGTAGGGGGGCAGCTTCTTTTCCATCATGATGCGGCGGTCCTGCAGATCGTACAGGTTTGTGACGTGCACGTTGGTCATGGCTTATTCCTTCTCCATAAAGACGTCTACGGTGCCCTCATCGTCGTCCTGGTTGACAAAGATGGTGTAGACGCTGTTTGCGAGCTTGATATCGTGCTCGAACGCATAGATGTTCAGTTTCTGGCTGGCCAGATCGTTGCGATTCATGGGGCCGACGTAGTGGGCGTACAGGCAGTCCTTGACGCGCAGCACGGCGTCCATGTGGTACTGCGGATCAAGCCGGGTGATCATCTGGTTGGCCTGACGCAGCAGGTACATCTGGGGCTCGGGCTTGGGGCCTTTGGTCACCACGATGTGCTGCACCAGAGGGCCGATGGGCTGGGCGTCGTGGCTGCGGACGAAGTTCTCCATCTGGGTCACGATCAGATTGATATTGGCAAATTCCTCGGGCATGATGCGCCGGGACAGCACGTTGGTGAGTTTGAGGGTCTTGCTTTCTGCAACTAAAATTTCCTTCATCGTTTCCACCTGTTTTCTAAAAATTTTGCCCTGCACTTGCTGGCCGCAAATGGCCGCAGGCCGCGCGGGGCGCAGCAGGCAAAAGCAGACCGTGGATGAGGAGCATACATTGTGGGGCTCCGTATCGCTTTGGACGCATTCAGGGGGAAGTCAAACCTGAATGCATAGACCCCATCCACAGCCTGCTTTTGCCTGTTGCATCCGGGCGGATGGCAACAGACATTGCGCAGGAATATGCTAAAAAATAAGGTGCGCCAGGAGGTACTTGCCTCCTGGCACACCATAACGAGGCATTTTAACTGCCCCAACCCCGTGGGGCGGGGTCAGTTTAAAACACACTTGCAATCGAGATTAGAGCTGAAAAACCAGCTTAGGCAGCAGCAGGCACAACCTTACCGTCAACGCCCAAGATCTTGTCAGCAGGCAGGACCTTGGCATCGTTGGTGCCCAGAGTGTAGATCGCAGCCAGACCACCAATAGCCTGGAGCAGGCCGTTGACACCGGTGTACTTGCTCAGCTGACCGTTGATGGCGTCAACAATGCCGCCAACAGCGTAGTTGGTGCCGAAAGCAGTACCCAGAATGGTGCCAATGAAGTTGCCCAGGAAGGTGTTGCCAACGATCTTGATCATGTTGACACTGAAAGTGCGCCAGTTCTCGCTGGTCATGACAGCGGGCAGAACGTTAGCGATCACGCCGCCGCCGGTGACATAAGTCAGCTCATCCTCTGCAATTACTGCGTAATTTGCAGGAAAGGTCATGATGAACCACCTTTCTTAAGATAGAATGAATGCTGACTTAAATGTTAGGCCCAAGCCTTACCAGAAACGGTCATGACCTTGTCGTTGTGCAGGGTCTTGGCATCGTTGGTGCCCAGGGTGTAGATAGCAGCCAGACCGCCAACCCAGCTCAGAACGGTGTTCAGGCCGTTGTCCAGGGTGTCAAAGCCCTTCCAGTAGCTGCCTTCCAGAGCGGTGCCCCAGTTGTCGAAGCTGAAGTTGCCGCCGAACAGAACGCCGACAGTGCTGCTCAGGAAGCTAGCCATAGCAGAGTTGCCGATGATCTTGATCAGGTTGGTGTTGAAGGTCTTCCAGTTGTCGCTGTTCATGACGGGGGCGAAGCAGTCGATCAGAGCGCCGCCGTTGACGTAGGTCAGTTCGTTCTCTGCGATAACAGAGTAGTTTGCAGGCATCATCATAATGAATTACTCCCTTCAAATGATTGAAACGAAAAATGTGTCGGTCGCCACACGGTTGCGCAACCGTCTGGAAACCATTTATGTAACCGGGTGCGCACCCGGTTGCACCTTAGTAAGTCATCGAGTCATCATCGTCCTCGTCCGAGGCGGCGACGGTCTCGACAACGGGTTTGGGCTCTTCCCGCTTGCGGAAGATACCCTGCTGCAGGTTCCACAGAGCGTAATACTTGCCCTGTTTGGCCATCAGCTCATCGTGGGTGCCTTGCTCCACGATGCGGCCTTCTTCCATGACCAGGATCTGGTCACAGCCCCGCACGGTGGACAGGCGATGGGCGACGATCAGCATCGAGCGGTCTGCCAGCTGGTTGTAGATCATGTCAAAAATGGCATTCTCAGTGGCAAAGTCCAGATTCGATGTGGATTCGTCCAGAATATAGAGGTTGGAGTCTTTCAGGAAGGCCCGAGCCAGCGCGATGCGCTGCTTTTCACCGCCCGACAGGCCGTTGCCGGCTTCTTCCAGGTAGGTGTAATATTGCAGCGGCAGCTTGCGGATGAACTCATGGGCGTCCGCCTTTTTGGCAGCCTCTTTGACCTCATCGATGGTCGCGTCAGGGCGCGAGATACGGATGTTGTCAAAGATGGTCTTGCTGAAAAGCTCGATGTTCTGCGGCACATAGGAAATGGCGCGGCGGACCGAATCATTGGTGTATTCGTCCAGACCGACGCCGCCCACCCGGATCTCACCCGATTCCGGCTCGTAATACTTGAGCAGGAGCTTGGTGATGGTGGACTTGCCGCTGCCCGAGGAACCGACCAGCGCCACCTTTTTCCCCGCAGGGATGGTGAAGGAGATGTGGTCCAGGGCAGGGGTACGGTTGCCATAACGGAAGGTGACATCCCGGAACTCGATATCGCCTTCGACCTGTTCCAGTTCGCTGCGTTCCCGATTCTCCTCCCCGGCCTGCTCGGCGGGGTAATCCATGATCTCGGTCAGACGCTTCATGGAGATGGAGGCCTCCTGGATCTGCAGCTGCAGATTGACCAGGTTGCTGACGGGATTGGTAAAGTAACCGGACAGGGTGCTGAAGGCCATAAAAGAACCCAGGGTGATCTCCCCATTCAGGACCTGTGTGATGCCCACATAGGTGGTCAACATACTGAACCCGGTGGAGATCAGAGAGGTGATGAGGGTCTGTGTTGTGGACAGCTTGCTGGAGCGGATGCTGATCTTGAGGCTCTTGATGTACTCGCGCTCAAGCCGTTCCAGCTCGTTGGCCTCGCCCGCATTGCACTTGATGGTCTCGATGCCCCGCAGCCCTTCGATCATCTGGCTGTTCAGGATGGAGGCTTGCTGCATCGACTCCTCGTTGATCTTCTTGTACGGACGCTTATACACCAGCACCAGAAGGATGCTGACCAGCGTCATGAACAAGGCGATGGAAAAGAGGCTGGCATTCATCCGGAACAGGATGATGCCGGTGATGACCGCCATCGAGATATCCATGATCAGACTCAGCGCAACGCTGGTGAAGATGGACTTGATGGTGTTGGCATCGGAGTAGCGGGTGGTGATATCGCCCGTCTTGCGTGTGGCAAAGAACTTCATGGGCAGCTCGTAGATGTGCCCGAAGTAGCCCAGCATCATGGGGATATCTATTTTGATGGACAGATGGACCAGGATCCACTGCCGCACGAAGGTGACAAAAGCGGAGGTGACACTGACCACCGTAAATACAAGGATCAGCGTGACCAGCAGATTTTGCAGCCCGTAGGGCAGCACCTCATCCATCAATATCTTATTGAACAGGGAGGATGCGATGCCCAATATGGTCAGGATGACCGAGCTGAGGATGGCATAGGCAAACAGCTTTTTCTGCGGCAGCAGCAAATTGACGTACCGCTTGAAGATGCTGCCCTGCTCCACCTTGCCGGACTGGAAATCGGACGTGGGGTTGAGCAGCAGAAGCACGCCGGTAAAGTTCTTGTAGAACTCGTCAAGGGTCATCTTGCGCAGCTCGGTGCCCGGGTCGCCCACGACGACGTATTCCTTGTCCTTGTACTTCTTGCCGGTCTTGTCGGCCTCTTCCTTGTCGGCGGCCACCTTCAGCATATGCTTGCGGCGGGCGCCTTCGTCCGGGATGGTAGTCTTTTTGAATACGACCACAAAGTGGGTCAAGCCCTGGTCGGTGATCTCCTGCGCGATGCAGGGAAGGGAAAAGTCACTTAAAAAGTTTTCGCGGTCCACGCGGACAGCGGCGGTGGTAAAGCCAAGCTCATTGGCGGCCTTCTGCAGGCCGAGAAGATTGGTGCCCTTCAGGTCGGTGCCCATCATATCGCGCAGCCGCGTGATGGTGATCTCTTTTTTGTAATGGAGGCACACCATTGCGAGGCAGGCAGCCGCGCAGTCAGTGGTGTCGTGCTGCCGCACATAAGTATAACGCATAGATGGTTCCTTTACAAGAGCGCTCGCTGGCCTGTGGGCCATGGGCTCTCCACGGTGTATTTTGCATTTATCCGCACCAGACTATGCACACATTCTATCATATTCTGCCCAAATTCACAAGAGGAAAATTGCCCCTTGCGCTGCAAATGCAGTGCGAAATAGATAAAAATGCGGCCCGGTCGGGCGAAATAAAAGGAAAAATCCCATATAGCAGCACGCAGTCCTCTGCTTTGCCCTGCCCTGCGGAGAAACAGGACAAAGCAGAGGTCAGCTGCTATCAAAAGAAGGGAGCGCCTACCCTTTGATCAAGGTGCTGCGGCTTTAAGAGCTTCTGGCTCTTAAAGCTCAAGTGTAGTTTACCACAATGCGACAGTTTCTTCAAGGGGCAGGGGGCAAATTTCAAAGAAAAAACGGCGGTTTTCAAACCAAAAAGAGAGCCGGATTCTGTGCTGGATGCACAAAAAAGGCACAAACCGAACCGGCTTGTACCCCATTGGCGCCTCTTGCCTGACTCGAACAGGCGACACCCTGATTAACAGTCAGGTGCTCTAACCGACTGAGCTAAAGAGGCATATGCTGTTTGGTCCATGCGCATTGGACGGATGTTATTATACTCTAATGAAAAAGGATTTGCAAGGGGTTTTTGAAATTTTTTTGCCGCATGGGGGCGGAAGGCGTGGTTCGCGCCCTTTCATCCCCGGCGCGCGGTAGGCTGGTGGTCAGGGGCGATGGGCTTGAAAGTGCTGTACATAGACCAGCTTCTGCTGGTGAATTTTGCGGCTGCCGCGGCATTCCTGCTGGCGGCGGGGCTGCTGGCCGGGGTGCGCTGCACCGGGCCGCGGCTGGTGCTGGGATCGGCCTTTGGGGCGGCGTGCTGCCTGGTGCTGCTGGCGCCGGCCCTGCCCTGGCCGGCCGCCCTGCTCTATAAGGGGGCCACCGGGGCGGCGTGTGCCGCCCTGACCTTCGGCTGGCCGGGCGCCAGGGTGTTTTTGCGGCTGTGCGGGTGGTTTTTGACCCTCAATCTGCTGCTCACCGGGGCCGCTGCGGCCCTGCCGGGGGGCCATGCGGCCAACCTCACCGCCTATCTGGACATCACGCCGGGCCGGCTGCTGCTGGCGGTGGCGGGGGTCTATCTGGGGGTGCGGGCTTTGCTGCGCTTTTTGGGCAAGCCGGGCCAGGCGGCGGTCCCCGCCCAGCTGGAACTGCTGGGGGTCAGGATGGATGTTCTGGCCTTCTACGACAGCGGTTTCACGCTGGCCGACCCGGTATCGGGGCGTGCGGTGGTGCTGGTGCGCTACGACGCGGTGCGCTCCGCGCTGCCCGCCGGCTGCCAAAAGAGCCTGGACGGAGCCCTGGGCCGCACCGATGCCCTGCCCGATCCTGGCCTGGGGCTGCGGTATCTGGTCTGCGGCACCATCGCGGGGCGCACTCTGCTGCCCGCTGTGCCCGGGGCCGTCCTGACGCGGCGGGCCGGGGGCCGCACCTGGCGGGAGGAAGGGCTGCTGGCCGCCTTCTGCACCGGGGGCGCCGGGGAGGGCTGGACGCTGCTGCTGGGGAGCGGGCTGGCCGGACGAATGGGCCTGTAACAGGAAAAAGGGGGTATTTGTCGGATGCTGCGCTGGATCAGGGAATTTGTTGTTTTTTGCAGGGGGCTGCTGGACCGGGCCGCGGCCTTTGGCTCGGTCCACTATCTCACCGGGGGGCCCAGCCTGCCGGTGCCGCTGCTGCCCGAGGAGGAAAAGGTCCTGCTGGACCGGATGGCCGCCGGGGACCGGGACGCCCGGGACGCGCTGATCACCCACAATCTGCGGCTGGTGGTGTACCTGTCCCGGAAGTTCGAGTCCAGCGGGGTGCCCCCCGAGGACCTGGTGTCCATCGGCACCATCGGGCTGATCAAGGCGGTCAACACCTTCACCCCGGGCCGGAACATCAAGCTGGCCACCTACGCCAGCCGCTGCATTGGCAACGAGATCCTGATGTACCTGCGCAAGACCTCCAACCGCCGCCAGGAGGCCAGCATCGACGAGCCGCTCAATGTGGACAGCGACGGCAACGAGCTGCTTTTGTCCGACGTGCTGGGCACCGACGAGAACCAGGTGGGCCAGCGCCTGGAACAGGACGCCGAGCGGGCGGTGCTGCGGCAGTCTGTGGCGCGGCTGTCCGACCGGGAACGGCAGATCATGGAGCTGCGCTTCGGCCTGGTGGACGGAGTGGAGCGCACCCAGAAGGAGGCGGCCGACGCCATCGGCATCAGCCAGAGCTATATCTCCCGGCTGGAAAAGCGGATCATCCGGGATCTGCGCCGCCAGCTGGAACAGTATTGAACGACCCTGCCGTGATTTCCCATGCATGAACCTCGGGCCCCCCGGCCATACTTCCCGCAGGAAGCAGACCGGGAGGTGCAGGATGTATCACAAAGTGGAACTGTGCGGCGTGGACACTGCCGCGCTGCCGGTGCTGGATGAAGAAGAAAAGCGGACCCTGCTCACCGCCGCCCGGGCAGGGGACAAGGAAGCCCGCCGCCGGATGATCGAGGGCAACCTGCGGCTGGTGCTGGCGGTGGTGCAGCGGTTTGCCCAGCGGGGCGAGAACCTGGATGACCTGTTCCAGGTGGGCTGCATCGGTCTCATCAAGGCCATCGACCACTTCGACCCCGCCCAGGAGGTGCGGTTTTCCACCTACGGCGTGCCCATGATCCTGGGGGAGATACGGCGGTTCCTGCGGGACAACAATACGCTGCGGGTCAGCCGTTCCCTGCGGGATACCGCCTGCCGCGCCATGCAGGCCCGGGAACAGCTGGAAAAGCAGCTGGACCGGGAACCCACCCTGAACGAGATCAGCGCCGCCCTGGGTCTGTCCCGCCGGGAAGTCACCGCCGCCCTGGAATCCGTGGTGGAACCGGTCAGCCTGGAAGAACCCCTTTACAGCGACGGCGGGGACGCGGTGTACCTGATGGACCAGGTGAAGGCCCCCGATGGGGAGGACAGCTGGATCAGCGGGCTGGAGTTCCGACAGACGGTCCACAGCCTGTCTGTCCGGGAACGCAGGATCATGGAGCTGCGCTATCTGATGGGCAAAACCCAGATGGAGGTGGCCCGGGAGATCGGCATCAGCCAGGCCCAGGTCAGCCGCCTGGAAAAAAGCGCCCTGGATCAGTTCCGCCAGGGACAGAGCAGCTGAAGGCCTGTCCGCCGCCGATCCGATCCCATATCATGGACCAAACTGCACCCGGCCGGGAGGCTCTGCCGCCCCAGCCGGGGCTTTTTTATTTGTAAAGGGCAAAAAACGCATAACGAATGGTAATACTGCCGACAAAAATTACAAGATTGCAGGACAGGCGGCGAAAACTGCCGCCCGGCGGGTAAGCTGGGCGGCAGCGGTTCAGTGTGCAGGATGGGCCGTGTGGTGCAGACGGCTGTATTTTTCCCGGGTGGCCGCGCCGCCCCGCAGGTGACGCTCAGCCTTGTTGCGGGCCAATATGGCCTGTACCTGCCGGAACAGGGTGGGACTGATCCCCCTCAGCCGCCAGGACACGTCCTTGTGTACCGTGGATTTGCTGCACCCGAAAGCAGCGGCAGCCGCCCGCACGGTGGCGCCGTGCTGTACGATGTATTCCCCCAGCAGGACCGCCCGCTGGACCGGATCACCTTTCATACCTTTCCCTCCCCCTCTCCTTTTTATAAGGTATGCGGAGAGGGAAAACGGTATGCGGACCGCACAGGGGGAGGTGGGGGCGTCCGACAGGATAATCAGCCGGAACGTTCTGTGTGCTTCCGCTTCCATCGACGCAAAAGGCCCCCGGAGGCTCTCCGGGGGCGCAGCATGGATAAAATCGACCGGCAGGTGGCTCGATCACAGAGCGGCCAGGGTCTTGGCGATGTTATAGCCAAAGGTCACACAGCGGCTGTGGCTCAGGCAGTTCTCGTTGTGGGGGTAGGTGCCGGAGAACATACTGCCGGACACGTTGCCGATGGCGTACAGGCCGGGGATGGGCTGGGCGTTGGTGTCCAGCACTTCGCTGGACGGCGTGATCTGGAGGCCGCCGGCGGTGCACAGGCAGGACGCCATCTCCTTGGTGGCATAGAAGGGGGCCGTGTCGATGCGGTGCATCATCCGGCCGGGGAAGTGGAAGTCGCTGTCCTCGCCGGCATCGCACATCTCGTTCCAGTGCTCGATGGAGGCGACAAAGGCGTCCACCGGCACGCCCATCTTTTCGGCCAGTTCTTCCAGGGTATCGGCGGTCAGGGCGTTTTCGCTGGTGGCGGCGCCGGCCCAGACTTCCTTGGGACCGTAGCAGCTGGACGAGGGGGTCCAGATGCTGTCCACGATCTCATTGATGTTGGCGTCCACGATGTAATAGCAGTAAGCGCCGGGCTGCGCCTGGATGGCGTTGGCCAGATGGTTGTAAGCCTCGTACTCCGCGGTGAAGCGGACGCCCCGCTTATTGACCCGCAGGTAGGGCATCAGCTGCTGGGGATCCAGCATCAGAGGATGGGGGTATTCATCTTCCATTGCGCCGATGGCCTTGGCCATTTCGTGGCCGTCGCCGGTGTTGGTCTTGGTGCCGTTCATCCAGTCGCCCAGGGCCAGGTCACGGGGACGGCAGCAGGCGGCCAGCTTGGCCGGGTTGAATTCGTAGCCGCCGGTGGCCAGCACGACGCCCTTGGCGGTCAGGTATTTGACATAGCCGCTCTCGCCCTTGGCAATGGCGCCGATGACCTTGTCGCCCTCGGTCACCAGCTGGACCACGGGGGTATTGAACAGGACGGTGGCGCCTGCCGCAGTGATCTTCTCCTGCAGCTTGGCCGCGATCTCGTCGGTGGCCAGAGGGATATTGATGGAGGTGTTCCAGCTGCGGCTCAGGCTCAGCACATCGTAAGCGTCGGTAAAATCCGGGAAATCCCCCGCATTGAAGGTCAGGCGGTACTGCTCGATGGGGATCTCCAGCTCATCCAGGAACCAGTCCACTGCCTCGTCGCAGGTATCGATCCACTTCTGGTAGACGCTCTGCTCGCCGCGGTAGGCGCAGTTGACCATGGCGTCATCCAGCCACTCTCGGGTATCGAACTGCACGCCGTACATCTGGTGCACTTTGTCGTGGAAGGCGCCCATCGTGGCGCTGCGCCAGGTGGGGGAAGCGCCCTTTTCCAGAGCGACCACGTCCAGACCCTGCTCTGCGCAGGCCAGGGCGGCCGCCATGCCCGCAGGCCCCTGGCCGCAGACCAGCACGTCGATGTTCACGGTCTCTGCAATGTCGCTGTCCGCAATGGGATCGGCCACAAAGGCGATCTCGCCCTGGCCGGCTGCAGGGACGCCCTCCAGGTTTTCCTCACAGGAGGGGAAGCCGTTTACCACTTCCTGGGCCGGGGCGGTCTGAGCGGGCTGCTCGGAGGCGACCCCCATGGCCTGGCTGATGCAGTCGGCGGCGGCCTGCTTGACGGCGTCGGAGGTGAAGGTGGCCCCGGCGACGGTATCGATCTCGGCGCTCTGGGCGTCCAGCAGGGCCTGCTGGAAATCGGCGGCAGAGTCGCGGGCCAGGTCGATGGTCTCGTTGGAGGTGTCCACCGTGACCTCTGTGATGGAAGTCTCGGTGAAGGTCATGGTGACGGTCACTTCCGCCATGCCGGTCGCCTTGGCGGTGTAGGTGCCGGGCGTGTAAACGGCTGCGCCCGAAGGCGAGGAAGCGGCCGTCGAACTGGCGCTTTCACAGGCGCTGATGGCGCCGGCGGTGACACCGCTCATGGCCGCAGCCGCTGCGATTTTCAAAAAGCCTTTGCGGGAAACTTTTTTCATCTTGCAATCGTCCTTTCTGTTTCTCTTTCCGGCGGCTCCCATTGCGTCTTTGCGGCAAAGGGAGTATACTGATACCATCAGTATATCCTGATTGATAAGCTTTTGACAAGCACTTTTTTCTTTCATGGTTACAATTTGCGGTTGTAGCCATCTGCGGCTTTCTTTTCTTGTCCCCGCTGCCCGTTTTTTGCTGCCGATGCCGGCTACAGGAGGCCTTTTCATGGACCACAAGCAGCTCAGATTTTTCCGGAAGATCTGTGAAGAAAAAAGCATCAACCGTGCCGCGCAAAAACTTTTCATCAGCCAGCAGGCCCTGAGCAAATCCATTGCGAAGCTGGAGAAAGAGGTAGGGGTCCCTCTATTGGTGCGCACGCCCGAGGGGGTGCGGCTGACCGTTGCGGGCCAGCTGCTGGAACAGCGCGCCGGGCTGTATCTGGAGGAGCACGACGATATCCTGCGCCAGCTGCGCGCCACGCAGGAAGGACCCCACCTGCGGATCGGCTACTTTATGGGGCTGCTGCAGGAACTGCCGCCCCGGTTTTTCGGCCGCTTCATGGACGCCCACCCGGAGGTGAAGTTCCACTTTCACAGCTATACGGATACCGAACGCAGCCGTGCCTACCAGAACGACAACTGCGATCTGGTGATCAGCACCGCCCCTTTGGGGCAGGGGTTTGTGGAGCTGGCCTGCCTGAAAAACCCCATCGGCATCATCTTTTCCCGCTCCCATATCCTGCACGGCATCCCCGCGCCCTGCCTTTCGGACCTGAAAGACCTGCCCTTGATCACGCTGAACACCGAAAACCGCGCCCAGACCCAGCTTCTGGAGCTTCTGCAGGCTCATGGCCTCGTGGTGGATACGGTGCTTGGCGATGCGGACGGCGACCTTCTGGAGGAACTGCTCCAGCGTGGGTTCGTCTCCTTTTACGCGGGCAAGCGCAGCGCTTTGCCCGCCTGGATGGAATTCCGCTTTCTGACGGACCTGGATCTTGTTTGGGAGTTCTATATCTACGGCCGCCGGGGCCGCCGCCTCCTGCCGGTGGAAAAAGAACTGATCCGCTCCATCCTTGCGGCAGTGAGACCGGAAGAAGAACAGAGATGAAAAGCTTTGAGGCAAAGCCGGGACGGCCCGGTCGCACCCTTTTGCATACCCGAGCAAAAAGCCCCGCAGCGAAAATCGCTGCGAGGCTTTTTGTGTATGGATGGGGGATCACATGGTCTGCTCGTACAGACGGATGATGTCCTTCACGCTGGTCTGACGGGGATTGGCGGGGATGTTGCCGCTCTTCATGGCGTCTTCGGCCATGGCGGGGATCTTGTCGGCGGTGACGCCCACCTGGCTGAGGGTGTCGGGGATGCCCAGATCCCGGTTCAGGCGGCGCAGCTCCTCCACCAGCATATCAGGGGTGAAGTGCTCGATGGGGCCTGTCTCCCGGCGGATGCAGCGGTAGATGACCTGGTAGCGGCCATGGTCCGCCAGGGCATTGTAGGCCATGACGTTGGGCAGCAGGATCGAGTTGGCCACGCCGTGGGGCACATTGAAATAGCCGCTGACCGGGTGGCTCATGGCGTGGACGTTGCCCAGGCGGGCCCAGGCAAAGGAGATGCCTGCAAAGGTGGAGCCCAGCATCATGGCGCAGGCTGCCTCCTCGTCCTGACGGTTGGCCACAAAGCGGCGCAGATTGCCGCCGATCAGCTCCATGGCTTTCTCAGCCATGGCGTCCGAGAAGGGGGTGGCGTTGCGGGAGATATAGGCTTCCACCGCATGGATCAGGGCATCCACGCCGCAGGAGGCGGCGATCGAGGCGGGTGCGGTCATGATGAGGGTGGGGTCCAGCAGGGCGTACTTGGGCAGGATCTCATAGCTGAACACCGACAGCTTGTAATTGCGGGCGGTGTCGGTGATGACGGCCGAGGCGGTGACCTCGCTGCCGGTGCCGGCCGTAGTGGGAATGGCGATCATGGGAACGATGGGGCCGGGCACCTTGAAATTGCCTTCATAGTCGGTGATGGAGCCGCCGTAATTGGCCAGCACGCCGACTGCCTTGCCCACATCCATCGAGCTGCCGCCGCCCAGGGCAACAATGCTGGAGGCGCCGCAGCTCCGGTAGAGGGCGGCTGCCTCATTGACCACCTCGACGGTGGGGTTGGGCACCACATCCAGATAGGAAGTGCAGCTGATGCCGGCTGCCTCGATGATGTCCTGCACCTTTTTGACAACGCCGATCTTTTCCAGCCCGCGGTCAGATACAAGGAGCACGTGGTCCGAGCTGCTGGCCCGGAGCACCTCGGGCAGCTGGCTCAGACAGCCCATGCCGAAGCGGATGTCCTGGGGGACGGTGAAATGAAAGCTGTTCATGGATCTATCTCCTTAAAAATGCAGTTCTGTGCGCTGGATCAGGTCTTTCTGCAGGGGCTTGCCCAGCTCTACGAAGTAGGCGCTGTAACCGGCCACACGCACCAGCATATCCTTGTAGTCTTCCGGTTTCTTTTGGGCCGCCCGCATGGTGTCGGCGCTCATGATGTTGAACTGGACGTGCATGGGCCCTTTGTGCATATACTCCTCGATGAAGTGCACCAGGTTGTCCCGGCCCTCGATGCCGGCCACGGCGTCTTCGGGAAAACGCAGGTTCATCAGGGTGCCGTTGGTGGCCAGGCTGTGGTCTACCTTGGCCAGGGAGTTGACGATGGCGGTGGGGCCGTTGATGTCGTGGGAGCCTGCGTCGGTATGGACGGGACCCATGTTGTCCGAGATGGCCTCGCCCTTTTTGCGGCCGTCCACCGAGGCGTTGGTGTTCAGGCCCATGGCCACATTGGCATTGACCGAGTAGACGCCAGGGCTGAAGGTGGCCCCGCGGGGGGACTTGCGGCCGGCGATGTGCTTGCAGTAGGTCTCGAACATGAATTTGAACAGCTCGTCGGCGTAATCGTCATCGTTGCCGTAGTGATGCACCTTGGAGCTGTTGACCAGGGCATACAGCTTTTCGTAGCCCGCCCAGTTTGCCTTGACGGCAGCCAGCAGCTGGGCGCCGGTGCAGCGCTTTTCGTCAAAGACCAGCTGTTTGATGGCGGAAAGGGAATCGGCGCAGGTGGCCATGCCGCTGGCCTGGGGTCCGATGCCATTGTATTTGGCGCCGCCTTCGGTCAGGTCGAGGCCCGACTCCATGCAGTCCTCAAACAGGGCCGAGACATAGGGCAGCGGCTTGAGGGCGCGGTGGGCGTTCTCGATCACGCACAGGCTGGAGCACATCTGGTTGGTCCAGTATTCGAACTGGCTGTCCACGCTCCTGCACACCTCGTCAAAGCTGGCATAGGTGTCCAGGCTGCCGGTGTCGGGACCCAGGTGCCGGCCCAGGGCGCCGCAGCGGGACCAGCGGGGGCAATGAGACCCGCAGTCGATGCAGCGGCCGCCGTTGAGCACCATCTCCATCATCTTGGGGGTATTCACGTAGGCGGCGTCGTGCCAGCCGTACTCCCTGCCCGGCAGGCTGATCTCCACACAGCCGACCACACAGTAGTCCCGGGCCTCCTCCAGGGACATCCCCTTGCGCATCATCCCCTGGATGGCGGGAGCGTCGTTGAACAGCTTGGGATGCCCGTAACCGGCGCGGATGCATTCCACCGCCTTGACGCGCAGCTCCTCGGGGGTGTTCTCGTGCATACGCACACAGACCCAGGGGTTCATCATGCGGGTGTGGGCCGAAGCTTCCAGCATCAGCATGGTCAGGTCGTTGGTAGCGTCGTTGCCTTCCCGGTCCACGCCGCCGATGGTCAGGCTCTCGCCGCCAAAGCCGCGGCCATTGCGCAGGGCCATGCTGCCCGCATCCTTCAGTTTGGTGGGGTTGTTCAGCTTGACGTACTCCACCTCCAGCAGCTCCAGGGCAAACGATTTGTCCAGGCCGCCGCGGTCCCGGTCTGCCTTATAATAGGGGTAGAGCCACTGGTCCATGCGGCCGTAGGAGATGGAATGGCCGTTGGATTCCACACAGATCAGCATGGTGGCAAAGTTGAACAGCTGCAGCGCCTGCCAGAAAGTCTGGGGCGTGCCGCTGGAGATGGCCCGGCAGTTCTCTGCGATGGCTTCCAGCTCGGCTTTGCGCTTGGGATCGGTTTCGGCGCCGGCCATCTGTACGGCCAGGTCGGCATAGCGCAGGATATAGCGGGTGACGGCCTGCAGCATGATGCACATACCCTGGTAGAACTCGCGCTTTGTGCAGAATGCGGGGTCGTGCATATCCAGACCCGCCAGCTTTTCCTGGGCGCGCTGGAGCAGGCCGCCAAAGCCCAGCCGCATCAGGCGGGCATAATCGACGGCCAGGTGGCCGGTGCCGGCGTAGTGGTAGAGGTTGGTCTGGAAAATCTTTTTGCCTGCCTCCGAACCCTTGAGCTGATCGTCGTCCAGACGGGCGTTGATGTAATCATCCAGGGTCCTGCCCTGCCACCAGCTGCACAGGTCCAGGATCTCCTGGCGTTCGGCGTCGCTGCGGATGTAGAACTGGTCGTGCTCCCGCTCCTCAAAGGGGTGGTGCCGGATCTCGTCCAGGATCCAGTTGACCGAGAACTCGGGATAGATGGGAGCCGACTTGATGGGTGAAGCGATGTCGCCCACGATCAGGTCATCCTCATAAATATAGATGCCGCAGTGCAGCAGGACATTTTCAAATGCATAGGCAACCTTGAGCTTTTCAGGGGCGTTTGGGTGGGCCTGGTAGCTTTCGGTGACCAGGCGCAGACGCTGGGTATCGATGTCATAGCCCCGGTCCAGGAAGGTCTGGCGCAGCCTGTTGACCCGGGGAAAAGGGGACCAGTCCTCATGGTGGACCTGGTAGCCCACGCAGTAATTTTTGTCAAACGGCTCGGTGCCGCTGGCGGTGGTGTGGATATTGCCCATCAAAATACCTCCTCTGTGGTTGTTTCACTCTTTTTCCCGGGTACCCACCAGGCAGTTGATGCCCCGGCTGTTGAAATACGCTGCGATCTGTGCCACCTGTTTCTGGAAGGCCCGGCGGTTCAGCCGCAGGTCGGACATCTGGTAGGGCATCCCGAGAGAGCGGTATTTTTCCTCTCCCAGGCGCATAAAGCTGAGCAGCTGCAAAGTGCGCACCCGCCCGCCCATCCGAGTCAGGATAAAGTCGGCCGAAGCCTCTATGTTGGCGCGGCTGTCGTTGACGCCGGGGATCACCGGGATGCGCAGGATCAGTTCGCGGTCCAGCTGGGCCAGCCGCTGCAAATTTTGCAGGATCAGGCCGTTGTCCACGCCGGTGTACTCCCGGTGCAGCGCGCTGTCCATCATTTTGAGGTCGGAGATGATCAGATCGGTGAATGGAAGGACCTTTTCGATCTGCTCCCAGCCAAAGCAGAGGGTGGATTCGCAGCAGGTGTGGAACCCCTCGGCCCGGCAGGCGGCAAACAGGGCGGCCACAAAGTCGCTCTGCACCAGGGGATCGCCGCCGGATACGGTCACGCCGCCTCCCGACCGTTCGTAATAGCCCCTGTCCCGCCGGATGACCTCCATGCATTCCTCCACCGTCATGGCGCGCCCCCACAGTTTGAGGGCATCGGAAGGGCAGGCATCCAGGCATTGCAGGCAGTCGGTGCAGCGGGTGCGGTCGATGCCGGCCAACTTGCCCACCGTGAAATGAAAGATGTCCCCCTGGGGGCAGGCTTCCACGCAGCTGCCGCAGGCCCGGCGGCCGATGCATTTAGTGCGGTAAACGCCCACCTGGGGCTGGCGCAGCAGCCCTTCCGGGTTGCTGCACCACCGGCAGCGCAGAGGACAGCCCTTGAGGAACAACTCGGTGCGCAGGCCGGGCCCGTCGTGGATGGTGTACCGCTGTACGTTGAAAACGATGCCGATTTCGCTGCTCATACCTCAGTTTCTCACACCCACGTTTTTGGTGGCGATGACGTCCACCCCTGTGCCGGCCACGTTTTCAGCCAGCACCTGGCCGATGCAGACCGGCGCGCGGACGGTGACGTCCTTGAGGGCGCGGGCCACGTCGAAGATCTTGCCCTTGGGCACGTCGGTGCGGGTCTTGCAGGAGACCATGGGGAGGGTGCCGCCTGTCACACGCACCGTGCTGGTCACGATGCGGGTGGGGTTGGTGACCTCCTTGCGGCCATAGGCGTCGCCCCGGGGACAGGTGTTGCCCTTCACCTGGAGGACGGCGCCCCCTTCCATCTCCACCGTCAGGGGGCAGCCCATCGGGCAGCCGATGCAGATCAGTTCTTTCTTTTCCATCGTTTATGCCTCCTCCAAGGTCACGGTGATGCAGCCGGCGGCGGGATTTTGCCGCAGCAGCTCGCCCTTGAGCTGGACGGTCTCCATCTCGCCGGGGGCCAGGACCGGCCGGCGGCGGGTGAAAATACAGGTGTCGCCCAGATAGACGGCGATCTTTTTGTTTTTGTACACGGCCCCCACCCGGAAGCGGAGGGTCAGCTTATCGCCCACGCAGGCGGGGCGGACGGCGGTGGGCACGGTGTAGCGGACGCCGTTCTCCCCCCGGACGGGCAGCACGACGGCCTGCTGCTCCCGGCCGTCGTTTTGGATGTAGGCGGCGGCCTGGGCGCCGGCGGCGCCGGCCTCCTCCGAGACGTAGTCTACCAGGTCGTGGACGTGCAGTACGTTGCCTGCCGCAAAGACGCCGGGGATGCTGGTCTCCAGGCTCTCATTGACGACGGGGCCGCCCGTCACCGGGTTGAGCTGGACCCCGGCGGCGCGGCTCAGCTCGTTCTCGGGCAGAAGGCCGCAGGACAGCAGCAGGGTGTCGCAGTCGTAGTGCTCCTCGGTGCCGGGGATGGGCTTGCCGTTTTCCACCTGGGCCAGGGTGATGCCCTCCACCCGCTCTTTGCCCTGGATGTCCACCACGGTATGGCTCAGCTTGAGGGGGATGCCGTAGTCGTCCAGGCACTGGACGATGTTGCGCTTCAGGCCGCCGGAGTAGGGCATCAGCTCGGCCACCACCTGCACCTGCGCCCCTTCCAGGGTCATCCGGCGGGCCATGATCAGGCCGATGTCGCCCGAGCCCAGGATGACCACCTTGCGGCCGGGCAGATAGCCCTCCATATTGACCAGGCGCTGGGCGGTGCCGGCGGTGAAGATGCCGGCGGGCCGGTAGCCGGGGATGTTCAAGGCGCCCCGGGGCCGCTCACGGCAGCCCATCGCCAGGACGACCGCCTTGGGATGGAGCTGGAACAGCCCGTCCTCGCGGTTCATGGCGGTGACGGTCTTGTCGGCCGCCAGGTCCAGCACCATGGTGTTGAGTTTGTAGGGGATCTCCAGCTCTTTGGCCATCGCGATAAAGCGGGCGGCGTATTCGGGACCGGTGAGTTCTTCCTTGAAGGTGTGCAGCCCAAAGCCGTTGTGGATGCACTGGTTGAGGATGCCGCCCAGCTCGTTGTCCCGCTCCAGGATCAGCAGGTCCTCCACGCCGTGCCTGCGGGCCTCCACAGCGGCCGCCAACCCGGCGGGGCCGCCGCCGATGATAACAAGATCTACGTTTTTCATGGTATTTCCCCCTTACAGCGCGTCCTTGTTGGTGCCGACGA
Source organism: Faecalibacterium sp. An121 (assembly GCF_002160915.1). Lineage (GTDB taxonomy): Bacteria > Bacillota > Clostridia > Oscillospirales > Ruminococcaceae > Faecalibacterium > Faecalibacterium avium. The sequence goes on from NZ_NFLM01000003.1 coordinate 140,601, forward strand.
TGATCTTTGAGCTGCCGCCGGACTTGGTGATCTCACAAAGCGGCAGTCCCAGCTCCCGTGCAAGGATCTCCATGACGCGGGGGCTGCAGAAGCCGGCCTGGCAGCGGCCCATGCCGGCGCGGGTGCGCCGCTTGACGCCGTCCAGGCTGCGGGCGCCGGGCACCCGGTGGATGGCGTCGATGATCTCCCCCTCGGTGATGCTCTCACAGCGGCAGATGATCTGGCCGTAAGCGGGCTGGCGGCGGATCAGGTCGGCGCGCTCTTCCAGGGAAAGGGTCTTGGGATCGAGGATGCCCTTGCGGGTGGGGTCGAAGTCGGTCTTTTTCTCCAGGTGCAGGCTGCCGGCCGCAATGTCTGCCACCATGGCGCCGATGGCCGGCGCACTGGACAGGCCGGGGGACTCGATGGCGGCGCAGTCCACAAAGCCGGGGGCGATCTCGCCGATGAAGAAATCGTGCCGGGGCTCGTGGGCGCGCAGGCCCGCAAAGCTGGTGATGGTCTGGCGCATGGGCAGATCCTTGACCGCCAGGCCGGCCTTGGCGCGGATCTCGTCCAGGCCCGCAGCCGTGGTGGCGGTGGCCTCTTTGTCCTCCACGTCGATGGCGGTGGGGCCGATCAGCAGGTTGCCGTGGACGGTGGGGGTGACCAGGACCCCCTTGCCGTACTTGCCGGGCAGCTGGAAAACGGTGTGGCGGACATGGTCCCCGGCGGCATGGTCCAGCAGGAAGTAGTCGCCCCGGCGGGCGATGATCTGCATGGGCTGGGCCGGCGCGGCCATGTTGTGCAGCACGTCGGCATAGACGCCGGCGGCATTGACCACCAGCCGCGCGTCGCAGCTGCCGCGGTCGGTCTCGACACGCCAGCCGCCCTGGATGGGATAGACCTTTTGGACGGCGGTGTCGAACTGGAACCGGACGCCGTTTTTGGCGGCGTTCTCGGCGAAAGCGTAGGTCATCCCGAAGGGACAGACGATGGCGCCGGTGGGGGCCCACAGGGCGGCGATGGCGTCGTCCGAGATGTTGGGCTCCATGGCTTTCAGCTCGTCCCGCCGGATGATCCGCAGCCCTTCGACGCCGTTGGCGGTACCGTTCTCATACAGCTGCTGCAGTTTGGGCAGGTCCTCCTCCTGCAAACAGACCACCAGGCTGCCGCAGGGGTCATAGGCAAAGTCCAGTTCCCTGGCCAGGGCGGGCATCCGCTTGCTGCCCTCCACATTCAGCCTGGCCATCAGGGTGCCGTGGGCCGCGTCAAAGCCGGCATGGACAATGGCGCTGTTGGCTTTGCTGGTGCCGCAGCAGACGTCCTCTTCTTTTTCCAGCACCAGGATATCGGCCTTGTAACGGGCGAGTTCCCGCGCACTGGCGCAGCCGGACACGCCGGCGCCGATGATGATTACATCTGTCATAGATCCATCTCTCTCTTTCTTGTTACATGGGGGCGGCTGCGCTCATTCCTCGTCGAGGGCCCAGTGATAGGCGCAGCGGACGGCTTTGTTCCAGCCGCGCAGCCGTTTGGCCCGTTCTTCTTCGGTGATGGAAGGCCGGTAGGTGCAGTCCACCGACCAGTTGCGGGCCACTTCCCCGGTGGATTTCCAGTAGCCCACGGCCAGGCCCGCCAGATAGGCGGCGCCCAGGGCGGTGGTCTCGAGGCACTTGGGCCGCTTGACCGGCACATTGCTGATGTCGGCCATGGTCTGCAGCAGGTAGTTGTTGGCGGAAGCGCCGCCGTCCACCCGCAGGCTGCGCATCTGGATGCCGGAATCCGCCTCCATGGCGCGCAGCACGTCGTTGACCTGGTAGCACAGGCTGTCCAGGGTGGCCCGGATGATGTGGTATTTGTTGCACCCGCGGGTCAGGCCCACGATGGCGCCCCGGGCGTACTGGTCCCAGTGGGGCGCGCCCAGGCCGGTAAAGGCGGGCACCACATAGCAGCCGTTGGTGTCCTTGACCTTGTTGGCCATGTACTCGGAGTCCTTGGCCTCCTCCAGCAGCCGCAGTTCATCCCGCAGCCACTGGATGGCGGCCCCGGCCACAAAGATGGAACCTTCCAGCGCATAGTTGACCCGGCCGTCCAGACCCCAGGCGATGGTGGTCACCAGGCCGTTGCGGGAAAATACCGGCTTCTCCCCGGTGTTCATCAGCATGAAGCCGCCGGTGCCAAAGGTATTTTTGGCCTCGCCGGGGGCAAAGCAGGTCTGTCCGAACAAAGCCGCCTGCTGGTCTCCGGCCGCCCCCGCGATCTTGATCTCGCCGCCGAAATGCATGGGGTCGGCGTACTCATAAAAGCAGCTGGAGGGCATGGGCTGGGGCAGCATACACCGGGGGATGTCCAGCTCCTGGAGGATCTCGTCATCCCAGTCCAGCGTGTGGATGTTGAACAGCATGGTACGGCTGGCGTTGGAATAGTCGGTGACGTGGACCTTGCCGCAGGTCAATTTCCAGATCAGCCAGGTCTCCACCGTCCCGAACAGCAGCTGTCCCGCTTCGGCCTTCTGCCGCGCGTTTGGCACATGGTCCAGGATCCATTTCAGCTTGGTGGCCGAAAAATAAGCGTCGATCACAAGGCCGGTCTTTTGACGGAACTTCTCGGTCAGGCCGCGGGCCTTCAGCTCGTCGCAGTAGGCGCTGGTGCGCCGGCACTGCCAGACGATGGCGTGGCAGACCGGTTCGCCGGTGTCGCGGTCCCATACGATGGTGGTCTCCCGCTGGTTGGTGATGCCGATGGCTGCAATGTCCTCGGCGCTGGCCCCGATCTGGTTCATGGCCGACAGGGCTACGCCCAGCTGGGTGGTCCAGATCTCGTTGGCGTCGTGCTCCACCCACCCGGGCCGGGGGAAATACTGGGTGAATTCCTTCTGTGCAACGCTGCACATCTCTCCCGCCTGATTGAACAGGATGCAGCGGTTGGATGTGGTGCCTGCATCCAGTGCCATGATGTAGGACATCGATGTAGCCTCCTTTATCTTTCGCCTGGGACAGGTGGCCCTGCCCGAAAAAAATGCAGAACGAAAAGCCAGGGGGAGAAAGCTCCGCCGAAAGCGTGGTTCGTTCTGCACTGATCCAATGGGATATTTTGCCTTATTCCTGATAGAACAACTCGCTCGCGACGATGGCCAGCGGGCCGATGTGGTCGATCTGGTTGGCCAGTTCGGACCGCACCACGTATTCCTCGTTGTATGCCGGGTCATAGCGTTTGCACGCGGCACGGAAATGCTCGAAGAAGTGGGGCACGTCGAACATATTGCCGTAGACGATCAGACGGTCGGGCGCCAGCATGGTCAGGATGGCGCCGGTGACGTTGGCAAGGGTCTCGATCTCCTCGTCCAGCACGCTCCACATACCGGGATCGTCCAGCTCGGCCAGGCCGGGCAGGTCATGGACGGTGATCCGCTGGGGGTCGCCTTCCACAGCCTGCCACAGGATGGGGGTAGCGTCGGGGCTGCACGCCTGCTGCAGCCGCTTGACCAATGGATGGCTGGAGACCCGCGTCTCCAGGCACCCATGGCGGCCGCAGTGACACAGCGCGCCGTTGGCGTCCACCCGCACATGGCCGATCTCGGCATTTTTGAAGCATTTGCTCTGGTAGATACGGCTGTCGGTGATGATGGCCGAACCGACCCCGGGTCCCCACTTGAGAAAAACGAGGTTGCTGTGCTGCTTGCCCATCCCGTACAGGAGTTCGGCCTGGGCAAAGGCTTTGACGTTGTTCTCAAGGAGGACGGGGCATTCCAGATGGCGGGCCAGGCAGTCCACCACCTGCACAGGCTGATCCCAGATGCGGTATGCGTGCAGGCTGACCCCTGCCTGGTAGTCCACCGGGCCGGGCACCGATATGCCCGCCCCCAGCAGCTGATCCCGGCGGATGCCCGCCTCCCACATCAGGACCTTGCCGGTGTCGGCAATTTCTTTCAGGAACTGGGCCGGCGCCGCGCTTGTGTCGGTCCTGAGTTGCCGGATCGTGCAGTGCTCTCCGTGCAAATCGCAGATCGAAAGGCTGGTCACCGGAGTTTCGATGCAGATAGATAACACATAGCGGTATTGGTAGTTGATGTCCAGCAGGACCTTGCGTCTGCCGACGCGGTTGCTCTCCTGGATCTCACCTACTTCGTAGAGCATCCCCTCGGCCAGCAGGTCAGAGCACAGGGTGGTGACACTGGCTGGCGTAAGGCCCAGATGAGCCGCGATGTCCTTGCGGGACATCGGCCCCGCGTCGTTGAGCAGCTTCAAGATCGAGCTTTGGTTTCTGCTCTTTACATTTTCCATGTTGATGCCGGTATATCCCATGACTGTTTGACCTCTTCCAGTGTGCTCCCGCTTGCTTGGGAAGCGGGATTTTCGCTTTATATGTGAATTAGTTTAAGTACAATAATTAATTGACATATAAAGTATACTAAAGCCTGATGGAATTGGCAAGAACAGCTGGTAAAAAAATTACTTTGGTAGGAAGCAGGATCAGAATTTACAGACCTCAACGCCCAGCATATGGCCCAGTTTTTCCAGCTCGCCGGCCACGGCGCCGTAGGCCACTACGAAGTGGGGCTCCCAGCCGCCCTTGACGCTGTCGCAGACGATGCTCCTGGCGTCATGGCTGGTCCTGACCACGATGGACGTGCCGTTGAACTGTTTGGGCTTGTCCAGGGCGGCGCCCTCCGCGATGAAGAAGCGGAAGCTGCCGTCCGGCTTGCGCCCCACGCGGAAGATGGTCACGTGCTCGGCGGCTTCACAACCGAAATCCATGACGGGGCCGATCTTGCGGTTGGGATGGACGCCCACCTGAGCGCCGGTATCGCGGCGGGCCAGGCTGCAGGCCGCCATGCCGCAGTGCCAGTAGGTGATGGTGTTCTCTTTCTCATCCATCGAGACGGGGTCGCCAAAGAAGCAGGCAGAGCCGGTCAGGCGGCTGCCGATGAACATGGACAGGGCGCCATAGGCGTCCGACTCGCAGCTGGCAGAGATGCCGTTGGCATTCAGCAGAGACAGCACGCTGCATACCGGGGTGCCGAAGGCGGTGAAGAAATCGGGCCAGCAGCGGGAGCAAATGGCGCCGATCTGGTTGTCGCCCACATAGGTCTTGTAGGCCTTGTACAGGCGGGCGAAATCCATCACATTCTTTTCGGGCATGGTGTCCAGACCAACGATGGTGCGGCGGGCTTCTTCCAGCTCGGCGGCGACCTCCTCGCTGGTGTAGGCTTTGGCCTTGTCGATCAGCTCCCGGGCTTCGATGGAGTCGAGGGTCACCCCAAAGGTGTGCATCATCTCGGCGTCCAGCGCGCGCCCAAAGCCGAAGCCCTGGGGTGTGTGCCCGATGGAGAGCATCTTCAGGCGGCGCAGGTCGGACTTGACCTGGGCTGCACAGATGGCGGCGCGCACTTCGGCGACAACGTCCGCCTCGCCGGGAGCGCCGAAAACATATTCGAACTGGCCCGGGCCGCGGAACGCGGTGATGGCATTGCCTGCCGAATAGGCCCCGGTCAGGCTGTTCAGGCGCAGGCGGGTGCCGTCGATGACGGGTTCGCGCAGGGTCCACAGCAGGATGGGACAGTCAAAGCGCTTGAGCACCTCGCCGGCGTACGCTGCGTTGGCAAAGGTGATATTCTGCAGGATGATCAGATCCGGGTGGATGGTATCCAGGTAGGCGCACAGGTCATCCACCGTCAGCAGCATCTTATCGGGGAAAACACAGCTGCCGCACAGCTCTTTGAGCATGGCGACCGAACGGTCAAACTGCTCCTGGGCGCTTTCCAGATGGAAGGTGCCGACTCCGATGGGAACATAGGCGACTTGAAAAGCCACGATGATTCACTCCTTTGATGGTCCGGCCTTTATTTGACCAGAAGGGAAAGGCCGGAGATGAATAACAGAATATAGGTCAGCTTCATAAACAGAAGCTGGCTCATCCGGGCATAGAGCCTGCTGCCGATGAACATGCCTGCAAACAGGAAGGGCAGTGAGCAGAGGCCGGTGCGGATGGTGCCGGGTGTCCACAGCCCCGCCTGGATGTCCTCGATCAGGATGATGGTGTTCAAAAAGATCCATACCGTCGAGATGGTGGCACGGAAGGAGACTTTATCCCGGATGCGGCGGGTCAGGTAACTGATGAGGAGAGGCCCGCCGCTGACAAACAGGCCGTGGATGACGCCGGCCAGGGCCAGCAGCCCGTAGGATGCCGGGTCGGCAGCCTTTTGGGCCGGAGCCGGCTCCGACTGGCTTGGTTTGCAGGTCAGTTTGTAAAAGCCCTGCACCGACAGCACCAGCACAAAGACGCCCAGCAGCTTGTACATGAGCTGTTCCTGGCTGGCAAACAGGCCCCGGATAAAGACGGCGGCAAAGATGCCCACCGCCATGATGAGGACGATGCGGGCCAGCTCTTTCCAATCGACCTTTTTGTAGTTGCCTGCAAAAACATAGACGCCGGAAAAGATGGCCAGCACGTTGAGGATGGGCTTGGCGATGTCATAGCCCACCAGCATCAGGCTGGGAGGCATGGCCAGGATGGTGCCGGCAAAGCCCGTGATGCCCTGGATGATGTTGGTCAGCAGGATGACGGTGAAAAAGAGGATCTGGTTCATGTTTTAGTTCCCGTATTTGGCACGGATCCCTTCAAACAGCTCGCTCCAGGCAGAATCCTTCCGGTAGAACACAGGAGGATCGCCCAGGGGTGCGGGGACGGTATGGCGGCCGTGGCCGTACTCGGCGCCGGTCCACAGATGGACCCAGCCGTCGCTGGGCAGGTACACTTCCCAGTCGGCCTTGTCGGCCTGCCAGACAGGGGCCACCAGCAGCTCGGAGCCGTACAGGTACTCAAACTGCTCGGTATAGCTCTCGGCGTCCTCCTCGTAGTGGAGGAACAGAGGCCGCTGCACAGGGGTGCCCTTGGCTGCGTTCTCGGCCACCAGCGCCTTGGTGTAGGGGGCCAGCATGGTGTATACATCCACCAGGCGTGCCAGGTGCTCCATGCAGTCCTCGTCGTCGTAATACTGGAAGTTGGTGTCGGGACGGTTGCCCTCATGGGTGCGCATCACCGGCATGAATGCAGCCATCTCGGCCCAGCGCAGAAAGACTTCCTTGGTGCGGCAGTTGTCAAACAGGGAGGTATAGCCGCCGATGTCACAGTGATTGAGGCCGCAGCCGGTCATGCCGGCGCTGAGGGCGGCACAGATCACGGTGCACAGGCCGTCGTGGCGGGTAAAGTCCACGCTCTGGTCGCCGGCCCACAGCAGGGTGCAGTATTTCTGGCTGCCGATGCCGCCGGCCCGCATGAAGTAGACTACCTGGCCCAGCTTGCCGCTTTCCTTGACGGCGTCGTAGTTGCACTGCGCCCAGCGCACCGGCCAGCGGTTGTGCTCGATCATGGGGCTGACGCCGTTGGCCAGCACCAGATCGTCGGTGGGCAGGTACTCGCCGAAGTCGGCCATCCAGCCGTCGATGCCGATGTCGATGGAATACTTTTTGATGACCTCGTCTTTGAACCACTGGTATGCCTTGGGATCTGTGAAATCCACCACGCCGCAGTAGAACTCACCGAAGTCCACCAGGTAATCCGAACCGTCGCTCTTTTTGGCAAAGACGCCCAGGCGCTTGCCTTCTTCATACAGGGCGCCGTCGTTGACCAGATAGGGGTTGATGTAGCCCAGGAACTTGATCCCGCGCTTATGCAGCTCCTCGATGTGCCGGGGCAGATCGGGATACATCTCCTTGTGGAAATGCCAGTCCCACTGCAGCCGCTTGCCAAAGCTGGTCACCCGCTTGCCGCACCAGTCCTGGCACCAGACGCCGGCCACCTTGATGCCCTTGGCCAGGCTCTTGTCCACGATGCCGAAGCTGCGCTCGTTGCCGCCCTGGGCGCCGATGATGAGGCCGTTGTAGATCCAGTCGGGCAGCTCAGGCTGGCGGCCCAGGAAGGCGGTCAGCTTTTCCAGCAGGCCGATGAAGGTGGGCGCCGCTTCCAGGCGGATGAAGTCGGGCACACACCAGGTCTGCAGTTCGTGGTAGCTGTCATGGCGGAAGTCGAAGTCGCTGTAAGCGGTGCTCTGCATATGCAGGTAGTAGTGGCGGCTGCTGACATAGGTGGGCTGGGGATAGTTGGTGTGGTAATAGTCGCCGCCGGCGCCGCCGTTCTCCACGTCGCTGCGCCAGGTGACATAGGTGGTTTTGTCCCGGCCCACGCCCGGCTCACTGGTCCACAGGGGGAAGTGGCGGCCGCGAAGGTCAAAATAGCTCATCTGCTCGCCGCAGCCGTAGACGTGCTCGGCCGCGTCCGCCTGGACCCGCAGCCAGAAGCGGTTGATGCTGCCGTCGCGGCAGACAGGGGTGAGGGTGACTGCGCCGTCCTGTTCCGTCACCTGGATGGTCAGCACCCCTTCCAGGTCCAGCTCGGCGCCGGCCTCCGTCTTTCTGGCGGCGGTCAGAGTCAGGGGGCGGCGTTCCACCACATAGTCATCGATCTTGAAGTTGCCGCGGTACATTTGGACATTCTCCTCGCCGCAGCCTACATAGACCATGGGAGTCTTTGCATCCGTGTGCAGCAGCAGGTCAGTCCCGTTTTTCAGGATGAACTCCTGTTCTCTTACGATGATTTCCAAAGCAGACACCTCCATATGGGGGGACCCACGTCGGTGGGTCGGATCAGTAATGCAGCTCTTTATTTTCTCCCAGCAGTCCGGCGTGGGCGCCCTGACGGATCAGGGGCTCCCGTTCGGGATGAGCGATCACCCACTTGTTGCGCTGCAGCAGGAGCCGGCTTTCGGGGTCGTCGTTGGGGGTGCGGCTGTCCAGGGGGGTGTTGGTGCCCCGGGGCAGGATCACGATCCCCTTGAAGCCCTCGTCGCAGACCCGGCAGGGGGACAGGTGCAGGGTGGTCTGGTACATCTCGAAGGCAGTGCCTCTGGGTACATAGAATACTTTGGCGTTTTCAAAGCGATAGGTGCCGCCTGCCTCGATCTGCCACACATGGCCCAGGATCAGCATGAAATCGGTGACCGCTACGTTGATCTCACTGCCCTTGTGGTACTCAAAGCCGTTCCAGGTGGTGTTGCGGCCATTGCAGTAGCCCACCTCGATGGGCATATCGCCGTAGAAGGTCGCCTGTACCTGGGCGGCTGACGGCATGGACTCCATCTCCGGCACGCTGGCAACATAGATGTTGCCGCTTTCGGGGATGCGGGTCTCCTTCTCCATATACTCGATCATACCGCTGAAGTCGTACCCCTGGATCACCCGGCCATAGGGGGCAAAGGCAGGGTCGTTCACGTTCAGCACAGGCACATCGTTGACTTGGTTCAGACGTTCCAGCATGGGGAGCCTCCCTCAGTGACCGCGCACGATCTTGAAGGTGGCGCGCCAGTCCTCCGAGCCCATACCGCTGTCCATGCCTTTTTCATAGACCTTCTGGACGTTGGCCTGGCCGGGCATCGCAAAGCCGCACTCTTTCGCCAGGTTCATGCAGATGCCCACATCCTTGGCGGCGTTGGCCATCGAGAAGGCGGTGGAATAATCCTCGTCCTGCAGCTTCTGCCACTGGCCGTCCAGATAGAAATTCTGGGCGCCGCCGTAGGAGATAGCGGTGGCGTAGTCGGCCACCGAGATGCCCTGGAGCTGTGCCAGGGACAAGGTCTCGTTGACGCCGTTCTGGATCTGGGTGGCCAGGGCGTTGTGGCAGATCTTCATCACCAGGCCTTTGCCGTTGCCGCCCATCCGGATGATGTTCTCACCCATATAGGCCAGGATGGGGCGCATGGCCTCACAGGTGGCCTCGTCGCCGCCCATGTAGATGCCCAGGGTGCCGGCGATGGCGGCCGGCTTGCTTTTGACCACGGGAGCGTCCATGAACTGTGCGCCTGTGGCCTTGACCATCTCGCTGATCTGCACCGAGACGCTGGGGTCGATGGTGGACATATCGATGCAGGTCTTGCCGGGGCCGAGCACAGGCAGGATCTCTTTATAGACGCTCATGGAATGCTCCGACTTGGGCACCATCGAGATGATGACGTCCGACTTCTGGGCCAGCTCCACCGAGTTCTGGCAGGCGACGGCGCCCTTGGATGCCAGCAGCTTCACCTTGGCAGGCAGGAAGTCGAAGCAGTAGACCGTGTCGTCATGCTTTTTGACGATATTCTCGCACATGGACTCGCCCATGATGCCCAGGCCGATAAAACCGATTTTCATAGCGCATTCTCCTTTTTGTCCTGTTGCAGCGGGCTGTCACTCGGTAACAGTGTTGTCCCAGGCGTTGCAGAAGGTGCCGATGCCCTGGGTGGTGTAGGCGTGCTTCATGCAGTCCTGATAGACGGCCAGGCCGGTGGTGACGATGTCGGCGCCGGCGACGGCACAATCAGCGATCTGCTTGGGGGTGCGGATGGCAGCGCAGATGATCTGGGTGTTGCCGTAGTAGCCGTAATTCTTGTAGATGGTCACGATATCCTGGATGTACTGGCGGCAGTCCTCGCCGTTGGCTTCCTTCCAGCCGATGAAGGGGGAGACGAACAGGGAGCCGTTCTTGGCGGGCAGGATGGCCTGCGCGGGGCTGAACACCAGAGTCACGTTGGTGCGGATGCCCTCTTTTTCCAGCATACGGGCGGCGGGGACGCCGGCCTCGGTGCAGGGGATCTTGATGACGAAGTTGGGGCTGATGGCGGCCACCTTGTGGGCTGCGTCGATCATCGCCTGCGTGTCATCCAGATGGGGGTTGATCTCCACCGAGACGGGGAACTTCTCATAGCCTTCCAGGCCCTCTGCCTTGATCCAGTTGGCGATGTCGGTGATGGCGGTCAGGAAAGGTTTGCCGCTGAGCATGATATGACGGGGATTGGTGGTGACGCCGTCGATGCCGAAGGTCTTGTATGCCAGCTGGATCTCATCCAGCTTGGCACTATCCAGAAAGTATTTCATAACAACTCTCCTTGTCCATTGATTCAAAGATTTGATTATTCAACAGCTGCGGCGTGGCAATCGCGTCTGCTGCGGGGAATCGACGCCTTTTAAGGCGCCCCTTCTATACATTATAATAGAACGGATGCAGTCGATTGTCAATAATTAAATTGTCTAATTAATTAAAACGGATTTTGTGCATATTGTCGTTATGATGCGCAGGAGCATTTGTTTTGGATGGTTTTGACAAAAACGGGGCGGGTGGATACGGGAGCGGCGGAGGCTGGCTGTGAAAAAATTTGGCGCAGAGCCATGCGCTCGGCCTGGAGGCCTTGCACACGTTCTGCGCCAAATTTTCCTGTCGGTGCCCCGGCCGGACGCCATATGCATACGGCCGGGATCTTTGACAGTCTGCTTTGAACACAAGGGATCTGGTAATAGAGGAACTGATAGAAGGTTTCAGGGTAAATCTCAGTCGTCGTGGCTGCTCTGGATGTTGGCCTCAAAGCTGGTGCTGCGGCCCAGCTTCTTTTCGACCTCTTCCATTTTCTTATTGTCCAGCGTGTAGATCAGGCCCATGGAGACAAAGATCAGGATAGCGCCGATGAGGGGATAGGCGGCGGCCAGGTTCTTCACATTGACGCCGACGTTGGCGGCCTGGCTGGCGACGTCCAGAGTCTCGTTGTAGCCTGTCCAAGTCAGGGCGACGCCCAGCAAAGCGCTGCCGACGCCGCTGCCGATCTTGCGGAACAGGGTAACGCAGGAGTAGACGGAGCCTTCCTCGCGGCGGCCGGTGGAAGCTTCCATGTAATCGATGCAGTCAGAGATGAGGGCCCAGACCAGGGTGACGAAGGAGCCCTGCAGCATACCGATCAGGAACTGGCAGATGACCCAGCTGATGGGGCTGGACATGGGGGTGACGATCATGAAAACGGTGATGCCGATGATGGCGATGAAGGGGATCGAGCACAGCGCCTTGCGGTCAAACTTCTTCAGCAGGGGCCGGATGAGGATCATCATGGCGATCTGGGCCACATAGTTCATCAGCATGGCCACGCTGATCCAGTTGGTGTCATTGTAGTACAGCATGAACACATACTGGTTGGTGGAGTTGTTGGACTGCATGAACATCAGCAGTGCGACGCTGGCAATGATCAGGCCGACCATGGGACGGCTCTGCATGCAGTTGAGGAAGGTGCGGAAGAAGTGGGGCTGCTCCTGTTTTTTCTCGGCGGGCTCCTCCACATGGATGATACGCTCGGTGCACAGTTTGATGGTGGCCTGCAGACAGACCCAGGTCATCAGGCCCATGACCACGGCGGTCCACAGGAAGCGGCTCTGGATGGGGTCGCCGGTGACCTGGTTGTAGAGGAACAGGGGCAGGATGACGCCGGCGGGCACGTTGCCCAGCAGGCTGCCGGCTGCACGCCACTTGGACAGGTCGGCGCGCTCCAGCTCATTGGTGGTCATGACCGAAGACATGGTGCCGTAGGGGACGTTGACGATGGTGTAGCACATATCCCACATGACGTAAGAGACAACGCAGGCCAGCAGGCGGATGGCATAAGATGCGTTGTGCAGAGGCATGAACATCAGCATGGTGACGCCTGCCAGCAGGAAACTGCCAAAGAAGATCCAGGGTTTGAACTTATCCTTGCCGTTTTTGGGGCGCAGCTTATCGGTCAGGGAGCCTACCAGGGGATCGTTGACGCCGTCCCAAATTTTGGTTAAAAGGATTAACAAACCATAGTGGGCCGGGTTGATGCCAAGGCAGGTGACATAGTACACCATGAAGAACGAGCTCTGCATCACGAAGGAAAGGTTGCAGCCAAAGTCGCCCAAGGCATAGCCGATCTTATCCTTCCAACCGAATTTTGGGACGTTTTCACGCATGATTATCTGGGCCATAATGATTCTCCTTTTGCTTTTCGGGCCGGCGCTCCGTACCGCAGGGGCGCCCGGCTGATGATACGATCTGTGCGTGAGGGGCTCATCCACCGTCCAAACTGCATTGCCACGCCGCGAACCAGTTGCGAGCCTGTATTAGTTAATTGAATTTATTAACTTGATTAAAGTATACTTCTCTTGCAATCCTTTGTCAATAGATTCGAATAAGTTTTATCCCTACTAGATACCAAAAATAGTGGATTGTTTTTGTGATATATGACAAAAACGGCTTGCGCTGCGTGTCTTATTGTCTAAATTTAAAGATTATTAAAGAAAAAATTTAGATAGAACACTGGTGCATATACCGTAGGTGGTATATGTGCTTTCGATCCTTGGGGCGCTGGGCAAAGGGAGCGCCCGGTCCACCTGATGGAAATACAAAGGGGCCTGTCCTCTGCTCGCCGCAGACAACAGGCCGTTTCTACTTTTGGGAGAGAATGATTTTTTCCAAAAAATTTTTCCCGTGACCCCGGTTTCAGCCCCCCGCCGCCGTATTCTATAAACAAAGCAGCAAACACACCCACACAAACGATCAAAGGAGACAACTACTATGAAGAAGATGAACCGCAAGCAGATCCTGACCCTCACCGCCGCCCTGGCTCTGACCGCCCTGACCGCATGCAACTCTCTGCCTGCTTCGGCTGCCTCCGTGGACTATGACACCGCTGTCAAGATCGCCGCCGATCACCTGGGCTGCGATGTGAGCGACCTGAAAGTCATCGAGCGGGACTACGACGACGGCAAGTACGAGCTGGATATCCTGGTGGGCGACGTCAAGTACGAGTACGAGATCGGTGCTTCCTCCGGCAAGGTGCTGAAGGCCGAGCGGGAGCGCCGCGACTGGGACGATCGTTACGACGACGACTGGGACGATCGTTACGACGACGACTGGGACGATCGGTACGACGATGACTGGGATGACCGCTACGACGACGATTGGGACGACTGATCGCAGCTGACAAAGAGAAAAAGCCCCGGGCTGTGGGTTCCTTTCAAAGGAGCCTTCAAGCCCGGGGCTTTTCCGGTGGGGTGTTCAGTTTGTGGGCGGCTGGGCCAGCCAGTCCAGCAGGGCGGCTTTGGCGGCCTCGGCCGGTGCAGGTCGCTCAAGTATGTGCAGCCTGCCCGCAGGGCCAGGTAGTCCAAAAGATGTACTTCCACTTGCATCATCATGCACAGGAGAGGCTTGTCTCCACATAGACTTTTCCGCCCGACTCCACCAATGCGCCCATCAGGGAAAGGGTCTTGCCATGCATACTTTTTCGAACATAAGGAGGCGGGACCCTTTGGGGTCCCGCCTCTTTTCCACTCTATAAGATTCCTCAGAAATCGATCTCCTCCAGACGCAGCAGGGCCAGCACATAGATCTTGACCGACTGCAGCAGGGCGTCCACCGGGGCGGACTCATTGGCACCGTGCATGGGGCCGCCAAAGCTGGGCAGGACCATGTCGCGGCTCTCGGGACCGAAACTGACCGCATAGGGGAAGTGGCGGGCATAGGTGCCGCCGCCCATGGTGAAGGGCTTCTCGTTTTTGCCGGTCACCTCGTTGTAGGTGTCGATGCAGGCCCGGATGGCAGGGGTGTCCGCCTCGATATAGAAGGGGTCGGCGGCGTCCACGTCCTCCAGGGAGGCGCCGGTTCCGATGGCGGCCCGGATGGCGGCTGCAAGGACGTCTCCGTTGGTGGAGGTGGGGTAGCGGCTGTCCATGGTCTGCACCATGCGGCCCTCCTGCATATACATCCGCCCGCCAATGATGGTCAGGGGACCGAAGGGACCGTCGGAGGTGGCAATGCCCAGGCCCTCGCCGGCGGTGGAGCTGTGCAGCTTGTGCAAAACCTCCAGATAGCTGCGCTCGGCCTCGTTGCACAGGCCGTTGGCCAGCAGATAATCCGCCACCAGGCCGATGGCGTTCACGGTGCCCTCGGGGCTGGCTGCGTGGCCCGACTTGCCCCAGCCGCGCACGCGGACGCAGCCGTTCTCGGGTTCCAGGGTGATGTTGGGGGCGTTTTTCAGCCCCGCCATGTCGGCCTGCACCAGGGCGCTGGCCCGGTCGGGGACGGCGTTGTTGGCCACGCCGCCCTCAAAGGCCAGGATCTTGCCATGGCACACCGGGCTGACCAGCTTGCCGTGGAAGTGGCCCTTCTCGCCGTTGCAGACGGGGAACTCGGCGTCGGGGGTGAAGCAGAATACCGGGGCCGGGTTGTGGGCCAGATAGTATTCCACGTCCTCCATCCCGGTCTCCTCGTTGGTGCCGGCCAGGGCGCGGATGGGGTAGCGCAGCGGCACCCCCAGCTCCTTGAGGCACTTGAGGGTGTACAGGGTGGCGACCATGGGGCCCTTGTCATCCAGCACGCCCCGGCCCAGGATCCATCCGTCCTGCCGGCGCATGGCAAAGGGGTCCCCGGACCAGCCTTCGCCGGCCGGCACCACGTCCACATGGCAGATGGTGGCCAGATACTTGCCGGCTTCCCGGCCGGGCAGCTCGGCATAACCGATGTAGCCTTCGCAGTTGTGGGTGTCCAGGCCCAGCCGGCCGGCCAGCTCCAGGGTCTTGTCCAGGGCAGCCCGGGCACCCGGGCCGAAGGGCGCGCCCTCGGCGGGAGCGGCCTCCACACTGTTGATGGCGACCAAAGCCCCGATGTCCTTGAGCATCTGTTCCTTGTTGGCCTCCAGGAAGGCATCTATCTTCTGGTCCAGTATCTGATCCATAGTATCATTTTCCTTTCCTTCAAAGTCTGTCAAAACGCAGCAAGGCGGGGCCGCCGTCTGGGACGGCCGCCCCGCCTTAGCATACCCATTCTAACACATTTTGCAGCCCAATGCTAGGTGCAATCTTACTGCGCCGTCCGGGGACTGTCCTTCAGCTTTTTCCACTCGATGACAAAGAACAGGATGGTGCAGGTGGAAGCCGACACGATGTCGCTGATGGGTTCGGCCAGATACAGGCCCAGCAGCTGGCTCAGGCCCAGAGCGCCGAACACCCGCGGGATGACCAGCGACAGGGGCAAAAGCAGGATCACCTTGCGCAGCAGGGCGATGAACATGCTGATCTTTGCCTCGCCCAGGCCCAGGAAGGTCTGCTGGCAGGCCAGCTGCGCGCCCATGAAGAAGTAGCCAAGCATGTAGATGCGCAGCGGCGCGGTGCCCAGGGCGATCAGCTCGGCGTCGCTGGAGAACAGGCCCAGGAACAGCTGGGGCGCGATCTCGACGGCGCCCACCACCACCGTAGTGACCCCCATCGAGACGGCCAGCATGATCTTGAAGGCCTGCCGCACCCGGGCCAGCTTCTGGGCGCCGAAGTTGAAGCCCACCACCGGCTGTGCGCCCTGACAGAAGCCCTGCACCGGCAGGTTGGCGATCTGGGCCACCGAGAACAGGATGCTCATGATGGCCACGGCGCTGTCGCCGCCGTAGGTGGCCGCGCCGGTGTTGAAGGCCAGCTGGATGACGCACTCGGTGGCGGTCATCAGGAAGGGCGAGACGCCCAGGGACAGCACAAGGGCCAGGGTCTTGCCGTCGGGGGCGAGGTTTGCCTTGCGGATCCGCAGGACGCTGCGCTTGCCGGTGAAAAAGGCCAGCACCCACACGGCGCTGATGGCCTGGCTGAGGATGGTGGCGATGGCCGCGCCCTGCACCCCCATGTTGAACCCGAAGATGAACACGGGGTCCAGGATGATGTTGCTGATGGCGCCGATGCAGGTGGTGGCCATGCTGGTCTTGGCAAAGCCCTGGTTGGTGATAAAGGGGGTCATGCCCAGGGTGAACTGCACGAAGAGGGTACCCAGCAGGTAGATGCGCAGGTAGGACATGGCATAGGGCAGGGTGTTCTCACTGGCGCCGAAGGCCATCAGGATGGGCTCGCCAAAGATGGTGAACACCACGCTGAGCAGGACCGACAGGACCACCAGCAGGGTGATGCAGTTGCCCAGGATCTTTTCGGCGGTCTTGTAGTCTCCGCGGCCCATGGCCACCGAGGCCCGGGGCGCGCCGCCCATGCCGATCAGGTTGGAGAATGCGGTGATCAGCACGATGATGGGGTAGGTGACGCCCAGGCCGGCCAGAGCCAGACTGCCCGTGCCGGGGATGTGGCCCACATAGATGCGGTCCACGATGTTGTACAGCATATTCACCAGCTGTGCCAGGGCGGTGGGCAGGGCCAGACTGAAGATCAGCGGCACCAGCGGCGCCGTGCCCAGCCTTTGGTCCACCGACGCGGCAGCTTTGGCCGCCGCGGATTGATGTTCTTCCATAATCGATACGCTCCCTTCTTCTTTTACAGGTCGATCACAAGTTCCACGGGGCAGTGGTCGGAGCCCAGGATCTCATTGTGGATCCCGGCCGCCTGCACCCGGTCTGCGATCCGCCGGGAAACTAAAAAATAATCGATGCGCCAGCCGGCGTTCCGCGCCCGCGCACGGAAGCGGTAGCTCCACCAGCTGTACTTGACCTCGTCGGGGTGCAGCATCCGGAAGCTGTCCGCAAAGCCCGCATCCAGCAGCCGGGTCATGGCCTCCCGCTCCTCGTCGGTGAAGCCGGCGCTGCGGCGGTTGGAGGCGGGGTTCTTGATGTCGATCTCCTGGTGGGCCACGTTCAGGTCCCCGCACAGGATCACTGGCTTTTGGACGTCCAGGTCCAGCAGGTACTGCCGGAACATCGCCTCCCACTCCATCCGGTAATCCAGCCGTTTCAGCTCCTCCTGGCTGTTGGGGGTGTAGCAGTTGACCAGATAGAACCCGGGATATTCGAGGGTGATCACCCGGCCCTCCTGGTCGTGCTCGGGCCGGCCCACCCCCATGGTCACCTGCAGCGGCTTGACACGGCAGTAGCAGGCCGTGCCCGAATACCCCTTGCGCTGGGCCGAACAGAAATACTCCTCGTACCCCTCGGGGTGGAAATCGGCCTGGCCGGGCTGCATCTTGGTCTCCTGCAAACAGAACACGTCTGCATCCAGGGCGGCAAAGCTCTCGGCAAAGCCGTGGGACAGGCAGGCCCGCAGGCCGTTGACATTCCAGCTGACTAGCTTCATAGCGGCAGTTTTCCTTCCTTGCATCTCATTCGGTGTATTTGGTCTTCCACACCCCGCTGGTGAACCGCCACACAAAGCAGATGGAGCGGCAGACCCAGTCCACCACCATGGCGATCCAGACGCCCACGGCGCCGTAGCCCATCTGGACGCCCAGCAGGTAGCTGAAACCGATCCGCCACACCGCCATGCTCAGCACCGATACGGTCATGGTGAACTTGACGTCGTTGCTGGCCCGCAGGGCGTTGGGCAGCACGAACGCGATGGGCCACAGCAGGATGCCGCAGCCGCAGTGGATGCGCACCAGCAGGATGGCCAGATCCATGGTCTCGCCCGACAGCGCATAGATGCCCACCAGAGGCCCTACCAGCAGCAGAATGGCCCCATTGAACAGGCCCATGGTGATATACGTCCACTTGAGCAGCTTTTTGGCGTAGGCGGTGGCCTGTTCTTCCTCCCGGGCGCCGATGCACCGGCCCACCACCGTGATCATGGCCAGGCTGATGGCCTGCCCCGGGATGCAGCCCATGCCGTCCAGGTTGTTGGCCACCGCGTTGGCGGCGATCTGCACCGTGCCGAACAGGGAGATCATGCTCACCACCAGGATGCGCCCCGCCTGGAACAGGCTGTTCTCAAAGGCGGAGGGGATGCCGATGCCCAGAATGCGCCGGGCCAGCGCCCCGTCCAGCCGGAAGGTGATGCGGGCCTGGACGGTGTTGGTCTTGCGGCCGCAGGCGGCCAGGATCAGCACGGCGGCCAGCGCACGGCTGATGACGGTGGGCCAGGCCACGCCCTCCACATACATGCCCAGACCGAAGATGCACACCGCGTTGCCGATGATGTTGACGATGTTCATCAGCAGGCTGACCTGCATCGAGATCTTGGAGTTGCCCATGCTGCGGAAGATGGCCGCCCCGGCGTTGTACAGCGCCAGGAAGGGATAGCTGAGGGCGGTCACCTGCAAATAGCGCACCCCGGCGTCCAGCACGTCCGCTTCGATGGTGCCGTAGAACAGCCGCAGCATGGGCCGGGCCAGCGCAAAGCAGAACAGCCCCAGACCCAGGCCCAGCAGCAGGCTGAGCAGGATCAGCTGGCCGGCGCTCTTGTCGGTCTCCTTTTTGCGCAGCGCCCCCAGGTACTGGCTGACCACCACCGCGCCTCCGGTGGCCAGCGCCGCCAGCAGGTTGATGACAAGGTTGTTGATCATGTCCACCAGGCTGACGCCCGAGATGGCCGCCTCGCCGCAGCGCGACACCATCATGGTGTCCGCCATGCCCACGGTGGTGGCCAGCAGCTGCTCCACCAGCAGCGGGCCGATCAGCCGCAGCAGCTCGTGATTGGTAAAGATCGGCCCATGGGGGCCGTTTTTCAAAATACTGGGGCTGCGCGCCCCTGCCGCATATTCCATTGGACTCTCTCTCATCTCTGCCGCCCGCCCGGGACCGGGCAGGCAAAATTCTGGTATACTTTATAATGATAGCATACCCCCACTGGATTGTAAAGCGCGACGCGGCCTGCGGGCGATCGTTCCAGGCTGGACAAGTTCGGCATTTGTTGCAGGAAACGGCCGGTATATTTGTGCGCTTTCACGAAAATACGTTTTGACGCTGTTTCAACCCGTTTTTTCTTCAAAAAGCTCTTGCAATCCGGCGCAAAAAGTGGTATGTTGTATCCCAGCGGAACAGGGCTTGGATACATCTTTGCCCGGATGCCGGGGCTGCCTGCACAGTCCCAAAGGCGCTCCGCGCAGATCATTGCTATTTTCTTCATTTACCTTCTTATCATTTACCCTGCCTGCCCGCAAGGGCGAAAGCGGCGGCCCAACCTGCACGGGCCGTCGTTTTTTGTTGGGGGCCGCTCGTCGCTTTCCACAAAAACGGGAAAAATATTTTGGGAAAGCTGTCGGGTTCTCTGCTTGCAGGGCGGAGCAAATGGGAGTATAATACAACCCAGACAGGCATCCGCCTGCCACCCGCCCCGGCAGGGCGGGCGCCGGTTTGCAGCCGGCGCAGACGTAAAGATCAACAGAGTAAGGCTGTGCGCGTTAAGTGCCGCATCAACGGGGAGTTGTGCTGCGGACGAAGGCGAAGTTTTCCCGCGGTGCACAGCCTGCATCCCGCTGCTGCATGGACTTGGGCGCGGGCCGCAGGGATGTCCCGCGGCCCGGGTGTGAAGGCTGCCGGATTTCACGGCCCTCCTTTGTGCGGTTTTCGCATGGGGGAGGGCTGTTTTTTTGTGCCCTCCCCGCCGGATTCAGAATGAGGAGGCGTATGATGATGAATCCCAACCGTTCCCACTCCCTTCGCACCCTGACCTTCTGCGCTCTGCTGGTGGCCATGAGCATCGTGTTCAGCCGGGTGCTCAGCATCTCCACCGGTTTTCTGCGCTTCAACCTGGGCAGCCTGCCCGTGGTGCTGGCCGCGGTCCTGTTCGGGCCGGGGGCCGGCTTTGCGGTGGGCGCCCTGGCCGACGCCATCGGCGGGGTGCTGGCAGGCTATGCCATCAACCCCCTCATCACCCTGGGCGCCGGGGCGGTGGGCTTCTTTGCCGGATGGGGCTGGCGGCATCTGCCCGCCCGCCGCGAGAACGTCCGCCTGGCCGGCGGTATCCTGCTGGGCCATATGGTGGGCTCGATGATGCTCAACTCGCTGGCCCTGCGGCTGTTCTACGGCTATGCCTGGGCGGTGCTGGCCGCCCGCATCCCCAACGCGCTGATCCTGGCAGGGGCCGAGTTCGTACTGGTGCGCATCCTGCTGGAAAACCACGCCCTGATGACCGCGGCCCGGGGCAGCCACACCGGGAGGCGTTCGCAATGACCTATCAACAGGCTTTGGACTACATCCATGCGGTGCACTGGCAGGGCCACCGTCCCGGCCTGGAGCGCATCCGCACCCTCTGCGGCCTGCTGGGCGATCCTCAGAAAGACCTGCGCTTTGTGCACGTGGCGGGCACCAACGGCAAGGGCAGCACCGCCGCCATGCTGGACAGCTGCCTGCGTCAGGCAGGCTATAAGGTGGGGCTGTTCACCTCGCCCTATATCCTCCGGTTCAATGAGCGGATCCAGGTGGACGGCGCGCCCATCCCCGACCAGGACCTGGTGGATCTGGTGGAGCAGGTGCAGCCGGCCGCCGCGGCCATGGCCGCCGTGCCCACCGAGTTCGAACTGATCACCGCCCTGGGCCTGCTCTATTTTGCCCGGACCCGGTGCGACATCGTGGTGCTGGAGGTGGGGCTGGGGGGCGCGCTGGATTCCACCAACGTCATCGACCCGCCCGAATGCGCCGTCATCACCGCCCTGGGGATGGACCACGTCAGGGAGCTGGGCCCCACCCTGGCCGACATCGCGGCGGCCAAGGCGGGCATCATCAAGCCGGGCAGCCCGGTGGTCAGCTATGGGGGCCAGCCCGAGGCCGACCGGGTGATCGCGGCCGCAGCCGCCGCCCGGGGCGCGCCCCTGACGGTGGTGGACTTCTCCCGGCTGCACCCGGTCAGCGCCAGCCTGGAGGGCCAGACCTTTGATTTTGACGGTCTGGATGGCCTTTCCCTGCCCCTGCTGGGCAGCTACCAGCCCAACAATGCCGCCGTGGCCATCACGGCCCTGCGGGCGCTGCGGGCCCGCGGCTGGGATATCCCCGACAGCGCCATCCGGCAGGGGCTGGCCCGGGTGCGCTGGCCCGGCCGGTTCGAGCTGCTGCGGCACGACCCGCCCTTTATCCTGGACGGCAGCCACAACGCCCACGGCATGAGAGCCACAGCGGACAGCCTGCGCCGGCAGTTCCCGGGACAGAAGTTCGTCTTTATCACCAGCATCATGGCGGACAAGGATTCGGATGAAATGCTGCGTCTGCTGCTGCCCCTGGCCAGGTCCTTTGTGACGGTGACCGCTCCCAGCCCCCGGGCCATCCCGGCCCAGGAGCTGGCCGGACGCATCTGCGCTTTGGGCGGGCAGGCCCGGGCGGCCGGCTCCATCCCGCAGGCGGTGGCCCTGGCTGACGCTCTGGCCGCAGGGGGGCCGGTGGCCGCCCTGGGCACCCTGTATTTCTCAGGGGAGGTGCGCCGGGCCGTCTGCCCCGGCAGCGGAACCAAATAAAAAAAGCGGAGCCCTTCGCGGGGTTCCGCTTTTTTTGTTCGGGGGAGGCGTTCACAGCGGGGCCAGCTGTTCGTTGATGGCCACCACGGCGCACACCTCATCCTGGCGGACAAAGGAGGCCGCCCAGCCGCCGTCCTTGGGGGCGGAACAGAGCGTCAGCTCGTCCCCCAGCTGCAAAGGGCTGCGGTAGGAGATGCGGAAACTGTGCACCCCGCCGCTGCGCACCTGCTGGGGGGCGGCGTCCAGGGCCAGGGAGAGATAGGCGGTGTTGTGCATATGGCCGTTGTAGTCCATGTCGCTGCGGCGCAGCTGGACGGGCTGCCGGTCGGTGTAGCCGGCAGGGGGACGCAGCCGGGGCAGCCGGTCGCTGAAAGCGGTGGTCTGCTCGGGCTGGTAGGCGGCCAGACGCTCGGGGGTGGGCAGGCAGGGCTTGCCGGTGCTGCGCTGGACCAGAGCCAGCTTGGCCTGGCCCCGGGCCAGGACCTCCCCCTCCCGGGTGCGCAGCAGCATCTCACGGGTGGCCAGCCGGGGGTTGACGCACAGCCAGGTGCTGGCCTGGAAGGACTCGTCGTAGGCGGGGGCGCGCAGCACGGCGGCCCGCCAGTTGGTGATGACCCAGGACATACCGTTCTGCAGGCTGTCCGCCATGGGGGAGTAGCCCACCGTGTTGGCGTGGCGGACCGCCGTATTTTCAAAGATGGAGAGGAGGGCCGGCGGGGTCAGCAGGCCGTTCTGGTCGAAATCCTCGACCCGGGTGGTGACAGGGATGGTGAAGATCATGGACTTGGCTCCTTTATCAGTTCATGGGTCCGGCGCGGTCGAACATGCGGGCCACCTGGTCCGCCAGAAGCCGGTGCTGGGGCTGGTCCAGCAGGGGGTCGGCGGACAGGATGGCGGCGGCTTCGCTCTGGGCGGCGTGGAGGGGGCGGGTGTCGGCGGCGAGGTCGGCGATCTGCAGCGTGGGCAGGCCGTGCTGGCGGCTGCCGAAAAAGTCGCCGGGGCCGCGGGTCTCCAGGTCGTACTGGGCCACCGCAAAGCCGTCGGTGGTGGAACAGAGGAACCGCAGCCGATTCTGGACGGCGGGGGCGGTGTTGTCGCTGACCAGGAAGCACCAGCTCTCGGCTGCGCCCCGGCCCACCCGGCCCCGCAGCTGGTGCAAAGCGGACAGGCCGTAGCGCTCGGCGTTCTCGATCACCATGACGGTGGCGTTGGGCACATCCACCCCCACCTCGATGACGGTGGTGGAGACCAGGGCGTCCAGCCGCCCGGCCCGGAAGTCCTCCATGACGGCGGCCTTCTCTTTGGGTTTCAGCTTGCCGTGCATCAGGCCCACCCGGCGGTCGGGCAGCAGGGCCTTGGCGGTCTGCTCATAATAGGTCTTGACCGGGGCCAGCCCTCCGTCGGGGCCTTCCTCGATGGCGGGGCAGACGATGTACACCTGACGCCCGGCGCCGATCTCCCGGTCCAGAAAACCGTACAGGTCCCGGCGGCGTGCCCCGCCCATCACCCGGGTCTTGACCGGGGTGCGGCCGGGGGGCAGCTCGTCCAGGATGGAGATATCCAGATCACCGTAGATCAAAAGCCCCAGGGTGCGGGGAATGGGGGTGGCGCTCATGACCAGCAGGTGAGGGGAGGCGCCTTTCTCGGCCAGGGCGCCCCGCTGGCGCACCCCGAAGCGGTGCTGCTCGTCGATGACGGCCAGGCCCAGCCGGGCAAATTCCACTCCCTCGGACAGGATGGCATGGGTGCCCACCACCAGGTCTGCCTCTCCGGCGCGGATGGCCGCCAGGGTGGTGCGGCGGGCGGCGGCTTTCAGTCCGCCGGTCAGCAGGGCCACCCGTATGCCGAAGGGGGCCAGCAGCCGGTTGAGGGTCTCGGCGTGCTGCTGGGCCAGCAGTTCGGTGGGGGCCAGCAGCGCCCCCTGATACCCTGCGCCCACGGCGGCCCAGAGGGCGGCCGCGGCCACCAGGGTCTTGCCGCTGCCCACGTCCCCCTGCAGCAGGCGGTTCATCGAGCGGGGCCCGGCCATGTCCTCCAGGATCTGGTCCACCGCACGGCGCTGGGCCCCGGTGGGCGCAAAGGGCAGGCTGGCCCAGAAGGGAGCGGGGTCGGCCCGGCGCATGGGCGCGCCGGTGGAGGCGGAACCCCGGTTTTTCAGCAGGCCCATCCCCAGCTGCAGCACCAGCAGTTCCTCAAAGATCAGGCGGCGGCGCGCCTCCTGGGCGGCCTGGGGGGTGGCAGGGGTATGGATGTCCCGTACGGCCTGGGCCTTGGAGGGCAGGCGGTATTTTTGCAGCAGGGCAGGGGGCAGAGGGTCCCCCAGCAGCTCGGCGTGGGGCAGCAGCTGGGCCACGCACCGGCCGATGGCGCCGCTGTTCAGCCCGTCGGTCTGGGGATAGACCGGGATGAGCGGCACGGCCGATACCTGTGCGGCGGTGCGGACCTGGGGGTTGACCATCTGGCGGCGCAGCAGCCCGCCGGCCACCACCCCCTGAAAATAGTATTCCTGGCCGATCTCCAGCTTCTGGATGGTGTAGGGATTATTGAACCAGGTCAGCTCGAGGGTGGCTACGTCGTCCCCGGCCGTGGCCTTTTCCACCCGGCGTCCCCCTGCGGCGTAGCGTCCCCCCTGCTTTGCCAGCAGCTGGGCCCGGACCACGCACTCCACCCCGACCGGGGCTTCGGCCGGGGGGTAGGGGTGGGTGAAATCCAGATAGCGCCGCGGATAGTGCTGCAAAAGGTCGGCCAGGGTGCGGATGCCCAGCTTTTCGAACCGCTGGGCCAGCTTGGGCCCCACTCCCTTGAGGTATTGTACGGGGGTGTCCGGGGTCAGGGTGGTTCGGTTTTCGGTTTCTGGCACAGGCACGCCTCCTTTCGCGGTCTATTGTAGCACTGAACGGCCCAATGGGCAAGAAAGGGGGACGATCCGACACAAAAAGCCGCCTGCTTGGCCGGCGGCGCGAAAGTTCCCCCTGGAGCATGCCGGTTTCCGGCACGCAAAAAAGGCCCCCGTGCAGAGCACGAGGGCTTTTTGGAGGTGGCGACCAGATTTGAACTGGTGAATGAAGGTTTTGCAGACCTTTGCCTTACCACTTGGCCACGCCACCGTATGAAGGGCGGTGAACGCCCCTGTTTGGAGCGGCCGACGAGGCTCGAACTCGCTACCTCCACCTTGGCAAGGTGGCGCTCTACCAGATGAGCTACGGCCGCATAGCGACGCATTTGTCCCTGCGTCCATCCTGCGTAGGATGCCCCGTGACGGGGTAGGATGTTGGCGACCCGGATCGGGCTCGAACCGACGACCCCCAGCGTGACAGGCTGGTGCTCTAACCAACTGAGCTACCGGGCCAAAATAAGGAGTGACGCTTGCCACTCCCATGGAGCGGCCGACGAGGCTCGAACTCGCTACCTCCACCTTGGCAAGGTGGCGCTCTACCAGATGAGCTACGGCCGCATATGGTGCCTCCGATCGGAATCGAACCAATGACACGGGGATT